>JAFAAX010000162.1 GCA_023426345.1 Actinomycetes bacterium
GCCGGGCGCGCCGGCTCACGCCGACGCCTGGGACGCCGCCGCGGAGCGCCTGCGGGCCGCGCGCGTGCTGGCGACCGTGGTGGGGGGGCGGCCGGCGTGAGCCGCCGGGACGACGGACCCCATGAGCCAGCGACGAGGACGGCGCCGTCCGCATGGCCGGCGCGTCGACTGGCCGCGCTGCGGGGCGCGGACAGTGCCGGAAGGAGGCGCCCTCACGGAAGAGGCGGGCACCACCGCCTGTCGCCCGTTGATACGATCGGATCGGCGGATCAAACGCTCGCGGTCGTCACGTCTCAGACCTCTCTGACGGCACGCATTCCTCGAAGGGACCTTGCATGGACGCGCCCCGCACGGCTGATCCGGAGCAGGTCTCCGTCCGCCGCCTCGATGACCACGGAACACAGATCGCGGTGTTCGAGTTCCAGGACCGTCTGCGCGACCGCGTGATATCCAGCCTTCGAGACAGCTATCTGGCCACCGGCGCCTACGCTCCCGGCGCGAAGGCTCTCTCGGAGCAGAGCGCTCTGTCTCTGACCGTCGCCGGCGGCGCCGCAGGCGGGACCGCGGTCTCCGCGGCATTCTCCTCGACCCTGTACATGGCGACAGCCGATCCTGCGACACTGATGACGCTCGGCTCGGGTGTGGGCAGCGCCGTCATGGGCGCACATGGCGTCGTCGCCCAGGCGCCGTTCCTCGCCGTCCCCGGTTCGTTGCCAGTCGTCGCCCCCCTGATGGCGGCGCAGGCACTGACGACGGCCGTCGTCCTGCACGAGTTCCAGCGCGTCGAGCAAAGGCTCGACGCCGTGAAGCGGACGCTCGACACGGTCCTCGCCCGAGCGGAGGCCACGCATGTCGGCGAACTCGTCACCGCATCCCGAGTAGTCGATGAGGTCTACCGGCGATACGAGCTGGAGGGATCGTTCTCCGACGACATGCTGATCCGGCTCGCCCTGGCGGAGCGGGACGTGAGGACACTCGCCGAGCGGTTCCGCCAGCTCGTCGAGGGACGCCCTGTCAGCGGACTCACCGAGATCGGCCAGGTCGATCAGGCGAACTACGACGTCCATGCCGCGATGCTCGCCTCCTTCGTCGGGCTCCGGATCGCCAACCTTCGAGTCTGTGTAGACATGGAGCGGCACCCCCAGTCCGTCCGCCTGTCCTCCGAGGAACTGACGACCGGACTTCACGAGGCCGTCGATCTGTGGTCGCGCCTCCTCGAACGGTCGAAGTCGTTCGAGGAGGCGCGCGCGTCGGTCGAGAAGGAGCTGGAGGAGTTGAACCCGGCGGCACGGCGTCTTCCGAAGGGGACTGATCTCCAGGAGAGAAAAGGCTTCCTCAACGAGGCATATGCGCGCACCTTGAAAGCGGAGAAGGACGTCCAGAAGGGCTTCGACACGCTCATCCAGTCCGCAGAGACCGCTCTTGAAGAACTCAGGAATCCGAAGCCCGCAGAGGGCGAGTCGCCCACGCTCGTTTTCTGGGAGGACGAGACCGGAAGGCACTCCTTCTACACGGACTCCGACTTGCTCCGGTTGACCTGAGCGAGCGTCCGGAACGAGTTGTCGAGGCGGATCCTCCTCTGGGCCGCGGAGGCCGCCTTCCTCACCGTCCGCGGCTCACGCCTTGGTCAGCTGCGACACGCGGCCGCGGGATACTCCCATCACCGTCGCCACGTCCGACACCGACAGGCCTTCTGCTCGCAGCTTCCGAGCGACGGCACGCGACTTCCGAGCCGCTTCCTCCTGGAGCCTGGCCGCCTCGCGGACCGCAGACCTCGCCGCCACCGCCTCATCCAGTCCGTCGACCTCCGGAATGACGGTCACCGTCCAGTCGGAGTGGTCGACGTCGTCCCACACGGTGTCCAAGTAGTCGATGACCTGCTGACGCGCACGATCCAGGGTCGTCGCCTGCGTGTGGTGGTGGCCGTCGATCTCCAGTTCCCACCCGCCTGACCATCGGCTGGCGCGCACCTCGATCTCATTCACCGTTCTGGCTCCTTTCGATCGCCCGCAACGCATCGCGGACCACTGCCGGCGACACCAGCCGCGATCTCACAATCGTCACCGTGACAGCGCCCCTCCGCCATACCTCGTGATCCCCCTTGCCCCGGCGATGCGAGAAGCCGGCGTGACGCAGAAGCTCCGCGAGATCGCGGTACGCCATCGGCTTCGTCATGACAGGATTTTAGCCCCTCTACCCTCAGGCAGGCTACGGGGGCTCAATCGCTCTTCCCGACAACAGACGAACGACCGCCCTCACCTCCGAGACTCCACGGGCCCCGGGACCGCGCCCGCGGGGCCGCCCTCGTCAAGGGAGATGGGGACGGCCCAGGCCCCAGCCGGCCGGACGCCACACGATCGGGGCGAGGCCGCGGATGGATCAGTCCAGCGCGGCTGCCCGCGAGTGTTGGTCGATGACGGCCAGCTCGTCGTCGGAGAAGGCGAGGTTGTCCAGCGCGCCCACCGAGTCGCGCAGCTGCGCCGACGAGGACGCCCCCACCAGCACGGTCGTCACTCGCGAGTCGCGCAGCAGCCAGGCCAGCGCCATCTGCGCGAGCGACTGGCCGCGATCGCGGGCCACGTCGCGCAGGGCCCGCAGATGCCCGAGCCGGTCCTCCGTGAGGACATCCGCGCGCAGATACCGCTGCATCCGCATGCGCGAGCCCGTGGGGATCTCGTCCTCGCCCAGGTAGCGGTCCGTCAGCAGTCCCTGGGCGAGCGGGCTGAACACCGCGGTCCCCAGTCCGAGCTGATCGCAGGTGTCGAGGACGCCGCCCTGGCCCTCGATCGCGCGGTCGAGCATGTTGTAGCGCGGCTGGCTGACGATCAGCGGGAGGTGGAGCTCGCGGGCGATCTCGACGGCGCGGCGCGTCTGGTCCGGATCGTAGGAGGAGATGCCGACGTAGAGCGCCTTGCCGGAACGGACCGCCTGATCGAGCGCGCCCATCGTCTCCTCCAGCGGCGTGTCCGGGTCGAAGCGGTGGCTGTAGAAGATGTCGACGTAGTCGAGGTGCATCCGCGCGAGCGATTGGTCGAGCGAGTTGAGGACGTACTTGCGCGCGCCCCCGCCCTGCCCGTACGGGCCCGGCCACATGTCGTAGCCGGCCTTCGTCGTGATGACGAGTTCCTCCCGGTAGGACCGGAAGTCGCGATCGTAGTGGCGGCCGAAGTTCGCCTCGGCCGAGCCGTAGGGGATGCCGTAGTTGTTCGCCAGGTCGAACTGCGTGATGCCCAGGTCGAAAGCCGTGCGCAGGATGTCGCGCTGGACGCCGTGGGGGCGCTCGTCGCCGAAGTTCTGCCACAGGCCCAGGCTGATCGCCGGCAGGACCAGGCCGGAGCGCCCGGTGCGGCGGTAGTGCGCGGCGGGACCCTGATAGCGGTCGGAATCGGCCCGCCACGCGGGATCGAACTGCTGCATCGGGATGGGGGTGCCCAGGTTCTGGTCGTTCTGCGTCGTCATCGCGGTCGCGCTCCTGCTCCGTCGTCGGGGTCCGAGCCCGTTCCCGGGCCCGAGTGGCTCCAGTCTCTCACTGGCACCGGGCCGTCTCCGTTCGACAGCGGTCTCCCACAGCAGCCTTCCACGCGGCACGTTCTCACCATGGGCATCACGTTCGTCGTATCGATGGGAGATCGCGGACGGTTGGTCGTTCCCGCCGAACTCCGCGCACGTCAGCACTGGGAACAGGGCACCGCCCTGCTGATGATCGAGACGGACAGCGGCACGGTCCTCACCAGCAGAGAACAGGCGCTGGCGCTCATGAGGAGGCAGGTGGGCGACGCCGACCTGGTGGGGCAGGTCATCGAGGAACGCCGGGCCGCGGCACGCCAGGAGGACGCGTGACCACCATCCTGGACGCCTCGGCGCTCCTCGCCTTCCTTCAGGGCGAGTCCGACCGGATCCGCCGGATCCGGTGAAGGGCGCGGCTCCCCTCGTGCGGCGCGTGAATCACGCTGCCCAGTGACGAGGGCGGCGCCGCGTGGTCGGGATTCGCGCGAGGATGCGGTTGCGGCGGGAAGAGTGTGGGTCGGGGAACGGTTGCGACGGGGAGCGGGCGGGGTGG
>JAFAAX010000186.1 GCA_023426345.1 Actinomycetes bacterium
GAACGGGATCATCGAGCTGCACCGCCGCCTCGCCCGCGGCTTCCGCAACCGCGACAACTACCGGCTCCGCATGCTCCTCGCCGCCGGCGGACTCACCCCATGACCCCCACCGAATGTCCGAAGAGCCGGTTCACCTCCGCAAAATCCCAAATCATCGGTATCGCCTGACGCGTAAACACATGGCTCGCCTGCTGACTCTGCGCGTCCCAGCCGACAACTGAAGACATCCGGTCAGCTTGTCGACTGACCATCTCTGCCAAATACACGGCAACTGAATCCGCATATGCCGCTCCTCCGGTACCACCGGCCTCGAGGCGGTCGCCCTCGGGCAGGCCCGCGGCCAATGCGTCCGCAAGCACCTGCTCACGAGCTTCGCCGACGAGATCACTGAACGTCGTCAGTGCGACCAACTGTCGATTGGTGAAGAGATCGGAGAAGTCGGTCATCCCGTAAAGAGGGACATTTCGGGCCGCTGGCCCACCTGGAACGATTTCTCCCAGTTCAATATCGGGCCGAGAAACTCCTGCCGCTTCTTCTTGCGACACATTTGGAGTCGTATACAGTCGCCCCCTATCCCCCTCGCTCACGACTGCGATGAGGTGCGCTCCGATCCTTCCAGCCTTTCCCTCGCATCGAATATAGTCCCAGGAGATCGGGGTCCCGTCTGCAATCGAGACCGCACCGCCCCAGTTACGACCGATCGTTCCGTCGTTGGAATTGCCCGGCCCATTCGCGTCGTGGTGCACGGAATACTCCACGTGTCCGTCGACGACGGTTGGCACGACGTACGCCTCCTTGCCTGTTTTCTTGCTCAGCCACCACGAGCTCACCAAGGGTGTCTCGATCGGATTCGCTGGATTCGGGCTAGTGACAGTCCGAGCCCATTTATATGCGTAGACTGTTCGCTTCTTGCCGTCTTCATCGGTGACGGTCGGGTAGAGGTGCCCGATTGCCTGGAACGCCTGCTCGCGCATCCAGTTTCCATAGAAGCGCACGTCCTCGGCCAAGCCCTGCGCCCCTTGGTAAAGCGCATCGTGCATCATCTCGTGCTTTCCCGGATGGACGGGAGGCTGCCCGGCGAACTTGGGTGGGATCTCGATGAGCGCCTTGTTGATAAGGACCGCTACGGGGTTGAGGTCTGATGCATCAGCCTCCAGACCCAGACGCTGGGCTTCCAGTGGAATTGACCCTCCGCCAGCGAATGGATCTACCATTGCAGGCATCATTCCGCCGTTGGATTTCTTGATCTCGGCACGAGCCTCCGCCAGCAGGGTCTCGTCGTTCGAGTTCTCCCATACAACCAGTCGCTTCATCAGGTCGTGCAGCCGCGAGCGCTCGGCGTCCTGCTCAGCCTCGGCCGGGAACTCGTCCGGATGGGACGAGGGGTCATCGACCAACTGGGCAAACAGCACACCTCGTGTAGTCGCAAGCGGCTTTCTCGACCACCACAGATGCTGCGTTGAGGGATGCCCGTGTTTGGGAATGGCTTTCTCACGCGCGGACTCCTTGTTGATGGCTTCCAACGGGATGCCGACCTCGATGAGCTTACGGTGCGCCACCGGCTGGCCCCCAACTCCCTGCGGATCCGTCGTCTGCCTCATCGTCTGCTCGCTCATGTGCTCCCCGTATCGTGTTGCCGATCGTGCACCGTCGCCGGTGTCCGTCCTACTGTTCCCGTCATTGCTCACTGTGGATCCGTTCCCCGCGCCCACAGCTTCTTCCAGTTGAAGTCCGCTGCCTGCATGAGCCCGGCCATCTGGACCCCCTGGAACGCCTCGCGCACGTACCGCGCACGATCGTTGCCCGGGTTGTCCAGATCCACGCTCACCAAAGCCAGTATGTGACGGGCCATGTGCGTTTGGGCGAACTCCACCTCATTGGCCGACACGTGGACATCGGCCGAACCTGGTCTCCGCCCCTTCACCTCGAGGTACCAGACCTGCTGACCACCGCCCGGCAGGTCCTCCGTCGAGACGATGTCGAAGCCCGGATTGTTGTGCGCCATCTCCACGGGATGACGCCCCAACGCCCGCTCAGCAGCCAGGACGTCACGCACCGCCTGGACCTCGGACGGCACGGTGTCGTGGGCGTAGTGGGCGGCCTCGGCCGGACCCATCAGCAGGTGCTCGGGGATGACCAACGCCACACTGCGGATCGAGGGTGGGCGCTCCTCGAAATCCAGGGCGTGATCGAGGTGATCCATCCTGGCGGCCAGTCGGCGTTCGAGTTCCGCCTCCTTGTCGTAGGCAGCCTTCGGGGACTGCTTGACCGTCTTGCCGGCCTTGAGGTCCTCCTCGCGCTTCCAGCCCTCCTGGTCCCAGTACGTCATCTCCGCGCGGAGCCGCTCTGTCACCTGGGTGCGTGTCCGCTCGACGTCGACCGACATCTGCCCAGTGATCTCGCGCTCTCGCGGGAGCAGACCGTTCGTATACGCCCAGCCGCGCACCGCCGCCGAGTGGTCCTGCTGGATCCAATGCTCGCCACGCATCGCGCTGGCGCCCACCGTTTCCTCGGGGCGCAGAGGCTCGAAGTTCAACAGGATCGATGGCTCCTCGGCCGAGATCGTTCCGTCCGGCGCCACCGAGACGTAGTCGAAGTGGTGACTGACATCCTTGGGTGGCACGTCGTGGGTCTGGATCCGCTGCTCGACCGTGAAGATCAGCACCGGGTGCTCCCGCTGGCGCGCCGTCCGGTCCACCAGGATCGCGCCACGACGCAGCAATGGGGCGCTCCGCGCGATCGTCAGTTCCGTGACCGCCTGGAGCAGAGGATGCCCAGCTGCGATCAGGGCTGCGTCGGGCAGACCGCGGACCTTCTCCAAGGCCGGATCGAAGCAGATCCGCTCATACCGGTCCGGGATTGCGATGCCGCGGTTGTGACGTCGGGCTTCATCGCGCACGACGTGGGGAACGAAGGGGACGCGGAAACGCCCCGGCTCCTGGTCGCGGACCACACCTCCGAGCTTCTGGAAGGCCGCGAGGAAGAACCCCTGGACGTAGCCCGGCTGGAGGCGGCGTTTGCGGGCCTCCTCCATCCGGTCGCGGACCTCCTCCAGGTCACTCCGGTGAAAGTGCAGGTCGGTCAGGGCGCGCTCCTCGGCGACCTCCTGGACGCCCTCGGCGTAGCCGCGGTCGATGACCGTGTCCAGGTATGCCCGCGACTCCGGGGTGTTGTTCTGCCGGATCGCCCGCACCATGAGATCGGTCAGCGACTGCCCGGCGAAGGCCGTCTTCCCGCCCAGGACATTGAACAGGTTCCCGTCGTAGGCCTTCTTCTGGATGTCGATCTTGTTCAGGAGCTTCAACCAGACCTCGCCCTCGCGGGTGTCCGTGGCGACCAAGTTCCACAGCTGGCACTCCTCGGTCTGGCCGATCCGGTGGATGCGGCCGAAGCGCTGCTCGATCCGGTTCGGGTTCCACGGCAGGTCGTAGTTCACCATGAGGTGCGCGCTCTGCAGGTTGAGACCCTCCCCTGCCGCGTCCGTGGCCACCAGGACCTGGACGTTGTCCTGACGGGTGAAGCGCTCCTGGGCGGCCAGGCGCTGGGTCCGCGGCATTCCACCATGGATGACCTCGACGGCCTCCGCCTGACCGAGGAGCCGCCCGATGCGGGTCGACAGGTAATCCAGGGTGTCGCGGTGCTCGGTGAAGACGATCATCTTGTGCTGGGCGCCATCGACGCCCCCGCCCAGGACATTGGCGGTCAGCAGCTCGCGCAGCTGGGCCCACTTGCGGTCGGCGTCCGAGGTGTCCGGGGCCCGCCGGACCTCAGTGGCCTCGCGGACCAGGAGGTCCAGCTCGGCGACCTCCTTCTTGAGCTCCTCGACGGTCTCAGCGGCTGTGGCCGCGTCGACAACCTGGTCGATCTGCTGGTCGAAGGCCTCGCGGTCCTCCTCTGCCGTCTCCTCGTCCATGTCGTCGAAGTCGTCGATCGAGAGCGCGGGGCCGCCCTCGTCCATCGCCCACGCGGGCGAGAAGCCCGCGTCGCCCCCGGGACCGGGGGACCACGGATGGGCGTCGCCCTCGTCGATCCTGGAGGAAAGCCGGTCGCGGCGGCGCTCCAGGGAGCGCAGGATCGCCTCGGGGCTGGAGGCGAGGCGGCGTTGGAGGACGGTCAGCGCGAAGCCGACGGTGTTCCCACGGCGCTTGTTGCCGTGGGCGGCGATCCAGTCCGCGCGGCCCATCTGGTCGCGGACGTAGGAGGTGACGTCCTCGTAGAGGGCGTGCTCGGCGGGCGAGAGCTCGTAGGACACCGTGTGGGCGAAACGCTGCGGGAACAGCGGCGTGCCCTGGAAGGTCAGGAGGTCCTCCTTGACCAGGCGGCGCATCAGGCCCAACGTGTCGGAACGGTGAGCGCCGCCGCGGTGGACGCCCTCGAAGCGGTCGTTGTCCAGGAGGGTGAGGAACAGGTCGTAGTCCTCGGGCTTGCCGGCGTGGGGTGTGGCCGTCATGAGGAGGAAGTTTTCCGCGGTGCGGGAGAGCGTCTCGCCGAGGTGGAAGCGTCGGGTCTTGCGCGTCTTGTGGCGGGTCTCGAAGTGGGCGGACATGCGGTGGGCCTCGTCGACGACGGCGACGTCCCAGTGGGCGAGCCTGAGCTGGTCCAGGAGCTCGGGGCTGCGGGCCAGCTGGTCCATGCGGGCGATGAGGTAGGGGTGGGGAGCGAGGTCGGGGTTGGGGGGCTCCGGTGTCGCCTCGTGCAGGTTCGCGGGGGCGAACCCCATCGTGGCGGGGTCGAAGATCTCGAAGGAAAGGTCGAACTTCTCGGAGAGCTCGGCCTGCCATTGGTCGGCCAGGCCGCCGGGGACGACGATGATCGCGGAGCGGCAGGCGTCGCGGAGGATGAGCTCCTTGATGTAGAGGCCCGCCATGATCGTCTTGCCAGCGCCCGGGTCGTCCGCCAGGAGGAAGCGCAGGGGGATGCGCGGGAGCATCTCCTCATACACCGCGCGGATCTGGTGGGGCAGCGGCTGGACCGTCGAGGAGGACACCGCGGACATCGGGTCGTACAGCGCCGCGTACTTGATGCGCAGTGCCTCCGAGGCCAGGAGGAACTCGGCGGCGTCGGCGTCGAAGGGGAGGGCGGCGGTGCCATCGGTGGTGGGGGGCAAGGGTCGGAGAGCGCGGCGCTTCGGGGAGCCTGGGTCGTCCGGGATCATCACGATGCCCGTCGCATTGGAGTCCGTGCGGTAGGTGACCTCGGTGGCTTGCGCGTAGGTCGTCGCGTCCGCGGCGATGACCGTCGCCGGTTCCTGAGGCGCCAGGCCGGAGAGGCGGAGGCCGGGGGCGAGAGCGGCAGGGGCGAGGTTGGGGTTGAAGGGCGTGGAGAGTGGGGAGGGCAGTGGGGCGTCCGAAGCGGCCGTGACCTCCGGGTCGGTGAGAGTCAAGTCCAGGGCGTCATTCGTCGATGCGACACCATGGTTCCTCGACGCCACTGACGTACCTCCCCGCACTGCACAGATGACGATTTACCTTACCCGTCGCAGCTTGCAAAACCCGCAACCTTGCGGTGTACGGGCAGCTGAAGGATGAACTTCGCTGCGCACTTCAGGCACCTTCCGCACCGGCTGACCGGTACCGGCTTTCGCGAACTGCCACCATCCGCCACGGTCTTCGGCTCTGTTGGTTTCGCGAGAGAAGGAAGAACCCCGGCTGCTTCATGGCTCATGTCCAGAGAGGCGGATCTTGGGAATTCGTGGCCAGTCCAGAGAACAGTGGGAGGAGTCCAGAGTTGGAGCCACAGCGCGCCGAGGCATTGGAACGTGCCGTCTCTCCCGATCGCCTCGGCAGCGAGTTCGTGACGCTCTTCCGCCAACCAGACTCCGAAGCGGCCGAACAGGGTGATGGCCGTAGGGCGAACCCACCGCCATCACCGACAATCGACAGCCTTGCGGTGCCTGGCAGCCCGGAGGCTGACGGAGGGATATGTGTCCGCAAGGCATCCGCTCATGGTCTACCGACGGAGGCGGGATCGCCCTGGCCGGCGACCCGCGTCGGTGCGAGGCAGACGTCCCCATCGCTTCCTCAATTCATCGACGTCGGCTCCAGCCTCGGCCTCGTCCGCCCACACCTCCACCTGGGCGTCGGAGACCTCATGGTCCTGAATGGTTCGCCTTCCCTCCATGATGGAATCGTATGACGATGGACGACGCTGCCCGAACCCGCCCCGCGCCAGCGGGGCCGCCCTCGCCAATGGAGGAGATTGACGAGGGCGGCCAGGTGAGATCAGCGAGGCAGGACGTCGGACACCGTAGTACACTCTGTACATGGGAGAACGCCTGTTCTGGGACGACGAGTCCGTGGCCCATGTCCTTTCGCGTCCCACCCGTCATCCAGGTGGACGCAAGCTGGAGCCGGCCTGGGGAGACGAGGTCCTGTCCGACCCAGACCTGGTCGCCTTCGAACCCGACCCGAAGTCATGGATGGGCGCCTCTCGATTCATCG
Source organism: Actinomycetes bacterium (assembly GCA_023426345.1). Lineage (GTDB taxonomy): Bacteria > Actinomycetota > Actinomycetes > Actinomycetales > Actinomycetaceae > Pauljensenia. The sequence continues at coordinate 6,441 of JAFAAX010000186.1, forward strand.
GTTTTTCGACTGGTGCCCATCGAGTGCTCGTCCTCATCGCGTTCCGCGACGACGACGGAGACCTCCACGGAATCAACGTCTGGCCCGCTACCGGAGCTGACCTGCGTTTCTACACACAAGGAGAACGCCATGGCGAAGACCATTGACCCGCGGCTCGCCCGCGATCTACGCGAGGAATCCGAGCGAACCCGCGACATGCCCTACCCGCCCGATGTCCGACCGACACGACCCAACCGCGCGAAGGTGTACTCCGTGCGCCTGAGCACCGACGAGCAGACCCTCATCGAGCGAGTCGCCGCTGCCAAGCACCTGCCGGCCTCGACCCTGGTACGGTCCTGGATCCTCGACCGCCTCGAGGAGGAACAGCCCGCCTGAACGTCGAGACCCGAGACCGCGAGACGACCGGCGCCAGTTGTGATGCCGGGGTCCTCCGCACCGCCACGCACGAGGACCTCGAGCGGCACGCCTGACGTCGTCGGCCCGCTTGCGAGGCCTTCGTAGTCTCCGCAATCTGGTCGGCGAAAACACACCCGAGACGAGGGCGACCGGGCGGACAATCCGTCCATGGGCAATGACGCGTTCCGCCGGTGGGCGATCCAGTCGGGCACCAGCCTGTCGACCTGCTTCAAGGCGGGCGAGGACCGCTGCGGGATCTACATCCTGGAGTTCGCCGACGGACAGCGCTACGTCGGGCAGAGCCGTGACGTCGTGCGGCGCTTCGCCGACCACTCGCGCCACCACCCCGACATCGTGGCCGTCCAGTTCCAGGCAGTGGACCGCCACGACCTGGACGCCGCCGAACGCCAGATGGTCCAGCACCAGCGCGACGCCGGACACCATCTGCGCAACATCGACCTGGTCTCCCAGTCGTGGGCGGACTCGGTCCTGGATGCCGTCGTGGACCGCGACGTCCAGGCCAGCTGGGCCAACGGTGAGCCGCAGATCCATCCTGACGACCAGAGGATGCTCATCGCCAAGCGGCGACAGGCGACACGCTCCAAGTACGAGCAGCTCACACAGGTCCCCGCCGCCGGAGAAGTCTTCGCGGACCTCGTCACCTACGTCAACCGTGTGATCCCCTGGCCCTCAGCAACCGACGGCCGGTTCTGGACGATCAGCGCCATGCCCTTGACGAGCAGGTCTCGCGACGTCCAACGGCTGGTCACGATCAACTGCGGGCGGGTGGAGACCTTCGTGGTCTTCGAGGACCGCCACACCCATGAAGCCTGGTGGTTCCTCAACATTGAGCACGGCATCATGAAGCGCCGTGATCTCCCGGAGGACCTGCGGGAGACGTTCTACGAGGTAGACGGATACCGCACCGCAGGAATCGTCGACAGAATCGACTCCGGTGCAGCCGGCTCCCTGGTCGCCTGGTTCGACGAGACATCCGCACTGGAGAAGGCCGCCCGGCAACTGGCGCTCGGGCTCATGCGCAAGGGCCCTTCCCTGTTCGCCCGCTTCCACTGCGACGACCTGGTCGACGACGTACTGCTGGCCATCGAGGAGGACGCCGACACTGCGACAGAGGCAGCCGACACCATTGAGGTGGGCAGCTGAACCTGTCGCCGCCGCAGAGCCGACGCCTTTCTTGTCGATGGAGAGGCGGCCCATCAACAGTGCCCCTGGGTTGCCGAAGGTGTGGGCCTCGTCCCTGACTGTCCGGGGACGGCGGAGTCGACGGCATCATCGACCAGGACGCGCTGGGTCTGTCGCGCGGCTACGTCCAGGCCAAGCGCCATGACCCGACGTCGTCGATCGGGTGTCCGCTGGTCCATGCCTTCGTCGGTGTACTGGCTCGGCACGAATCGCACGCCCAGAAGCGGGCGGTCGCGCAGCAGCCGTCGATATCCCTGCCGCCCTCGTCCCTCATCCACGGGGGCGAGAAGCTCGCGTCGCCCGCGGAACCGGGCGACCACGAATGGGCGTCGCCCTCGTCAATGCTGAAGAGACGGCCGCGGCGGCGCTCCCGGGAGCGCAGGATCGCCTCGGGCCGATCTGCTCGGAGTCCCCTCTTGAAGAGCACCCACCGGAGAGGGATCCGTCCCACGCGCCACTCCCCCGTCACCATCGCGCCCGATCCGGCGGACGGTGGACAGCAGCGCTCGACCACGTCGGTCGCAGCGAGCGCAGCACTACCGCTCTACGCGGCACGACTGGACAACCGCTGCTCCGGCACAACGAACTACAGTGATCGATCGGGATCGCGCAGACATCGCGCACCCCGCAGAATCGCTGACAAGGAGGCCTAATGTCGAGGTCACGGACGTGGGCAGAAGCCATCATTAAGGTCCTTGAGGATGCTGGTGAGCCGATGGACTACAACCAGGTCACCCAGGTCATCATTGATGAGGGTCTCCGCGACGTCTCGTCCTCCGTCACTCCCGCACGAACGGTCAACGCCAGAGTCGGACAGGAGATCAGGACCAATGGCGACGCCTCTCGACTCGTCCGGGTCGGTCGAGGGCTTGTCGGCCTCCGGGAATGGGAGGCGCTCGCAGCCGCGCGCAGGGACCGCTCGCTTGCCGGGAACCTTCCCTCCGTCAGCCAACGATCCATGGACGGGGCCGACATCGAGCAGGTCGAGTCCTCGACCGGCATCGTCACCTCGTTCGGCCTGTTTTGGCGTCGGGAGGAAGTCGATTGGGCGTCGCGGTCAGCCAAGACGGGACCATCGCTACTTGGAGCCACACAGCTCGGCGCCAAACCTGTCGACTTCGCCGCCCAGTCGGGGGTCTACATCCTCTACGACGGCTCACGGCCGGTCTACGCGGGCCAGGTGGCCAAACCGCGCCTCAGTCTGCGGCTGTTCGAGCACACCCGAGATCGCCTCAACGGACGCTGGCAACGTTTCTCCTGGTTCGGTGTCCGATGTGTCGGCGAAGACGGCACCTTGACCGACCCCGATGTCTCCGCGATGTCGCTGGAGTCGATCATCGACGCACTAGAGGCCATCCTGATCGAGGGCGTCGAACCCGCTCAGAACCGTCGAGGCGGGAACTCCTTCGGGACCGAGTACCTCCAGGTCGAAGACCCGAACATCGCGCAGAAGCGGAGGGTCGCCCTGCTCCGCGAGATGGAGAGCCGAGTCTGATTCATCCCAATCCGCCGCCCCATCGAAGCACTGTCCGACTGCTCCCAGGGAGGTGGTCGCCGCGCGCGCCGTCACGTCAGCAACGCCCACGAAACCCAGCATGCCCCGAAGGGCGTCGACCTCGTCAATCACGACGAGGATGGGACCACGGCAGGCGGATATCTGGGGTCTCGTTCAAACTCGCGGCGAGGCCCCAGATGCCTGACCCAAGTTCCTGTCAACTCCCCCACACACGCAATCACCAGCAGTCGGCGCGATCGGCCTGAGCCCGCCCACCGGCATGTTGGCGCTTTCGAGCAGCATCGCGGTCGAACCAGGACGCCGTCTCGATCTGCGAATAACGGCCAATCCCACGGCAGCACATGGGGAAGCACCCGGTGCCGAGCCTCAGGACTCCGACTCCTCCAGCCGACTACCGGGTCCCCGGTGGAGGATCTTCTCGAAGACATCCGGGGTCGCGCGGATCGCGCCGGCGCCCTCCCGCTCGGTTCGCGCCAGCCAACGCTCGAGGGCCATCCCATCGCCACAACTGGAAGGCGGCTCGGGCATCCAGATGTCGCACGGGATCGGCGCATCCAACGGGGCAATGCTCGTGCCCGTGCAATACTCCTCGCCCGGATCGGTGCCCCAAGAGGTGAGGACGCCACGCGCCATCCGAATGCGAAAGTCCGGGCAACCCCTCTTCTTCAGGCATTCGGCCAGGAGCGCTCGGTCATGCATCCAGTACCGCGTGATCTCTCCACTCTGGACACTCACCGTGAAACTGTAGGTGTCCGCGTCCACCAGCTCGACGTCCTGCTGGTTCGGGTCGTTGCAGGATCGCAATGCCTGTATGTAGAAGACCTCGTGGCCCCTGCTGTACGTCAGGCACTGCCGACGCATGGTCTCAGACGTGTCCGTCATGAAATTCTCCTTGATCCTCGCTCTTCCATCCGGCGATCGCGCGGAGGCAGATCTTCCCTCGGGGGCACCGTGCGCGAGGCGCGGTTGCCAGCCGACCAGCCGAGGGGCTTGGCGTCGGACTTCTTGATCCAAGTGGCAGCGCTACCACCACGAATCGGCCACCGACTCCCGGGCTCCGGGCCTGTCCGCTCGCCGCAGTCCGACCCGTCGGCTTTGCTGACCCCACCCACGCGCCGCGGGACGCGGCGCCGCCCTCGTCAGTCTGGGCACATGCGGGCCAGCCCAAGTCAGTCGCGCCGGCGCAGCGCCGCTCACCACCCACGCGACCTCGCATCTTCGCCGGTCACAGCCCTCCCGGGGGCGATGACCTCAATTTCCGTCCCGGCGAGGTTCCCGTCGATGAAGGCAAGCGGCCATCGTGCCACAGGCAGACGGCAGGATCGTCTCTAGGCAAACAGCAGATCATTCATGAGGCAAACGGTCGGACCCTTCCACGGAGGGCTACCTTCCCCGCATCGCTGACGATGAGCTTGCCGAACGCCTTGGCTACATTGGGGCCGTCCTGGTCGAAGGGCCCAAAGCCTGCGGAAAGACGGCAACGGCGCTACAGAAGGCACGCACCGTCTGGCGGTTCGACGAGGACGAGACAGCGCGCGCGACACTCGCACTCCCGTCCCACCGGCTCTTCGCCGAGCCCACTCCCATCCTGTTCGACGAGTGGCAGACGGATCCCGGCATCTGGAACCGGGTCCGCCACCAAGTCGACAGCCACGACGACACCAGTCTGTACATCCTCACGGGATCCTCCACTCCGAACGAAGACGTCCGTCGCCACTCGGGTGCCGGACGGATCTCCGTTCTGGCGATGCGGCCCATGAGCCTGTTCGAGAGCGGCCAGTCCACCGCAGAGGTGTCTCTGCGTGCGTTGCTGGACGACGAACCGCAGAACGGCATGAATACGACGCTCACATTCGAGGATCTTCTGCAGTGCCTCGTCATCGACGGCTGGCCCGAACTCAACGGCTCCACCGAGAAGCGGGCTCGGCTGTGGGTCAAGGACTATCTCACCCTCATCACCGAGGTCGATCTCCCGGCGATCGGAACGCGCCATGACCCCCGCAACATCCAACGGCTCCTCGGCTCGCTCGCGCGATCAGTCGGCCACCCGGTGTCCGACAATGAGCTCGCGCGCGACACACTCGGCCGGGCCGGACCGGGTCACTGGGGCGCCTTCGAGGCGAAGCTCAACCCGCAGGCCGTCGACGAGGGAGCGCAGTCGTTGCTCCGGTTCGCAGCCCACGTCGACGCCAGCCGACAGGGGGAGCCCTCCTGCCTGGGAGTCATCCCCAGCACCGGAGTTGCCGGACGACGAGAAGACGGCGTCCATGTCATCCCGATCGGGACCCTGGGACCCTGAACCCTGATCCACCGTTTAGGGGGTGGGTTGTGGGGGGGTGAAAAAGGGAGGATGCCCCTTCTGATCTGGGATAATGGGTGTCGCCAGACAAACCATTTCACCAAGTCGAGGGGGCATCGCTCAGGTGC
>JAFAAX010000046.1 GCA_023426345.1 Actinomycetes bacterium
GACCACGCGGGCGTCGGCGCCCCAGGATCCCAGCCGGGCCGCGACGGCGCACGCCTCGTCGTCCGACGCCTCGCGCAGCCCGTGGTCGACCGTGAGTGCGCGGCACTCGATCCCTCGGCGCGCGCAGACGTCCACCGCGGCCACCGCCAGGGCCGTCGAGTCGGCGCCCCCGGAGACGGCGATCAGCACCCGGGTCCGCGACTCGTCGCCGGAGGGGATGGTCTGGCGCAGGAACCCGCGGACGGCCAGGGACACCTGCCCGACGGCGCCCCGCGGATTCGCCCCGATCATGCGGACGGCGGGCGGCGTCCTCCCGCGCTCAGAGTCCGACACGGTCCAGCCAGGCCTCCGGCCGGTCGAACTCCTCGGCCGTCGGGAGGTGGTCCGGCGAGCGCAGCAGGGTCGCCACCGCTCCGGCCCCGACGATCACCCGGGCCAGGTCCTGGGCCCGCGCGCGCACGGCCGCGATGTCGCCCGCCGTCGCCCCCAGATGCCGCAGTGACGCCGGGCCGAGCCCGACCATCGGGTCGGTGGCGTTGCGCCGGATCCAGCGCACCGAGGAAATGTCCATCGGGGTGAGGGCGTCCATCTGGCAGGTGACCAGCTCATCGAGCAGGACCTCCAGACGCACGAGGCCGGACACCGCGCCCGGCAGGTTGCGCAGGAGGTGGGAGAGGTGGGCGGTCAACCAGGGCGCCTGCTCGCACAGGACGCCCCACAGCCCGACGCGCACCGCGACCCAGCGCGCGTACTCCGTCTGGTCGAGGGAGTCCAGTTCGGCCGTGACCAGCACTGTGGGGGCCACCAGGACGCGGCGCTCCCGCACCGGGTCCCACAGGCCGTGGAGCCGAGGGCCCACCGCCCGCAGCAGGGCGAAGGATCCGACCGTCGACACGGGGGCGGCTATCCGGGACATCGACGACCGCGGGGGCCGTGACGAGGGCGCCCCCCGTCCCGACAGATCGTCGAGGATCCGCGCGCAGACCGCGATCGCCCCTCGTCGGTCGACGACCAGCGCCGGGCGGATCGCCGCGCGGACGGACGCCTCCTCCAGACCCGACAGGCGCGGGAGCATCGGCTCCGACCACTGCGCCGCGCGCCTCAACCGCGTCACGGCCGCCGTCGCGCCCGACGTGGACACCGTCGGGCCCCCCGGGGTGACGCGGGCGGCCAGGCGGCCCGCCGACGACCAGTCGGGGACATTGAGCAGGTCCGAGGGCATGCCCCCGAGTCTAGGTCAGCCGATGCGCGGGGCTGCCCGGAATCGTCCCCGATCGATCCCGGACCCGCCGCCGGACCGACCGCTCTGGAGGCCGTCGCCTGTGACGTGACCGGGCCAGCAGGCGGCGACGGCTCACAACCCGGCCAGCCCCTCGATGAAATCGTCGATGTATCCGCGCGTCCAGTAGGCGGCGTCGTCGGGGACCTGGTCGTTGCCGATGGCGAACACCAGCGTGCGCCCCCCCGATGTCGTCAGGACGCCCGCCAAGGAGGAGACGGACGGCAGGGACCCCGTCTTCGCCTGGACGTTCGCGGCGGCGGCGCCTTGATCGAGCCGGGAGTCCAGCGTCCCGTCCAGGCCGCCCCACGGCAGGGAGCGGACGAGGTCCCGCAGAGCCGGCGCATCCGCGTTCATCGAGGCGTTGAGGGCCTCCACCAGGGTCTTGGCGGAGATCCGGTCATTGGTGGACAGGCCGGAGCAGTCCTCCATGACCAGGCCGGCCGTGTCGACACCCAAGGAGGTGAGCGTCGAGGCGACGGTGGCTGTGGCCCCGGCGTAGGAGGTGTCGGCCGAGGCCGGAGTCGCAACCGTTGCGGCGGATGGCCCGCCGTCGGAGTCTCCGCTGGACGGGGAGGGATCGGCGGCCTTCGCCGCTCCGGCCGCCGTCTCGCCGTCGGCGGCGGCGCCCGCCGCCAGCCGGCAGTACTGATCGGCCAGCGTGTTGTCGGAGTGGTGGAGCATCCATCGCACCTGCTGGCCGACGGTCGCCGACTCCACGTGGGCGATCTCCTCGGCGCCGGCGGGGACGGCGGCCTCCCCCGTCACGACGGCCTCGACGCCCCGGTCGCGCAGGCCGGCGGCCAGCTCCAGGGCGGCGTCGCGGCCCGGATCGTCCGAGAAGCCCTGGTCGACGCCCGGTTCGACGCGCCCTCCGTCGATCGCGAAGGCGCCGACACGGCCCTCGTAGTCGGAGACCTCCTGGGCGTCCCAGGCCGCCAGATGCGAATCGCCCGAGAAGATCGCGTGATGCCACCGGAGGGTGACCTGCGTGATGCCGCGCCCCTGGAGGGCCTCGGCCGTCTCGGCGGCCAGATCGGCCACTCCGGCGTGGCCATCGACGGCGTCGGGATCGCCCTGTCCCCGAGCCAGCATGAGATCGCCCTGCCCCCACAGGTAGAGATCGGTGCCGACCAGGGACGTGCCCGTCGACAGCGTCGCCGTCTCGTCGAGGTGGGAGAGCGCCGAGACGGCCGTGAGGATCTTCGTCGTCGAGGCGGGCGTGTGGACGGCGGAGGAGGACTGGTCGAGCAGCACGTCCCCGCTGGCCGGGTCCATCACCATGCCCCAGGCGTTCCACGAACCCTCGGCGGCGGCGTCCGCCATGCCGCTCCACAGGGCCCGGACGGCGTCCGCGGAGACGGGAGCCGCCTGGTCGGAGGACACGACCGACATCTGCGGTCCGGACTGGTCGATCAGGTCGGGCGGGTCCTCGGGAGCGGGCGCGGTGGACGTGGTGAGCAGCCCGGGGACCACGTCGAACGCGTCGGCGACCATGTACCCGCCGAGAACCGCCACCGCGATCGTTGCGCCTACAATCGCACCACGACGCCTGCGCTGCATGTCCGTGTATTCCCCCTCGGTGACCCGGCGGTCCGGTTCCCCGGACAGTCGACACACTATCGGACGTGGGGCGCGGCGAGGACCAGCCGGGCCTGCGGTCGGCGCAGTCGGCCGCGGCGCCCCCGAACGGGACGCAGCCCCGGATCGGGCACACCCAGATCAGGAAGTGGAGGAGCCACCGTGGAGTTCGACGTCACCATCGAGATCCCCAAGGGCCAGCGCAACAAGTACGAGATCGACCATGAGACCGGGCGCATCCGGCTGGACCGCATGCTCTTCACCTCGACGCGCTATCCGGACGACTACGGGTTCATCGACGACACCCTGGGGCAGGACGGGGATCCGCTCGACGCGCTGGTCCTCCTCGACGAGCCGACGTTCCCGGGCTGCGTGATCCGCTGCCGGGCGCTCGGGATGTTCCGCATGCGCGACGAGCACGGCGGCGACGACAAGGTCCTCTGCGTGCCGGCCGCCGACCAGCGCGCCTCGTGGCGCACGGAGATCGAGGACGTCTCCGAGTACCACCGTCTGGAGATCCAGCACTTCTTCGAGGTCTACAAGGACCTCGAGCCCGGGAAGTCCGTCGAGGGCGCCCACTGGGTCGGCCGCGAGGCTGCCGAGGAGGAGATCACGCGGTCCTTCGAACGCGCCCAGGAGCACGGGTTCCGCACCACGATTCCTCCCCAGCACTGACCTCCGTCTGACCCTCATCGACGAGGGCGACGCCCCCTTCCGCGAACCCTGGGTTCCGGAAGGGGGCGTTCGTGACTCCTCTGGTCGCTCCAGTCGTCAGACCAGGCGGACGACGTAGGGCATGACCTGGCCCCAGTTGTAGATCGAGGTGATCCGCACCGGAACACCCTCGGTCGGGGCCTCGATCATCGAGTCTCCGCCGAGAGACATCGCCACGTGGTAGATGGAGGAGCCGTTCGACCAGAAGATGAGATCGCCGGCCTGGCGCTGCCCGAGCGGCACCTTGGTGCCGTAGTTGTACTGGAGACCGGACTGGTGCGGCAGGTAGATGCCCTGCGACCGGTAGGCCATCATCACCAGGCCCGAGCAATCGTATCCACCGTCTGCCGGACCTTCTCCGCCCCACACATACGGCCAACCGATCTGGGACTTCGCCCAGGCGATCGCGCCCGCTGCGGACACGCTGGATGCCGGCGGCGTGTACACGGGATCCGGGTCGGAGGCCGGCGGGGTGTACCCGCCACCCCCGCCGCCACCGCCACCACCGCCTGCGGAGCCGCCTCCGCCGGTGTTCGCGGCCTCCTGCTGGCGGCGGGCCTCCTCGGCGGCCGCGGCCTGCTCGGCCGCGGCCTTCGCCGCCGCCTGGCGCTGGGCCTCGAGGCCGGCCTCCCGCTGCTCGATGAGATCGGCGGTCGTGTTCTCCCGTTGCGCGAGCTCGTTGACCAGGACCTGGCGGCGATCCTCCGTCTGGGTCTGGAGGGCCACGGCGCTGTCGGCCGCGCTCTGAGCGGCGTCCGTGCGCGCCTGGACGTCCTCGGTGGCCTGCGCCTGGGCGGCCTCCGCCTTGTCGGCGGCGTCGGAGAGGATCTGGGCGACCTGCTCCAGCGCGGCGACGCGCTGCATCTTGGCGTCGGCGGCCGACCCGAAGGACTTGAGGCTCGACTGCTTGAGCTCGATCTGGTTGAGTCCGTCGGACTGGAGGTAGGGCGTCAGCGCGTCCAGCGACGAGTTGCCCTCACGGTACGCGGTCTGCGCGACGGAGGCGAGTTCCTTCTTGCCGGCCTCATAGTCGGCCTGCGCCTTCTGGGCATCGGCGCGGGCGGTGGCGGCCGTGTCGGAGGCCTGCTGCAGCTGGATCTTCGAGGCGTTGAGGTCCTCGGCGGCGACCTGCGCGGCCTGGACGGCCTGCTGGGCCTGGGAGGTGACGGTCGCCAGCTCGACCTCGATCTGGGCGACCGACATCTTCGCGACGTCCTCGGCCTGTTTCGCCTGGTCGATATCGTCCTGGGAGGGGGTCGCCTGCGCCAGCGCCGGCACCATCATCCCCGCCGCGACGAGGAGGGCCGTCAGGCCCATTCGCACATGACGCCGTCGTCCGCCGATGCCGGAGGGCCTGTCCTGCCGTCGAGCCACGATGTCCACCTGTGTTGATCGTCCGTTCCGGGGTGCCGGTCCCGCCGGGTCCGACACGCATGCACCATCGAACGTAATGCACATACGGCTCTCGCGCAACAACTTTCACATTCATATCTATTCGTCACTTTGTTCTCAGACGCCTCACACGTGTCTTTCGTCCCAGCGTCGTCGCCCTCGCCACGGCTCGTCCTCCCCCAGCCCGCCCGCTGCGACCCGTCACGGCGTCTTGGATCGTGGACGCCCAGTGGCGGCGCGCACGGCCCGCCCGTAGCGTCTCCCCCATGTCGAGTCGTCGAATGCCGAGCTGACTGCACGTCAGCCCACACCACGCCGAGCCGGTAGGCCGGACCGCCCCGCATCGCCATGCAGATCGCGCGGGGCCGGATCCGAGGGGTCGAGCGGAGCGGGGAGCGGCGCCCGCCGTGCAGCAGAGTCCTCCACAGCGGGAGGCGCCCGGCGCGGTCCACGACCCCGCGGCCCCACCTCGACCACCGGTGTCGCACTCCCGCTCCTCACCTCTTCCCCACCGGTCCGGTCCGCCACCGCAGGGACGCCCTCGTCCCGGGCCCACCGCCCACCGCCGCCCGCCCGGACCCGATGACCATCAGGAGCACACGATGACCGACCAGCCCACCACTTCCGCCCCCACCGCCGAGTCCAACGCCGCGAACTGGCGCTTCGAGACCAAGCAGATCCACTCCGGCTGGGACCGCGACCCCTTCACGGGCGCCACGACCCTGCCGATCTACCAGACCTCGTCCTACGCGTTCGCCTCCGCCGACCAAGCGGCAGCCCGCTTCGCCCTGCAGGAGCTCGGCCCGATCTACACCCGCCTCACCAACCCCACCAACGAGGCCGTCGAGAACCGCCTGGCCGCCCTTGAGGGGGGCGTCGGCGCCCTGCTGGTGTCGTCGGGGCAGGCGGCCTCCGCGCTGGCGATCATCAACATCGCCACCGCCGGGAACAACGTCGTCGCCTCGCCCTCGCTCTACGGCGGCTCGGTGACGCTGCTGAAGAACACATTGGGACGCCTGGGCGTGGAGGCGCGCTTCGTCGCCGACCCGGCCGACCCCGCGCAGTGGGAGGCGCTGGCCGACGAGAAGACCGTGGCCTTCTACGGCGAGACCATCCCGAACCCGAAGGGCGACATCCTCGACATCGAGGCCGTCGCCGCGGCCGCCCACCGCGTCGGCGTCCCCCTCATCGTCGACAACACGGTGGCCACGCCTTACCTCACGCGTCCGATCGAATGGGGCGCGGACGTCGTCGTCCACTCGGCGACGAAGTACCTGGGCGGGCACGGCACCTCGATCGAGGGCGTCATCGTGGATTCCGGGAACTTCGACTACACGGCCGACCCGGAGCGGTTCCCCTACTTCAACACCCCCGACGCCTCTTACAACGGCCTGGTCTTCGGACGGGACCTGGGAGCGGACGGCGTCTTCGGCGTCAACCTGTCCTTCATCCTGCGCGCGCGGACGCTGGGCGAGCGGGACCTCGGCTTCGCCGCCTCCCCGTTCAACACGTTCCTCATCGAGCAGGGCATCCAGACGCTGTCCCTGCGCATCGACCGACACGTCGACAATGCGCTGGCCGTCGCGCGCTGGCTGGAGACCCACGACCAGGTCGTCTCCGTCAACTACGCCGGGCTGGAGTCCTCCCCCTACCACGCCCTCCAGCAGAAGTACGCGCCGCGCGGGGCGGGCGGGCTGCTCTCCTTCATCATCGAGGGCGGCGCCGAGGCCGGGAAGGCCTTCGCCTCCGCCCTGGAGCTGCTGCCGACGGTCGCCAACATCGGCGACGCGAAGTCCCTGGTCATCCATCCGGCGTCGACGACGCACTCCCAGCTGTCCGACGCGGAGCTGGCCGCCGCCGGCGTCGACCCCGGCACGGTGCGCCTGTCCATCGGCATCGAGCACATCGACGACATCCTCGCCGACCTGGAGCTCGGCTTCCGCGCCGCCCGGGAGGTCACGGGGGCCGACGAACCCGGCCACGCGGAGTCGCCCTCGTCGATCGAGGACCCCGTCCCCTCGACCCAGGTCGCGTGACGCCGTGACCGCGCGCCCCGCTCCGTCCCCCGCCTGTCCCCCCGTCTCCGGCGGGTGGCACGAGGGCGACCCCGCGGCCTTCCGGCGGTTCGCCGACCTGGGGCCGCTGCGGCTGGAGAGCGGAGCGGGGCTGCCGGCCGTCCGGCTCGCCTACGAGACCTGGGGGCGGCTGAACGAGGCGCGCGACAACGCAGTCCTGGTCCTCCACGCCCTCACCGGCGACGCGCACGTCACCGGGCCCGGCGGCCCGGACGTCCCCGGCCAGCCGACGCCGGGATGGTGGGGCGAGATCGTCGGGCCCGGCCGGGTCCTCGACACCGGGCGGTTCTTCGTCGTGGCGGCCAACGTGCTCGGCGGCTGCGAGGGATCGACGGGGCCGTCCTCGGCCGCTCCCGATGGCGCGCCGTGGGGCTCGCGGTTCCCGGCGGTCTCCACGCGCGACCAGGTCCACGCCGAGGCGCGGCTGGCGGACCTGCTCGGCGTCGACCGGTGGTCGCTGGTCATCGGCGCCTCCCTGGGCGGACAGCGCGCCATCGAGTGGGCCGTCGGCCACCCCGACCGCGTCGAGCGCGTGGCCGTCGTGGCCTCCGGCGCGCAGACCACCGCCGAGCAGGCCGCCTGGATCCACACGCAGATCCGCGCCATCGAACTGGATCCGGCATGGGCCGGCGGGGACTATCACCTCTCCGGGAGCGGGCCCATCGGCGGATTGTCCCTGGCCCGTCAGATCGCGCACACGACGTACCGCTCCCCGCGTGAGCTCGACGCCCGCTTCGGTCGGCTCCCCCAGCACGAGGAGGACGTCCTGAGGGGCGGGCGGCTGGCCGTCGAGTCCTACCTCGACCACCACGGCGAGAAGCTGGTGCGCCGCTTCGACGCCGGGTCGTATGTCGCGCTGTCGCGCGCGATGCTCTCCCACGACATCGGCCGCGACCGCGGCGGCGTGCGCGAGGCCCTGCGCGCGGTGACGGCGCGGACGCTGGTCGTCGCCGTCGACTCCGATCGGCTGTTCTTCCCCCAGCAGGTCTGGCAGATCGCCGAGGGCGTCCCCGGCGCCTACTACCGCGAGATCCACTCCGACCACGGCCACGACGGCTTCCTCATCGAGCACTCACAGATGAGCGCGATCCTCGACGAGTTCCTCAACCAGCGGATCCCCGCGCGCGAGTCGGTGCTCGCCGGCTCCCGCTGACCTCCTCTCCCTCTTTCTCTCCCGTTCCCCAACCTGTGGCAGGCACTGTGGCCGAGATCGGTATCTGTGGCAGGCCGGCGGGCTCCAGGCCGGGCTTGAACACGTCATCAGCCGTCGAGATCGGTAGGTGTGGCGGGCCTGTCGTCGAGATCGGTACCTGTGGCAGGCAAACGCCCCCGATCACGAAGCCTGTGTGCCACAGGTACCGATC
>JAFAAX010000076.1 GCA_023426345.1 Actinomycetes bacterium
AGGCGGCCCCGGGGCGGCCCCGACGCTGGTGTCCGCGGCCCGCGCGCTGTGGGAGGAGCGCCCCGGGGACGCCAGCGTCCTGCTGCTCGGCGCGTCGAACACCGTGCGCGCCGTCGACCTGGTGGCCTCCGCGCCGGGCCGCCGCGACGTCGTGTCGAACCGGGGGCTGGCCGGCATCGACGGGACGGTCGCGACCGCGCTGGGCCTGGCCTGGGGCAGTGGGCGGCCGGTCCGCGCCGCGATGGGGGACCTCACCTTCCTCCACGACGCGGCGTCCCTCATGCTCTCCGTCTCCGCGGAGGAGCCGGCCGTGCAGATCCTCGTCCTCGACGATCGGGGCGGCGGCATCTTCGCGGGACTCGAGCACGGCGCCCCGGAGCACGCCGACGTCTTCGAGCGGTGGTTCGGGACGGAGCAGAGAGCCGCGGTGGAGGCCGTGGCGCGCGCCTACGGCGCGCGGTTCGCCGCGATCGAGACCATGGGCGCGCTTCGGACGGCGTTGGCCCGCCCCGTGCGCGGGCGCGAGGTCCTCCACGTCGCGATCCCGAGGGATCCGGGCCTCCTGGCCGCTGTTCGCGACGTCACGTCCGGCGGCCTCTGATTCTCAGAGAACTCACAGCGGACAGTCAGGACGCCACGAATTCGACCGCGCAGACTGTGTCCATCACCAGACGTCGGAAGAAGGATCCATGAGCGACCATCGTGAGAACGACCCCTCGCAGCCGCCGGCCCCCCAACCGGACGACGCGTGGCGCCCGGCCGACGCGTCCCAGCCGGACGGGACGCCCCGCACGCCCGAGAGCGCCGCGCCCCCCCAGGACGGACCGGACCAGCCGACAACGGAGATGCCGGCCGCGCCGACCGCCGAGTCGCCGTCATCCCCGAGCTCGCCGACCACGGAGCTGCCCGCATTCCCGAGCGCGCCGACCACGGAGCCGCCGGCTGCGTCCGACGCCCGGCCGTCCGCCCCGGCGGGCGGGGAGCCGCCCTCGACGCCGCCCCCGTCGACCTACTCGCATGCCTACGGGCCCTCCGACGCGGGCGCCACGTGGTCCTCGCGCCCGGGCGGCGCCCCCGCTTCCGGAGCCCCGCAGAATCCATGGGCGGCCCCGCCGGTCGGCCCCTCGGCTCCGGGCCCCTGGCCCCGCCAGGAGCCCCACCCCCAGCCGGGCTACGGTGCCTACGCATCCGGCCAGCCGGGCGCGGCCCCCCAGCAACCGGGCGCGGCCCCCCAACAGCCTGCCGGCCAGCAGCCCTGGGCGGGTGCGCAGCCCGCGTCCCCGGCTCCCGGTCAGCCGCAGTTCCAGCAGGCCGGCGCGCCCTGGTCGCCGGTGACGCCGACAACGACGCGCTCCCGGAAGAGCGGGCCCCACGGCGCCCCCGGGTGGCTGGCGCTCGTCGTCGCCATGGTCGTCACGGCGCTCATCGCCGTCGGCGGCACCTACGCCCTGATCGGGGGGCGCGAGAGCGCGTCGAGCTCCGAGGGGTCGTCCTCGTCGAGCACGACCGCGCAGACACCGCAGGTCACGCAGTCGGGTGAGGCGGTGGACTGGCAGTCCGTCTCCTCGGCGGTCGGGCCCGCGACGGTGACGATCACCGTGGCGTCCTCCTCCAGCGAGGAGATCGGCTCCGGCGTGGTCTACGACGCCGACGGGCACATCGTGACGAACTACCACGTGATCTCCTCCGCGGCCGGCCAGAACGCCTCCAACGCCCAGATCACGGTGACGATGTCCGACTCGACCCTCTACCAGGCCAGCGTGGTCGGCTACGACCAGACGACGGACCTGGCGGTCCTCCAGCTGGAGAATCCGCCGTCCTCGCTGACGGTCGCCCGCTTCGGCTCCTCCTCCGACCTGGCCGTCGGACAGCCCGTCATGGCGATCGGCTCCCCGCTGGGCCTGTCGGCCACCGTGACCACCGGCATCATCTCCGCCCTGGACCGTCCCGTCGAGGTGGCCACGGAGGATGAGAGCCAGCAGCAGCAACAGGTCGACCCGAACGATCCGTTCGGCCAGCTGTGGGGCAACCAGGGACAGACCCAGACCCAGGCGGCGAACTCGTCGGTGATCACGAACGCCATCCAAGTCGACGCCTCGATCAACCCCGGTAACTCCGGCGGCCCGCTCTTCGACGCCTCCGGCGCCGTGATCGGCATCAACTCCTCGATCGCCTCGATGTCGGACTCGTCGTCCTCCTCACAGGCCGGATCCATCGGACTGGGCTTCGCGATCCCCGCGAACCTGGTCGTCTCCGTGGCCGACCAGCTCATCAAGTCGGGCACCGTGGACCATGCGGTCCTCGGCGTGACGATCCAGCCGGGCTCGGCGACGGTGGACGGGACCACGACGCTCGGCGCGGAGATCGCCTCCGTCACGCAGGACGGGGCGGCCGCCCAGGCCGGCCTCAAGCAGGGTGACATCATCCTCTCCATCGACGGGCACGCCGTCACCTCGCCGAAGGCGCTGTCGGGCTACGTCCGCACCTACACGGGCGGCGCGCAGGTTTCTGTCGAGTACGCCCGCGACGGGAAGACCCAGACGGTCGACGTCACGCTCCAGTCCCAGAAGAGCTGAGCCGCAGCGGGGCCGGACGGCCGCCGCCCCGGAGACGGGCGGCGGCCGTTCAGCCCTGCTCGACGCCCAGCGCTTGGAGGACGGGCGCCATCTTGGCGCGGGTCTCGGCCAGCTCGACCTCGGGGACGGAGTCGGGCATGATCCCGCCCCCGGCGAACACGCGGACGGACAGCCCATCGTCGGCGATCTGCCCGCAGCGCAGCGCGATGCCGAACTCCCCCTCACCGGTGGCGTCGATCCACCCGACGGGACCGGAGTAGCGGCCCCGCCGCGTCGATTCGAAGGTGTCCAGCAGGTCCAGCGCCAACGCGGTGGGCGTCCCGCACACCGCCGCGGTGGGATGCAGCGCCGCGACCACGTCCAAGACGTTCTCGGTGCGCAGCGTGGCCGTCACCTCGGTGGCCAGATGCGAGACGTTCGGGAGGTCCAGGACGGAGGGGCGGTCGGGGACGTCGAGGGTCTCCGCGATGGGCGCCAGCGCGCGGGCGACGGACTCGACGGCCAGCATGTGCTCGGTGCGGTCCTTGAGGGAGGCCATCAGACGCTCCCCCTGCCCGGGCGCCAGCGTGCCCGCCAGGACCCGTGAGGTCACCCGGCCGTCGCGCATCGAAGCGAGCATCTCGGGGGTGGCCCCCACCAACCCGCCGACGGCGTAGGTCCACGTCGTCGGGTACAGCGCGTGGAGGCGGGAGAGCAGGTGACGGTGGTCGACGGGCCGGGCGGCGGACACCACCATGTCGCGGCTCATCACGACCTTCGAGGCGGCGCCCCCGCGCAGTCGGCCGATGAGGCGGCGCACCGACTCCATCCACTGGTTCTGGGTCATCCGCCCGGTCTGCGTCCACAGTCCCGCGGGCGCGGCGACTGGGTGGGCCTGGCGTCGGCGGAGGGACTCCTCCAGGGCCGCCAGCGGCTCGGGCGGCCGCCCCGCCGTCGAGGCGGTGACGACGCGGCGGCCGCCCTCGTCTTCGATGACGAGGACCTCGGGGACGACCAGCAGCCCCGGCGTCGCCCATGCGAACCCGAAGGAGCCCAGCGCGACCGGGGCCGCGAGGGAGGCGTCCCGCGGGGGCGCGCCGTCGGAGGACGCGTCCTCGACGATCGCCCGGCGGCGGATGTCGTCCCAGGCGCGCGCCACGGAGCGGAGGGCGTGCCGGCCCTCGACGTCGAGGCGCAGCGCCTGACCCCAGCCCACCAGGCGGGCGCGCTCGCCCAGCCACGCGAGGACGTCGCGGGGATCGGGCAGCAGATCGGGCAGCGCGACTCCCGCGGCAGGATGGCCGTCGGGCACGCGGGCGACGCGCACCCGCAGCGTCGGAGGCTCCTGGGGAGGCTCTGGGAGGCTCGGGCGGGGGGACGGGATCGGAGTCGGGGAGTCGCTCGGCATGGCGCCCATGCTAACGAGGCCCGCGCCGCCCGGCCCGGGGGAGGCGCCCGGCGGCCGCCCTCGCGCAGGGGATGGGAGAATGAGCGCATGAGTGAGACGAGTGAGGCGCTGCGCGCCGACCTGGACAAGCAGCCGGACGAGGTCGCGTCGATGTTCGACCACGTGGCCTCCCGTTACGACCTGATGAACGCCCTGATGAGTGGGGGAATGGATCACGCCTGGAGCGTGGCGATGCGCCGCGCCGTGGGCGCGGTCCCGGGGGAGACGGTGCTTGACCTGGCGGCGGGCACCGGCGCCTCCTCGGCCTCCCTGGCCCGGTCCGGCGCCCGAGTCGTCGCCTGCGACCTGTCCGAGGGCATGATCGAGGTCGGGCGGCGCCGCCACCCCGGGATCGAGTTCGTCCAGGGGGACGCCACGGCCCTCGACTTCGACGACGACACCTTCGACGCGGTGACGATCTCCTACGGGCTGCGCAACGTCGTGGATACCGAGGCGGCCCTGCGCGAGATGCTCCGGGTCACCCGGCCGGGCGGGCGGATGGTCGTCTGCGAGTTCTCCACGCCGACGGACCCCGCCTTCCGCGCCCTCTACCGGTTCTACCTGGGCACGGTCATCGGGACGGTCGCGCGCCTGGCCAGCTCCGACGACGTCGCCTACGACTACCTGGTCGAGTCCATCCTGGCCTGGCACCCCCAGGAGGAGCTCGGCCGGATGATCGCCGAGTGCGGGTGGGAGCGCGTCCGCTACCGCAACCTCACGAGCGGCATCGTCGCCCTGCATCGCGCCGACAAGCCGCGGGGCTGAGCGGGGGGCCCGGT
>JAFAAX010000140.1 GCA_023426345.1 Actinomycetes bacterium
GCTGACGACCTCCGCGACGCCGAAGGCGGACAGGAGGTCGACGGCGTCGAGGGCCTGTCGCACGCCCAGGCGGGTGAGCGGCCGGCCGCCCTCGTCGTGGACGGGGAGGTCCTGGCCGCCGCGGACCGCGGCGGCGGCGTCCCACGCGGAGCGCGACATGGCCTTCGCATGGCGGAGCAGCACCAGCGTCGAGGTGACGAGCGTGCCCGCCTCCGCTCTCAGGACGGCCTCGTCGAGCAGCCGGCGATCGCCGCGCCGCGTGAGAAGCGATCGGGCGCGCGGCACGGACTCCCAGCGGCAGGCGTCGATCTCGCGGCGCGGCGCCCGCTCGACGGGGCGCCGGGTCCGCAGCGCCGGCCCGTCGCCCGCGACGACGCCCAGCCAGTAGTGGACCTCTTTCGTCTGCCCCGATCCCAGCCGGTAGCGCTGGACGGTCAGCGGCGCGCCCAGGACGACGGGCTCGCCCGTCTCCTCCTCGACCTCCCGGACGGCCGTGAGGGGCAGGGGCTCGTTGAGCTCGGCCTTGCCCTTCGGCCAGGACCAGTCGTTGTAGCGCGGACGGTGGACGACCAGCACCTCCAGCGCCGCGGGATCCACGCGCTCGCCCGGCGCGGGCGTCGAGCCGTCGCGGAGCCTCCAGGTGAGCGCGCCTCCCGCCCGCACGAGGCGCGAGGGGATGGGGGACGGACCGGACTTCGACACCCCCCAAGGGTAACCGCTGCCCGCCCCGCTCTCCCCGGGAGTCTCCTCCGGTGACGAGGTCGCCCCTCCCGCCGACTGCTGAGGGACGCGGAGAGGGGGCGCCGGCCGGGTCGTGGGGCGGACCTCGGCGGTCCATGGGCGAACCTCGGGAGCCGATCTCAGTAGGCGACGGTGAAGCGCTGGCGGTGGTGGGCGGGGGAGGCGACCTCGTCGATGAAGGCGAGCGCGAAGTCGGCGCCCGAGATCGCGGAGTTCCCCTGGGCATCGGTGAGCAGGACGTCCCCGCCGACCCGGTAGCGACCCGTCGCCTCACCCGGGGCCTGGGCGCCGAAGGTGCCGGCCGGGGACGCGAAGAACCAGTCGAGGGCGTCCGTGCGGGCACGCAGGTCGTCGAGGACCTCGCCGAGCTGCCTCGGCTCGGAGGCGTACTCCTTCGGGAAGGACGGGGTGTCCATGAGCTTCGGGCCGCCCTCGGCCACCAGCAGCGAACCGGCTCCCCCGACGACGCCCAGCCGCGCCCCGGCCGCCGACGCGGCGTCGGCCAGAGCCGCGTAGACGTCCCGCAGTCTCCCGTCCAGGAGCCCGCGCGGCGACAGAGCGCCCAGCACCACGTCCGCCCCCTGGACAGCTGCCGTGAGGACGGCCGGGTCGAGGACATCGCCGGTGCGGTACGTGACGCCCGGGACCTGGCGGTCGGCCTCGGGCGGCTTCCGCGACCAGGAGGTGACGGCGAAGCCGCGGCGCGCGGCCTCGGCGACGATGTGGGAGCCGGCGAAGCCGGTCCCGCCGAGCACGGAGATGGTGGTCATGGCAGATCCTCTCAATTGTTGACTCCTCAACAATAGCCTCGTCAGCGGCCGACGACGCGCGCGGACGCCTCCGCCATCAGCGTCTCCTGGAGGTCCTCCAGCGGGGCCCCCTTCTTGTCGCGGGTGTGGCGCTTCCAGGTGCCGTCCTTGCGCAGCCACCACGAGGACGTCGAGGGCGCGACGCCCCGGCGCACCAGGTCCGCCAGATCCGCGACCTGCGCGGGGTCCCCGATGCGCACGAGGGCCTCGACGCGGCGGTCCAGATTGCGGTGCATGAGATCGGCGGAGCCGATCCAGACCTCCTCCTCCCCGCGCGGCCCGAAGGCGTAGATGCGGGAGTGCTCGAGATAGCGGCCCAGGATGGATCGCACGCGGATGTTCTCGGAGAGCCCCGGCACGCCGGCGCGGATCCCGCAGATGCCGCGCACCAGGACGTCGACGGGCACCCCGGCCTGGGAGGCGCGGTACAGGGCGTCGATGACGGCCTCGTCGACGGCGGAGTTCACCTTGATCCCGATCCAGGCGTCCTGTCCGGCCCGGGCCCGGGCGGCCTGGGCGTCGATACGCTCGATGAGGCCCGGGCGGATCGACAGCGGCGCCACCAGCAGGCGGTGGAACGTCGAGCGCGGCGCGTAGCCGGACAGCTGGTTGAACAGGCGCGTCATGTCCTGGGCGACGTCGCGGTCGCAGGTGAGCAGGCCCAGGTCCTCGTATCCGCGGGCCGTCTTCGGATGGTAGTTGCCGGTGCCGATGTGGCAGTAGCGGCGCAGCCCGTCGGCCTCCTGGCGGACCACCAGAGACAGCTTGCAGTGCGTCTTCAGGCCCACCATGCCGTAGACGACGTGGACGCCGGCGCGCTCCAGCTGGCGCGCCCACTCGATGTTGGCCTCCTCGTCGAAACGGGCCTTGATCTCCACGATGGCGACGACCTGCTTGCCGGCCTGGGCGGCCTCGATGAGCGCGGACACGATCGGGGAGTCCCCGGAGGTCCGGTACAGCGTCTGCTTCATCGCCAGGACGTGGGGGTCGCGCGCGGCCTGGGTGATGAAGGCCTGGACGGACGTGGCGAAGGAGTCGTAGGGATGGTGGAGCAGCACGTCGTGGGAGCGGATCGCGGCGAAGATGTCGGTGGCCCGGGCGGACTCGACCTCCGCCAGTCCGGCGGGCGTGACGGGCACGTACCGCGGGTACTTGAGGTGGCCGAGGTCGAGGTCGTGCCACTCGTTGCACAGGGTGAGGTCCAGCGGGGCCGGGACGGTGATGACGTCGGCGCCGCTGATCTCCAGCTTCTCGATGAGGAAGTCCAGGACGAAGCGCGAGATCGTGTCCTCGACCTCCAGGCGGACGACCGCGCCGAACTTGCGGCGCAGGAGCTCCTCCTCCATGGCCGCCAGGAGGTTCTCGGCGTCGTCCTCCTCGACTTCGAGGTCCTCGTTGCGGGTCACGCGGAAGCTGTGGGCCTCGACGATCTCCACTCCGGGGAACAGATGGTCCAGGTGGGCGCGCACCACGTCCTCCAAGGTGATGAACGTGGCGCCCGCGCCCTGCGCGCCCGGCGCACCCGCGCCCGCCGAGACCGCGTGCACGAAGTCCTCCGGCGTCGCGTCGCCCGGCTGCCCGGCCGTGTCGACGTTGATGAGGCGCGGCAGGGACTGCGGGACCTTGATGCGGGCGAAGTGGAGCTTGCCGGTCACCGGATTGCGCACGACGACCGCCAGATTGAGCGACAGGCCGGAGATGTAGGGGAACGGGTGCGACGGGTCCACCGCCAGCGGCGTGAGCACGGGGAACAGCTGGCGGCGGAAGTAGGCCGTCATCCGTTCCCGCTGCTCCCCCGTCAGCGCGTCCCAGCGGCGCAGGTGGATCCCGGCGGCGGCCAGGGAGGGGAGGATCTGCTCCTGGAAGTCCCGGGCCTGGCGGGCGGACAGCTCGCGGGAGCGGGTCTGGATCCCCTCCAGCACCTGGCGAGGCTCCAGGCCCGACGCCGAGGTGGTCGCGATGCCCGCGGCGATGCGCCGCTTGAGGCCGGCGACGCGCACCATGTAGAACTCGTCGAGGTTCGAGGAGAAGATCGCGCTGAACCACGCGCGCTCCAACAGCGGCAGGTCGAGATCCTCCGACTGTTCGAGGACGCGCTCGTTGAAGGACATCCAGGACAGCTCGCGGTCGGCGAAGCGCCCCTTCGGCAGCGGCCGGTCGGCGCCCAGGGGCTCGGACGTGTCGACGTCGACCCTCAGGGAGGGCACCGGCTCCCCCCCGCCGGCCGCGGGGCCGTCCCCCGCCTCGGACACGGCGTCC
>JAFAAX010000158.1 GCA_023426345.1 Actinomycetes bacterium
CTCCACAGGGGCATCCTCCAGTCCCATCGGATCGGGGCCCAGAACGCGCCCCATCTCGGCGTCGAACAGTCGGCCGGACTGCAGGGCCGAGGCGTCGGCCCGGGCGCGCGCCCGGGCGACTCGGCGCGCCCAGGCCTCCCGGGCCTCCCCCGGGTCCGGGCGCAGCGGCGGAGGGTCGCCTCCTCCCGGTGCCAGCCGTGGGGCCAGATCCGCCAGGATGTGGCGCAGCTCGGGGCTGTAGCGGTCCTCCCAGGGGTCAGGCATGTGCGGCCTCCTCGGATGCCGTGGCCGTTCCGGTCCCCGGCGCCCCGGTGCCGGGGACGCCTGTTCTCCGCGGCGCTTCCGTCCGCCCCGGCGGCGGGGCCGGTTCCGTCGGGGGCCGCGTCGAGGCGCGCACGACCAGTTCGGGGACCAGGCACGTGCGGGAGACGGGGCCGTCCGGACCGGTGAGCAGGCGGTCGAGGGCTTCCACCGCGGCCGTCCCCGTCGCCTCGAAGGGCTGGCGCACGGTCGTGAGGCCCGCCAGGGCGGCCGCGTCGCCGTCGTCGTAGCCGACCACCGCCACGTCCTCGGGCACGCGGAGCCCCCGCTCTCGCAGGCCGGCGAGGAAGCCCAGGGCCGGCGCGTCGTGGATCGCGATGACGGCGTCGGGCAGATCCGTCGCGTCAAGGGCCAGGGCGGCCGCGCGGCCGCCCTCGTACGTGTCCGGGGCGGGCAGCCACGCAGGCGAGCCGCGGAACCCCGCCGCGCGCAGGCCCTCGGTGAGGCCGCGGAGGCGCCGCTCGCCGCTGGTGACGTAGCGGGACTCGGGGGGCAGGGGGGACACCCACATCGGTCGCTGGACGCCGGCGCGCATGAGGTGGCCGGCGATGAGGCGCCCGCCGGCCTCGTCATCGACGACCACGCTGGTCCAGCGGTCCGTCGGGCAGTCCACGACGACGGTGGCGATGCGGCGGGAGGTGAGGACCTGGGCCAGGTGATCGGTGGGCTCGGCGCCCATGATCACCGCCCCGCCGATGCGCGTGCCCACCCCCAACCGGTCGATCGCCAGGGCCCCGTCCGCCGACACCGCCTCCGCCACCACGACGTCGAGGTGACGCTCGCGGGCCGCCGGCATGATGCCGGTCAGGCGGCGCAGGTAGGAGGGATGCAGGCTGAACGGCGCGACGACGGCGATCGCGAGGCTGCGTCCGGCGGAGTGCGCGCGCCCGCGACCCCGCGGGGTGAACCCCAACTGGTCAGCGGACTCCAGGACGCGCCTCCGCGTGTCCTCGGCGACGCGGTCGGGCCGGTTGAGCGCGTGGGACACGGTGGAGATCGACACGCCCGCGCGGGCCGCGACCTCGTAGATCGTGACCGCGGGGTCCGCCGGGGCGGGCGCCTCGGACCCGGTGGAGGGGTCCGGCTCGCCGGGTTGCGCCCTCGGAATGGGCTCGGCGCGCGCCGGGGACGGGTCCGTCGGCGCCGCTTGGTCGGGCACGCCGGGCGCCGGGGACGGGGCGGGCTCACGGGGCGCGGTCTGCGAGGCCGATCCGCCAGGCTCCGCGGCCGCGTCCGTCGCGGGCGCCGACGAACGTGACCGGGCCGATGAGCGCGACGGGGCGGGCGGGGCCGCCCTCGTCGATGTCCTCTTCCTCGGTGACATGGGAACATCGTGACCCCCATGTACAACTTTGTAAAGTCGGGTGTACTTTTTTCTTCACGACTTCCGTGCGCCGGCGCGCACCGGACGATGGGGGACAGATGACGACGACGTCAGGACCGCAGGGCAGGCCGGTCGCAGGGGAGGACCCTCCGGAGGCGGAGGCCATGGACGCCCAATTGCTGGACGGATCGTACGAGGGGCCCGTGCGGATCCGCGGGCCGCTGCGCACGCTCCTTCTGTGGATGGTCCCGGCGTTCATGGCGTTCTGGATCACCGGCGGGGCGATCACCTCGATCCTGCTGGGATTGCAGGTCTACGACCTGGACCCGGCGCGCAAGGTCCAGAACCTGGCGGTCATGACGACGATCACGGGGGTGCTCAGCCTGGCGGCGCAACCACTGGCCGGGATGATGTCGGACCGCACGCGCTCCCGCTTCGGGCGGCGCACGCCCTGGATCGTCGGCGGGACGCTGGTGGGGTTGATCGGCGTCTCGATCATGGGCACCCAGCACACGCTGGCGGGGATCACGGCCTGCTGGGTGATCGCCCAACTCGGATACAACGCGTCGACACCGGCGATCTCGGCCATCATGCCCGACCGCGTCCCCCGGCTGGCGCGGGGGACGTTCTCCGCCTTCACGGGCCTGGGGGCGATCGTCGCCGGGCTGCTGGGCAATCTGCTCGGCTCGGCATTCCGCAACGCGATCCCGATCGGGTACGTCGTGGTCGGCAGCATCGTCTTCGTCACCATGACGGTCTTCTGCGTGGCCAACCCCGACCCGCCCAGCACGGGCCTGCCGCCGGCCGAACCATTGTCCCCGGCGCGACTGCTGCGCGGATTCTGGGTGAATCCCGTCGCCCACCCCGACTTCGGATGGGTCTTCGCCGGACGGTTCCTGCTCTATCTGGGCTTCAACATGGTCCAGACCTACTCCTTGTACCTGTTGGCGGACTACATCGGGCTCGGCCGCGACGGGGCGGCGACTTTCGTCCCCTGGATCACGGTGGCGTCCACGCCGCTGGGGCTGATCGGCCTGCTGGTGTCCGGTCCGCTGTCGGACCGGCTGGGGCGCCGGAAGATCTTCGTCCTGGCCTCCACGGCGTGCATCGCCATCGCGATGGTGGTGCCGTGGATCTGGCCGACCACGCAGTCCATGCTGGTGATGGCCGCCGTCATGGGCCTGGGCTTCGGGGTGTTCCAGTCCGTCGACACGGCCCTGGTCAGCGAGGTCCTGCCCTCCTCCGCGGACTACGGCAAGGACTTCGGCGTCATCAATCTGGCGGGGTCCATCCCCGGTCTGCTGGTCCCCGGGCTGGCGGCGGTGGTGATCGGGGTCGGAGGGTACGCCATGCTGTTCCCCGTGGGCATCGTCCTGGCCGGGTTGGCCAGCCTGGCGGTGCTGCCGATCCGGTCGGTGAGGTGAACCGCGCGTCGGCGTCGCGTCGCGCTGCGCGGCGGGGCTGGCCGGTCCACCAGAACCGGGCTGCTGTTGATAAGTTTATCGACAGCCTCGTGCGTTGATAAACTTATCAATGTGAGAACGCCGCTGGAGTCACCCTTCACGCCCGGTTCGGATACGGTGCCGCCGGTATGGGTGGGACGTGCCGGTCACTTGAGCGACTGGCGCGACATCGTCCGCCCTCGCCGGCTGGCAGGTCTCGCGGAACGAGGGCGCACCCTGCTGGGCGAGGCGGGACTCGGAAAGTCCTCCCTGGTCCGGCGCATCGCCACCGAAGCCCGGGAGGCCGGCGGCTGGGCGACTCCCCAGCTGCGAATCCCTTCGGGCACCGATCCCCTCAAGCGGGTCGCCTCCGCCCTGCTCGATCTCGCCGACCAG
Organism: Actinomycetes bacterium; assembly: GCA_023426345.1. Classification (GTDB taxonomy): domain Bacteria; phylum Actinomycetota; class Actinomycetes; order Actinomycetales; family Actinomycetaceae; genus Pauljensenia. The sequence continues at coordinate 3,484 of JAFAAX010000158.1, forward strand.
GCGGGCCTGCCCCACGCTCGGGAACGGCGCATCAAAGATCAGCTCGACCGGGTCGAGGCCATCGCTGCTGGGCCGGTCTCCGTGTCACTCCGTGAGAACACCGGCCCGGAACCCTACACCGCGCTCACGGACCTGCTGGTCGAGATCGGCCGGGTGGCGGCCGGACACCCCGATGCCATGGTGCTCGTCCACATCGACGAGGTCCAGAACATCACGGACCAGAACGTGCTCTCCCAGCTGTTGGTCGCGCTGGGCGATGCCCTGGTCCACGAGGAGCCCGCCGTCGCCCCCGGCGGTGTTGAGTTCGAGCGGGCGCTTCCGATCGCCGTCTACCTCACGGGCCTTCCGGACTTCGCCGCCATGACGAGCGCCCGCACGGGAGCGACCTTCGCCAGGCGATTCCAGACCTCCACACTGGCTGGCCTCGACGACGAAGACGTCGCGATGGCGCTCCAACCGTTCGTTGCCGACGGGTGGGAGACGGTCGGGGAAGACGGCGCGACTGAACTCGTCACCATGGAGCCGGGGGCGCGAGATGCCATTGTGGACTTGGCCCGTGGAGAGCCGTTCCTCTTCCAACTGGCCGGCGAGCGCGCCTGGTATGCGGGCACAGGCAACGTCATCACGGCCGGGGAGGTGTTCGCGGGCTGGGAGACGGCGCGCGAAGAGGCGCGATCGCATGTCGAACGGATCCTCGCCCGGCTCCCGAAGCGCGAGCGCGAGTTCCTTGAGGCCATGGCGGACATGGAGCCCGACGAACGCACTCTCACCCGTATCGCCGACCGATTGGGGTACGCGAAGGCGAGCGATGCCGGCCCCACGGCTCAGCGGCTGGACTCCCTGCGCGGAATGATCAGCCGCGGTCGGCCGTACTCGTTCCGACACCGGGCCGTGGAGGCCTATCTGACCTCCGACTGGCCGGACGTCTCTGGCGGGCGCGGGTGAGCCGCGCCGAGCCGGATGGCGCGGGGCACCGGCAAAGGGTTCCGACCGAGTCGCGCGGAGGCGGATCGGGAGGACCGGGGCGCCCTCGTCCGGGGCCGTGTGCCGATGTCGTTTCCAGGCGGTGGACCTCGGCGACGTCCTCCTCGCGCCATGGATAGTCTGAACCCGTGTCCGGACTTCGACGTGCGCTGGTGATGGCGGAAGGGCTCTGGGTGCAGAGGACGGTGACGCTGGATCCGGAGCCGCCGGGCGAGCGCCGCGGCGTGGCGCCGTGGGGCGAGGGAACCGGCGAGGCGCTGTCGCTCGCGTCCGTCGGCGACTCGCTGATCGCCGGCTGCGGGGTGGCCGACCAGTCGGAGGCGCTGACGCCTCGGATCGCCCGCCACTTGGCCGAGCAGTGCGGGGCTCCCGTCCAGTGGCAGGCCCACGGCCAGCTGGGCGCCACCATGCGGCGGGTGCGCTACCGCCTGCTGCCCGAAGCGGCGGAGTCGGCCCGCGGCGCCGACGTCCTGTTCGTGTGCGCGGGCAGCAACGACGTGATGGCGGGCCGCACGGGAGGAATGGGCGGATGACCTGGAGGCGGTGCTCGACGCCGCCCGGGGACTGGCCGGCCGCATCGTCGTGTGCAGCGCCGGCCAGCCCTCCCGCAGCCCCGCCGTTCCGCACCTGCTGCGTGAGGAGCTGCGGCACCGCATCGACGCGCAGACGGCGATGTCCCGGCAGATCTGCGCCGAGCGGGGCGTCGACTACGTCGACGTCGCGCACGCCGACCTCTGCGAGGGGTTCTGGGCCGGGGACCGCTTCCATCCGAGCGCCGCCGGGTACGAGTTGGCGGCCCGGCTGGTGGCCGCCGCGATGAGCGGCGAGGCGCCAGTGGCGGCGTGAGGAACCGTTCGCGCCCGTCGACGTGCGGAGAGCGGAGGACAGCTGCGACCTCGGTGTCTTCCGCAGGCGGAGCGCCGGTGAGTTGTCGGGGTCGGGCAGGGCCGGCGGGGGAAGCCCGGGGACTGGCGCCCGAGGTGTCTGTGAGGATGTGAGGGGATGAGCCAGAATCGACCCCATGGATGATCTGCGCGTCTCTCCCGGGCCGGGCGCCCCGCGCGGCCTCATCGTGCCTGCCGTGGAGCTGATCGAGCGGTTCTCCCACTCCTCCGGGCCCGGCGGGCAGGGCGTGAACACCGCGGACTCGCGCGTCCAGCTGAGCCTGGATCTGGCCGTGACGACCGCGCTGGACGAGGCCCAGCGAGCGCGCGCCCTCGACCGGTTGGCGAACCGGCTGTCGGGGACGGTCCTGGTCGTCGACGCCTCCGAGCAGCGCTCGCAGTACCGCAACCGCCAGGCGGCGCGCCAGCGTCTGGGTGAGCTGCTGCGGTGGGCGGTCATGCCGCCGGTGCCGCGCCGGGCGACCAAACCGACCAGGGCCTCGCGGCAACGCCGGCTCGCGGCCAAGCGGTGGCGTTCGGAGATCAAGGCGAACCGGCGGCGCCCGAGCGGGGAGTGATCGCGCTCGCGGGGCTGCCCGATTGGGAGACGGCGTCGCCCTCGTCGGTCCTGGCAATCAGGATCGACGAGGGCGGCCCCGTGGTTCGTCGCGACGACAGGGTGAGCGCCGGTCGGTGGTGAGCCAGCGCGGCGATGCCCCCGGCGATCCCGGTGCTGCCGGTCTGGACGTCACGCGGTCTCAGCCGAGGCAGGCCTCCAGCACCAACGACGCGCTGGCGAGGTGTCGCTCGCGGTACGCCTCATCGGAGGCCCAGGAGTCGTTGGACCGGGTGACGTGCGTGACCAGCGCGTTGGCGACTGGCACGTGGTACAGGGATCCCAGGACGTACAGGACAGCGGTCTCCATCTCACAATTGAGGATGCCCCGGGCCGTCATGTAGTCGAACAACTCGCGGTTGTCCAGAGCGCCGGGAATCGCGGGCCGCCGGGCCTGGCCGATGTAGTAGCCCTCGCTGGTGAAGCCGATTCCCCGGTGGGTGGTCAGACCGCCTTCACGCAGATGCGCGTCCAGCGTCATGAGCAGCTCCGGATCGGCGACGGCGGGGAACGTGTCGGGCACATAGGAGCTCATCATTCCGCTGCTCCGCACCATCCCCGTGTTGAGGATGATGTCGCCGACGTCGATCCCCTCCCGCCATGCGCCGCAGCCGCCGCACCGGACGATCCGTCGGGCGCCGTTCTCAATGAGCTCGGTCACGCAGATCTCGGTCGCCCCGGATCCCATGCCCGTCGAGCACACGGACGCGGTGTGCCCCCGGTACTGGCCGATGACGAGCTTCAACTCGCGGTTGTCGGTGACCAGGCGCGTCTCCTCCAGCAGCGTCCCGACCAGATCGACTCGCCCGGGATCTCCCACGACGATCGTCAGGTCGCCCAGCTCGCCGGGATTCAGGCCCTTCAGATGCGTGCTCATTCTTCCGCCGCCCCCGTCCGGTTGACCCGGAGGGTGAGCACGGTGAGGAACGACAGGATGTAGAGAATCGCCAGGAAGCCCATCGCGACCGTCAGGGTGTAGTGGTCGAGGAAGAACCCGATCGCCACCGACGAGAACCCGCCCACGGCGCGGCCGATGTTGAAGATGATGTTGTTGGCCGTCGCGCGGATGCGCATCGGATAGAGGTTGCCCACGATGGCGCCGTAGCCGGCGTTCATGCCGTTGGCGAAGAAGCCGACGATCGCCCCGCCGATGAGGATGGTCGCCGTCGAGTGCGCGAAGGGGTAGATGAACACGGCGATGGCGGAGGCGACCAGGAAGGAGCCGTACGCCCACTTCGGCCCGACGCGGTCCATCAGCTGCCCGAAGAGCAGCATACCCAGGATCATGCCACCGATGGTGGCCGTCATCCAGACCGAGGAGCCGGAGACCGCCAGGCCGGCCTGCTTCTGGATGATGGACGGAAGCCAGTTCATCAGACCGAAGTACCCGGCCACCTGGACGGTGGCCATGAGCATCAGACGGAGCGTCGTCGAGGCGCGGCCGTTGGTGAACAGCTCGCCGATGCTGATCTTGTCCGCAGGGGTGTCGCCGACGGCGTGGCGGGCGGACTTCCACTTCTCCGACTCCGGGAGCGCGAACCACACCCACACCGCCAAGACGATCGGAACGCCGCCGAAGATGAACAGGCCCCGCCATCCGAAGTTCGGAACGAGCACGGCCGCGGCGAGTGCCGCGACGATGGCGCCGATCTGCCCGGAGATGGTCACCCACGATGTCACACGGCCGCGGCGCTCCTTCGAGAAGGCGTCGGCGACCAGGCTCATCACGACTCCGTACTCGCCGCCGCCGCCGACGCCGACCAGGAAACGGAACACGTAGACGAGGGCGATGTTGCCGGCGAAACCGGTGGCCAGCGTGGCCAGGGAGAAGATCGCGACCGTGACGGCGAGGGTCTTGACTCGACCGAATCTGTCGGCGATCGGTCCGAAGATCAGACCGCCGACCAGCATGCCGATGTTGGTGACGGTGGAGATCATCCCGCCTGCGGTCTTCGAGATCCCGAAGTCCGCGATCATCGTCACCAGGACGAAGCTGAGGAGCATGGTGCTCATGCTTTGCAGGCCCAGGCCGAACGTCGCCGCGCCCACGGCCTTTCGCTGGTAAGGAGACATCTTCTGAGCCTCCGTCGTGACCTCTGACATGGTCGTGTCATTTCCTTTCATTGTGTGAGCCGTAGAAGACCGGGGACCGTCAGCGCAGCGCCGTGACGACGGGAACGGACGACTCCCGGTGGGGGCCGGCGTCCTCGATGACTCCGAACGCGACCAACTCCGCGCGGGCGTGGCGGGCGATCGCGCTGATGGCCGCGACGTTGACGGTGCCGTCCGCTGCGGCGGCGATGGCGGCGACCCGGTCTCCGGGCGTCAGCGTTCCCAGCGCGGACGCCACACCGGCGTCGTCGAACGCGTAGATGCCGGGGACCCCCAGCCGGATCGCGACGAGGCAGGCCAGGGCCTCGTCCTGGAAGTTCCACGTCGCGACGGCCGTCGGCGCGTACGGCCCGAGTCCGTCGGCGAGCAGGCCGGCCAGCCGATCCGTCTCGGCGGGGTCGTGGAGGGCGTGCCGGCGTGCGTCGGCGGGGGCGTGGTGTCGGAGGGCGCGCTCGCCCATCGGCGTGTCAAGTGAGTGATCGTTCATGTGAGTTCCCCTTGGTTCGCCAACCTCTTCGGTGTCGGTCGCGGACGCGAAATTCCATCTGGTGGAAACGGCTTCCGTATGGCAGTATTGAAGCACAGGCGTGGAGGCAAGTAAAGGCATCGATGAAGCGGTCGATGCAGCGAGGAGGCACGATGGCGATGCAACTGGTCGAACGCACGGTCGAGACGCTGAGGACCTTGGGGTCCGCGATCGACGGCCTCACGCTGGCCGAGGTCGCGGAGCAGGTGGGGATGCCCGCGTCGAGCATGCACCGTCTTCTTGCCACCTTGGTCGGACAGGGCATGGTTCTGCGTCACCCCGACAAGCGCTACACCTTGGGACCGGAGGCGCTCGTTCTCGCGCGAGGCGCGCGGTCCGTCGAGAAGTACGCCAACGAGGGCGTCCGAGACCTCGCCTCCCGACTCGACCAGACGGCGTTCCTCTCGCGATGGACCGGTCGCCGGGTCATCTGCACGTCCATGTGCGCGGGCGGACGGGCGCTGAGGCTGTTCGTCGAGGAGGGCCAGGAGCTCCCGATCCACGCGGCCGCTTCTGCGCGCATCATCGCGGCGTATGCGCCGCGCGAGGCTGTTCATACGATCCTGGAGTCGTCGGCGCTTGAGGCTTTCACGTCCCATACGCCGACGAGTCCCGAACGCGTGATGGAGATTCTCGAGCTCGACCGCGCGCGCGGCTATGACGTCTCCTACGACGAGCTCGATCACGGGGTGCTCGCCGTGAGCGTCCCTGTGTGGCAGGGCGTTTCCACAGTGACGGCGAGCGTGACGATCGCCGGTCCCGTGGCGGAGTCCGAGATGGAGACGACGGCGGCCACCTGGACGGTTGCGGCTCTACGGTTGGCGCGGGAATTGTCCGTCCGGGAGACGGGCCCGGTCGATGCCCCCGGTGACAGCGGCACAGAGGGTCGGGGCACTGCCGTGTCCGCACGAGAGGAGAAGAGATGACAGGCGGCGATGAGGCTCTGGTCCGCATCAGGAACCTGAGCAAGACCTATGCCAGGAAAGGGGGCGACGGAGTCCAGGCGCTCACGGACATCGACTTCGACATCCGGTCCGGGGAGATCCTCTCGTTGATCGGCCCGTCGGGGTGCGGGAAGTCGTCCCTGCTCCGGATCCTCGCCGGGCTGGACACCGGCTACGACGGCGACGTGACGTGGACGGAACAGCCCGAGCAGGGGCGTGATATCGGCTTCGTGTTCCAAGACGCCTCGCTCCTCCCGTGGCGGACCGTCCTGCGGAACGTGTGCCTCGGTCTGGAGGGGAAGGGCATCTCGAAGAGCGATCGCGAGAGCCGGGGCCGCGAGCTGCTGGAGCTGGTTGGGCTCCAGGACTTCGCGGCCGCGTATCCCCGGGAGCTCTCCGGGGGGATGCGCCAGCGGGTGGCGATCGTCCGGGCCCTGGCCTATGACCCCAAGGTGCTCCTCATGGACGAGCCTTTCGGCGCGCTCGACGCGATCACCCGCGACACGCTCCAGGATGATCTGCTGAGGATCTGGGAGGCGACGCGGAAGACGATCATCATCGTCACGCACTCCGTGGAGGAGGCGGCCTACCTGTCCGATCGCGTGGTCGTTCTGACGGCGCGGCCCGGGACCGTCGCCTCGATCGAGACGGTGCCCCTCGACCGCGAACGGACCCCGCAGACGCGTGAGCGGCCCGAGTTCGCCGCGTTCGCGGGCGAGCTGCGAAGCGGGCTCTCGTCATGAGCGCGGCGACTGCGGGTCCGGCGGGCCGACCCCTGGCGGGCCGGCTCTCCCGCCACGGTGCCGCCGCCCTGTGCTACGTCGTGGTCTTCGTCGCGGCGTGGGAGGCGTACGTCCGTCTCGCCGACGTCCCCGCGTTCCTTCTCCCGCGTCCGGAGAGCGTCTGGCACGCCACGGTGCAGGCGGAGGCGTCCGGACTGCTGTGGCCCAACTTCTTCTACACGCTGCGCAACATCGTCCTCGGCTTCGCCGCAGGTGTCCTCATCGGATGCGTCCTCGGCTATGCGCTGTGGTCCTCCCGCACCTTCCGGGAACTGTGCGCCCCCTACATCACCCTTCTCCAAGCGGCGCCCAAGATCGCGCTCGCCCCGTTGCTCGTCCTGTGGTTCGGGTTGGGGGCGGCGTCCCAACTGGCGCTCATCCTTCTCCTCAGCTTCTTCCCGATCATGGTGTCGATGCAGTTGGGCCTGAACTCGGTGACGTCCGACCAGGTGGACCTCGGACGGGTGCTGGGAATGCCGCGTCGACGGTTCTTCTGGACCATCCAGCTCCCCTCGTGCCTGCCCAGCCTGTTCTCCGGAGCGAAGATCTCGATCATCGACGCGATGACCGGCGCATTCCTGGCTGAGTACATCACGGCGCGGCAGGGGCTGGGCTACCTGATGGTCCTGGGCAACAGCACGTTCGACAGCGCCCTGCTGATCTCCGCCGTTCTGCTCACGGTGATGACGGGCCTCCTCGGCTTCGGGATCGTCACGGTGGCCGAACGGGCGCTGGTCAAGCGGTGAGGGCCGTGGTGGAGCAGTCGCAGACCGGCGAAAGGACGGAACGATGAGAGGCAGTAGTGCGGTCGTCATCCGGGGATTGGCTGCGGCGGGTGCCGTCGCCGCCCTCCTGGGAGGGTGCAGCGTCGCGTCCTTGCAGAATCGAGGCGCGGACACGGCGGGCCTCACCGATGTGACGATCCAGATCGACGGAACCGCTGTCCCCTACTATGCGCCGCTGTATGCGGCGGTCGACCAGGGCTTCTTCGCCGAACAGGGGCTGAATGTCACGTTCTCCTATGCGGAGGGGGCCACGGCGCTGCAGAACGTCGCGGCGGGGAACGTCGAGTTCGGCTTCCCGAATGGCGATTCGGTCGTCACAGCGCGAGGCAAGGGCGTGGACATCGAGGTTGTCCATACGACCTACCAGCAGGGCATCGGCGCGGTGCTGTTCAACGCCGAGACCTCGGGGATCTCGAGCCCGGCGGATCTGGCCGGGAAGACGGTGGCCGTCACCGACCTCGGCAGCCCGAACTACATCCAATTGCAGGCGATGCTCAAGGCGGTCGGGCTGACGACCCAGGACATCAACCTGGTGACCGTCGGATCCGGATCGATCGTCTCCGCGCTCCAGAACGGCGACGTCGACGCGATCGCCTTCTCCCGGCTGAGGTACTACGCCCTGCAGAGCGCCGGATTCCCCGTGGGACAGATCCTCTCCGACGAGTACCTGCCGTCCTTCGGCAACGTCCTCGTCGCCAGCCCGCACTACGTCGAGGAGCATCGCGATGTCGTCCGCCGATTCGTCGCGGCATTCAACGAGGGCATCCAATACTCGATCGGACACCCGGACCAGTCCGTCGCCGACGCCATCCGGAACCACGCCTCGTCGTTCTCCGGACAGGAGGCCAGCGTGACGGAAGTGGTGAAGAGCCTCTTCATCCCCTCGCTGTGGCAGTCGCCGGAGACCGACCAGCACGGCCTGGGATACGGAGACCTCGAGCGGTGGCAGTCGGCCATCGACGACCAGGCGGCGAACGGTCTGATCCCCGAGTCCTACCCTGCGGCAGATCTGGTGGTGGAACCTGATGAATTCTGACTCCCGCACGGCGGACGGCGTCCGCCGACTCGTCCTGGGGACCGCTTCGCTCCTCCTCGGCATCCTGGCGTGGTGGGCGATCAGCCGGCGTGTCCCCGACTACGTCCTCCCCGGACCGTCGCAGGTCGTGGGCTTCTTCTGGGCCCAGTGGACGACCGGCGGGCTTCCGCTCAACATCGCCGAGACTCTCGGGGAGATCCTCCAAGGCAGCCTCATCGGCCTGGCGGTCGGCATGGTGCTGGCGTTCCTCCTCCACCGGTTCTCGCTGGTGCGTCGGATCCTCATGCCGCTGGTCGTCATCGTCCAGGTGACGCCGAAGATCTCGATCGCTCCGTTGGTCGTCCTGTGGATCGGGCTGGGAGTGGGATCGAAGATCTTCCTCGTGGCCCTGGTGGTGTTCTACCCGATCCTCGTCAACGTCATGGGCAAGCTCGACGCCCTGCCTGCGTCCTTTGACGAGCTCTGCGTGGTGACGGGAATCGGCGGCCTCAAACGCGTGTGGGCGATCGAGCTGCCCTACGTTCTCCCCGACCTGTGCGCTGGATTGCGACTGGGGCTCGTCCAGGCGGTGACCGCGACGGTCATCGGCGACTTCATCGGCGCGGAGAGGGGCCTCGGATACCTGGCGAAGCTCGGACAGACGAACTCCAACATCCAGATGGTGCTGATGGCGCTCATTCTGCTGTCGCTGATCGGATGGGCGCTGTACGCGATCGTGGGATTCGTCGAGCGGAGGCTGACCGCCCGTTTCGCCTAGAGGATCCGGTTCCGGAGGCGTCAGCGGCCGTGGAGCCCGGAAGCGCCAGGCATCGACGCCCGATGCGACACTGGGGCCATGACCATGACCCTCTCACCGGAGATCGAGGACCGCGCCGCGGGCGTCCTGCTCGGCCAGGCCATCGGCGATGCGCTGGGCGTCCCCTACGAGTTCGCCGCGCCCGTCGCACCCGGGCGGGCCCGCATGGTCGGCGGCGGCCTGGGCCCCTACGCGCCCGGCGAGTGGTCCGACGACACGCAGATGGCGGTGTGCGTCGCGCGCGTCTCGGCGCGCGGCGCGGACCTCACCCGCGCTGAGGGACTGGACGAGGTGGCCGCCGCGTTCCTCGAGTGGGCGCGGCGCGGCGCCACCGACATCGGCGCCCTCACCGCCGCCGTCCTCCGCGGATCGCCTTCAGGCGACGAGGGCGTCCCCGGCTTGTCGGAACGGTTGACCGAGCGTGCGGTCGAACTCTCGCGCGGTGGCAACGCCGGCAACGGCGGCCTGATGCGCACCGCGATCGTCGGGGTGAGCGCCCTGGACTCGGCGGATCGGACGGCGCTGGCGGCGCGGGCGGTGTGCGCCCTCACCCATGCCGAGCCCCGCTGCGTGGACGCCTCCGTGCTGTGGTCGCTGGCCGTGCGCCACGCGGTCCTGACGGGGGAGCTCGACCTGGCGGTCGGACTGCCCTGGGTGGAGGCGGGCGAGCCCCGCGGCTTCTGGGAGCGGACCCTTGAGGCGGCGTTGGCGGGGGACCCGTCGCGGTTCACGCCCAACGGCTACACGGTGACCGCTCTCCAGGCGGCGGCCTCGGCGATCTGGTCGACCCGGCCGCGCGCGAGGGCATCGGTGGAGGGA
>JAFAAX010000176.1 GCA_023426345.1 Actinomycetes bacterium
GCCCCGGCCACCGCCGCGCCCCGCGCGGTCATGGTCGCGATCGTGGTGCCCGCCGGTCTCGCCGAGGTCCTCGAGGACCTCCGCGTCCAGGCCCGCCAGCTTGCGCTGGGCCAGCGGCAGGCGGTCCGTCACGTCGGTCGGGATGCCGAGGTCCGTGTAGAGGTGCGGGGAGGTGTGGTAGGTCTCCAGTGGGTCCGGCACGTTCAGGCCGAGCGCCTTGGAGATCAGGCTCCAGCGCGGCACGTCGTCCCAGTCGACGAACGTCACGGCCGTGCCCGACGCGCCCGCGCGGCCCGTGCGGCCGATGCGGTGGAGGTAGATCTTCTCGTCCTCGGGGCACTGGTAGTTGATGACGTGGGTGACATCGTCCACGTCGATGCCGCGTGCCGCCACGTCGGTGGCCACCAGGACGTCGATCTTCCCGTTGCGGAAGGCGCGCATCGCCTGCTCGCGTGCGCCCTGGCCCAGGTCCCCGTGCAGGGCGCCCACGGCGAATCCGCGCTCGCGGAGATCGTCGCCCAGGCGGGCGGCGGTGCGCTTCGTCCGGCAGAAGATGATCGTGCGGCCCCGCCCGCGGGCCTGGAGGATGCGGGCGACCACCTCGACCTTGTTCATCGCGTGGACCCGGTAGATCACCTGCTTGACGGTGTTGACCGTCTGGTGGGTGTCGGTGGGGTCCTGGGCGCGGATGTGCGTCGGGTGCGTCATGAAGCGGCGGGCCAGGGCCACGACCGGGCCGGGCATCGTCGCCGAGAACAGCATGGTGTGGCGCGTGGCGGGCACGCGGGACAGCAGCGTCTCGACGTCGGGGAGGAAGCCCAGGTCGAGCATCTCGTCGGCCTCGTCCAGGACCACCGTCTGGACGCCGTTGAGATGCAGGTACCCGCGGCGCAGCAGGTCGATGAGGCGTCCCGGCGTGCCCACCACGACGTCGGCGCCCTTCTCCAGGGCGTCGATCTGCGGCTCGAAGGCGACGCCGCCGTAGATGTCGACGATGCGGGTGGACAGGTTCGCGGCGGCCGTGCGCAGATCCGTGGCCACCTGCTTGGTGAGCTCGCGGGTGGGCAGCACCACCAGGGCCTGCGGCTGGTCCGGGTTGAGGAGGTCCTCGTACCCCTCCTCGTCGGGGGCGATGACGTCCTCCAGGAGCGGGATGCCGAAGCCCAGCGTCTTGCCGGTGCCGGTCTTGGCCTGGCCGATGATGTCGTGGCGCGTGAGGGCCACCGGCAGCGTGAGCGCCTGGATGGGGAACGGATGCGTGATGCCCTTGGCGGCCAGCGCGTCGACGATCGGGTCGGAGACGCCGAAGTCCGCGAAGGTCTTGTCCTCCAGGTTCTTCGTCGAGCCGTCCTCGTCCGTGATGTCGGGGGTGGCCTCCGGCTCCTCGGGGGCGGGGCCCGTGATGTGCCCCAGCCGGACGACTCCGGCGGAGTATTCGACGGGCTGGGAGGGGCCGGCGGGCGCGGCGGGACGGGACGCCTCGGCGTCCGCGATGCTCTGTTCGGTCACGATCAGCCTTGTCTCCGGGCGGGGCCCGGGTTCTCCCGGGCGGCGCCCGGGTCGATGTGGCAGCCGATCGCGCAGTGTCAGGGGCGCCCGTGGGGCGCAGGTCACGGTTCGGTGATGCGACCGGTCAGCCGTGGTCGCGCCCATTCTACGGCCGCGGGCGTCCGACAGCGGGGAGGGACGGATCACGGGGCCGCCGGTTGGGCGAACCTCGCGGTCGCGGTGGGGCGAACCTCGCGGAGGGGGCCCGGGCCCGCGCCCGGCTGACTAGGCTGGGGGCATGGAGCAGACGCACGCACACGAAGCTGTCGATGTCGAGACCTCGGAAGTCGTCGGGCTGATGGCCTTCTCCGCGCTGGCGGCGATGACGCGGCTGTCCAAGGACGGCGACCAGGCTCCCAGCATCGGCACCCACATCGAGCACGCGCGCATGGCGGCGCGCGCCTTCCGCATCTTCGAGGACCTCGAGACCTGGGCCGACCACCGCGGACTCGATCTGCCGGCCGCGGCGGGGGAGTACTCCGGCCTGTTCGACGACCTCGACGCCCGCACCCGTCCGAGCACCTGGTGGGAGCGCTCCGTCAAGACCTACGTCACGCTGGGCGTCATCTCCGACATGCTCCTCCAGATCTCCGAGCTCCACGACCTCTTCGGCGAGGAGGCCGGGCCCTGGGACCTCGGCCAGGGCGAGTGGGTGCGCCTCCACCTGGCGGCGCTGACCGCCCAGGACGAGCAGCTGGCCGCCCGCCTGTCGCTGTGGGCGCGCCGCGTCGCCGGCGAGGCCCTCGGGCTCGTCCGCTCGACGCTGTTCACCCATCCGGAGCTGGCCACCCACGACCCCGACACGGTCGACGCGATCGTCGCCTGGGTGACGAAACGCCACAACGAGCGCATGGCGGAGATCGGCCTCAAGGCCTGACGAGGGCGCACCCGCGTGGCCGGGTCACCGAGGAGGGCGCGGGATCAGCTGAGCGCGAACCCGACGTGGCGGGGCTGGTCGGGAGCGACCAGGACGTAGCCCAGGGCGTCGGCGGGGATCAGGACGCGCTGGCCGTGCTTGTCGGTGAGGCTGAGGACCGAGTGCGAGGCCCCGGCGGACTCGACCTGGGCGAACAGGTCGTCCTCCGTGAGGTCGAGGTCGAGCTGCAGCTCGCGGGCGGCGCCGCGGACGCCGATGGAGACGTTCATGGGGGAACTCCTTGAGAAGGGGACACGGGTCAACACCACCCATGCTACGGGCCGTCGGCGGCTGCGTCGTCGCAGATGCCGGTGGGGGGTGGGAGCATTCAACCATGAGCGAAATCGAGATCCTCGCGCGCGGTCCGCAGGAGGACGCCGGATCCCTCCCGGCGCTCGACGCCGCCCAGCGGGCGGCCGTGGACGCGGCCGCGCGGGGGAGCGTCGTGGTGCGGGGGGCTCCCGGGTCCGGGCGCTCGACGTGCGCGCTCGCGGCGCTGCGCGACGCCGTCGCCCGCGGGGACCAGGCGATGGTGTGGGCGCCGGACCGGGCGCGGGCCGATGCCCTGGAACCGCGTGCCCAGGCCCTGGCCCCGGATGCGGTGCGCCCGGTGCGCACGCCTGCGGCCTTCGCGTACCTGGTCGTCTCGACGTGGCGGACGGGCCGGGGGGATCCGTTGGGCCCCGTGGAACTCGTGACCGGCGCGCAGGAGGACCGGATCCTCCAGCAGCTCCTGGACGCCGACACCGGGCCCTGGCCGGACGCGATGCCCGCGCCGATGCGGGCCATGCCCGCGTTCCGCATGGAACTGCGCAATCTGTTCGCCCGCGCCGGGGAGGCGGGGATCGGCGGACCCGGCCTGGCCGCGCTGGGGGAGCGGGCGGGGCGCCCCGCGTGGGTGAGCGCAGGTCGCGTGCTCTCCATGTACGAGGGCGGCCCCGGCTTCGCCCTCACGTCACGGGAGTCGATGCAGGCGGACACCTCCCACGTCCAGCGCCTGGCGGCCGACCTGCTGCGGGACTGGGAGGAGCAGGCGCCCGGACAGGGCGTGACGGCGCGGGCGCCCCTCCCCGACGTCGTCGTGGTCGACGACCTCCAGGACTGCACCGCCTCCACCGTCGAGCTGCTGACGGCGATGGCGGGCAGAGGGACGCGCGTGGTGGCGCTGTCGGACCCGGATGTCGCGGTGTCGGCCTACCGCGGGGGGGAACCGCACCTGGACCTGCGTCTGGCCCGCGCCCTGGGCGCGCCGGTGCTGGAGCTCGGGGACGTCCACCGGGGCACGCCCGCCCTGCGGGCGCTGGCGCGCGACGTCACGCAGCGGGTGACCACCAGCGGGCCGGTCGGGCGGCGGCTCGCCGCGGCGGTGGCCTCCGAGGCGGGCGGGGCGGCCGATCTCCATGTCCACCTGGCGGCCAGCGACGCCCAGCTGGGCGCGCTCACCGCGCGGCTGCTGCGCGCCCACCATCTCCACGATCGCGTCGCCTGGGACGACCAGGTGGTCATCGTGCGCTCCTCGGGAGACGTCGAGGCGGTCCGGCGCCAGCTGCGCCGCGGCGGCGTGCCGCTGACGGGCGCGCGCCGCGCCTTCGCGTTCGCCGCGGAGCCCGCGACGCGCGTGCTCCTGGCCCTCGCGGCCTCGGGGATGCCGGAGATCGCCGGGGGTGCGGAGGTTCCGGCGGCTCCGGGTCCGTCGGGCGCGAACGGGACGGCGCGGTCGGCTCAGCAGGCGGAGGGGGACCAGTCCGACGCGCAGGAGCGTCTGGCGCTCCTGCTGGTCGACTCACCGTTCGTCGCCGCCGATCCCCTGGACGTCCATCGCCTGCTGCGCCGCCTCAACGACCGCGTCGTGGAGGCCGCGGACGGCGACGACGAGGACACGGACCTCACCGCCCGCGAGGTCGGACTGGTCGATCTGCTGGAGACCCCCGGCCTGGCCTCCGGCGCGGCCGATCAGGACCTGCTCGGACGGCTCCAGCGGGCCTCGCGGATGTGGGCGGCGCGCGTCGGAGCCTGGCGGCGCCGGCCGCAGGCGGCGCTGTGGGACCTCTGGGAGGCGGCTGGCGTCGCCGAGGAATGGCGCGCGGGGGCGCTGGCCGGCGGTGCCGACGCCCCCTGGTTCGACGACCAGCTGGACGCCGTCATCGCGCTGTTCCGCGTCGCCGACGTCTGGGAGCAGCGCACGCCGGCCGGCCTCGCCGGGGACTTCGCCCGCGGCCTGCTGGCGGACCAGGTCCCCGTCGACACCCTGGCGCGGACCGGGCAGCGCCCCGCCGGCGTCGACGTGGTCACCCCGGCCCAGGCGATGGGCCGCGACTGGGAGGTCGTCTGCGTGCTGGGCCTCCAGGACGGCAGATGGCCGAACCCGCGCCTGCGTGACCGCGTGATGCGCGCGGACCTGCTGGCCGAGATCGCCTCCGGGCGCGCCGACCCGGACGGTCCCGCGGGCCTCCTCGACGATCCCCACGCGGCGCGCCGGATGGTCCTCGACGACGAGACGCGGCTGTTCGCCGCCGCCGTCACGCGCTCGCGGCGGTTCCTCCACCTCGGAGCCGTCCGGGCGGAGCAGGAGGCGCCCTCGTCACTGATGGGGATCGCCGTGCCGCACACCTGGGAGGGGACCCGGCCCCGCGCGGCCGACGCGGACCCGGGCGTCTCCGTGGAGGAGGACCTGCCCGTGGAGGTGGTCCGGCCCGCACTGGACCTGGCGGGGGAGTCGGCGTCGTTGCGGCACCTGGCCGCCCAGCCGGAGGACGGGGCGCAGCGCGAGGCCGCGACGACGCTGCTGGCGGTGCTCGCGCGCGAGGGCGTCATCCAGGCGGATCCCTCGCGGTGGACGGGTGTCGGTGGATTGACCACGGACGCGCTCACGGAGGCCGCGGGCCCGCTCACCCTGTCGCCGTCGAAGGTGCAGACGGCGCAGGAGTGCCGGCTGCGGTGGTTCCTCGCGTCGGCCGGAGGGGAGGTCCCGGGCGGCGGCGCGCAGATGCTGGGGACCCTCGTCCATGCGATCGCGCAGCGGCACCCCCACGGGCCCGTCGACGCCATGCTCGAGGACCTCCACGCCCACTGGGAGGACCTCGGCTACGACCCGACGACCTGGGTCGGGCGCCGGCAGCAGGCCCACGCCGAGTCGGTGGTGCGCGCGCTGGGGTCCTATGCCGAGGGGGTGCCCGGCGACGTCGCGACGGAGGTGCGGATCGACGTGCCCCTGGGCGCGGACGTCGTCCTCACCGGGTCGATCGACCGGGTCGAGGCCGTGGACGGCGGAGTGCGGGTCGTCGACCTCAAGACGGGAGGGCCGGTCACCAAGGACGAGGCGCGGGAGCATCCGCAGTTGGCGACCTACCAGGTGGCCCTCATTGAGCAGGGGCTCGACGTCGTCGGCGCTCGGCTGGTCTTCCTCAAGAAGGGGACTCCCGAGCTGCGCGTCCAGGACGCCCTGGAGGGCGAGGAGCTGGCCCACTGGCGCGACGGCCTCGCGCGCCTGGGGGCGGCGCTGCGGGGACCGGTGTTCCCCGCGACGCCCTCGCAGCAGGCCTGCCGGACCTGCCCGTTCCACCGCAGCTGTCCGGCGCAGGACCAGGGACGGAGGACGGTGGCATGACGGGAACGGGACCGGGGACGGCGAGCCTGGACACCAGTGCGCGGGGGATCGCCCGCCTCATCGGCGCCCACGCGCCCACGGATGAGCAGGCTGCCGTCGTCGAGGCGCCCACCGAGCCGCTGCTCGTGGTCGCGGGGGCGGGGTCCGGGAAGACCGAGACCATGTCGATGCGCGTCCTGTGGCTGGTCGCCGACCGGGGCCTGGACCCGGAGTCGATCCTGGGCCTCACCTTCACCCGCAAGGCCGCCGCGGAACTGGGCGCGCGCCTGCGCGACCGGTTGGGGAGGCTGTCGGCCGTCCTGCCGGACCTCGCCGACGCCGGGGACCCCGTGTCCCTCACGTACAACTCGTTCGCCGAGCGGATCGTCACGGAGCACGGCCTGCGGATCGGGGTGGACCCGGACGTGCGAATGCTCGGCCAGGCGGCGTCCGTCCAGATGATGGGGGACATCGTCGGCCGGTGGCGCGGCGACATCGACGCGTTCGAGGACCTCTCGCCCGCGACGGTCGTCACCCAGGCGCTGCACATGGCGGGCCACCTGGCCGAGCACGACCTCAGGCTCGAGCAGGCCCGCCTCGAGCTCGCCCGCTTCGAGGAGGACCTCCTCGCGTATGCGGACCCGGAGAAGGGGCCGGGCGGGGACCTCAAGGCCATGGTCGCGGCCACCCGCAGGCGCTCCGCGCTGCTCGACCTGGTCCAGGCTTTCGACGTCCGCAAGCGCGACGCCGGGGTGATGGACTTCGCGGACCAGTTGGTGCTGGCCACGCGGATCGTGCGCGAGGCGCCCGACGTCGTCGACCAGATCCGCGCCGACCACGCCGCCGTGCTCCTCGACGAATTCCAGGACACCTCCGTCATCCAGATGGAGTTGCTGTCCACCCTGTTCCGCGACCACCCCGTGACGGCCGTCGGCGACCCGAACCAGGCGATCTACGGGTGGCGCGGCGCATCGGCGGCCTCCCTGGAGACCTTTCTCCACCGCTTCCAGTCCACGCCGGCGCGACCGGGCCAGACGCTCACCCTGTCGACGTCCTGGCGCAACGACCGGCGCGTGCTCGACGTCGCGAACCGGGTCGCCGCCCCCCTGCGCGAGGCCGCGGTGAACGCCGCCTCCCCGGTGCTGGCGGCCCGGACCGGCGCCGGAGAGGGCCGGGTCCTGGCCGTCCACACCCTGGACCGGGAGTCCCAGGCGGAGGCCGTCGCGGACTTCATCCAGGCGGCGCGGGCGCCTCGGGGGTCTCGGATGACGTCGGCCGCGGTGCTGTGCCGGCGCCGCGCGGACTTCCAGGTTGTCGACGACGCGCTGCGCGCCCGCGACATCCCGACCCAGGTCATCGGCCTGGGAGGGCTGCTCGACCAGCCCGCCGTCGCCGACGCGCGGGCCGCCCTGGAGCTGTGCGTCGATGTCACGAACTCGCCGTGGCTCGTCCGCCTGGTGACGAACCTGGACCTCGGGGCGGCGGACCTGCGGGTCATGGGCGCGTGGGCCCGGCACCTGGCCCGCGAGGCCGGGGGGGCCGACGTCGCGCACCCCGCGGCCCTGCTGCTCGACGCCGTCGACACCCCGCCGCCGGCCGGATGGCGTCCGCACGGCGGGCAGGGACCCGCCCTCACGCAGGCGGCCGCCGCGCGCGTGCGCGTCCTGGGGCAACGCCTGCGCGCGGTGCGCCGCGGAACGGGCCGGGGACTGGTCGACCAGGTCGAGCGCGCGATCGCGATCATGGGGCTGGCGGAGGACACCACCGCGGATCCGCTCCACAACACGGGGCGGGAGGCGCTCGACGCGTTCGTCGACGTCGCCGCCGACTTCGAGGCCCAGGTCCCCGATGCCACGATGCGGGGCTTCCTCACGTACCTCGCGGTCGCCGAGGACGAGGAGCAGGGCCTGGCCGGCCCCGCCATCGCGCCCGACCCCGCGGCCGTCCAGATCCTCACCGTTCACGGCGCCAAGGGCCTGGAGTGGGACGCGGTCGCCGTTTTCGACCTCGGAGACGGGATCTTCCCCAGCCACGGATCGACCCCCGTCGCATGGACCGAGGCTCCTCCCGGGACCAGCGCCTGGCTGACGGCGGTCGACGAACTGCCCTATCCGCTGCGCGGGGACGCCGCCTCCCTCCCGCCGTTCGTCCCCGTCCCGGACGAGCGGTCGAGGACCCTCCAGGCCGGGTTCAACCGCTGGCTGAAGGACACCTACCGGCAGGAGCTCGGCATCCACTCCGAGCAGGAGGAGCGCCGGCTCGCCTACGTCGCGCTCACCCGCGCCCGGGAGGACCTCCTGATGAGCGGATGCTGGTCGGACGGGACGTCCCAGAGGGTCCGTCCCCCGTCGCGCTACCTCATGGAGCCGCTGGTCGCGGGCCTCACGGACGGCGATCCCGACACCGCGATCACCCCCGAGCCCGACGAGGAGACCCTGGACCGGCTGCGCGCCGCGAGCGGATCCGCGCCGTTCCCGCGCCGGCCGGGACGCTCCCGCGAGCTCATCACGGATGCGGCGCGGCGCGTCCTCGCACGGGCGGACGCCCAGCAGTCGGCCGGGGCGTCGGCGGACCAGGTGCTGGACGCGCTCGGACGGGATCCGGTGGCGGCCCCGATGGCGCGCGACGTCCAGGCGCTCCTGGACGAGCGCCGCCTCCGCGAGGAGCGGCGCGCGACGGTCGTCGTCCCCGGCCGGCTGCCGGCGACCAGCGTCTCCGCGATGGTCGAGGACGCGGATGCGTTCGCCCGCGACCTGCGCCGGCCCGTCCCCCCCGCCCCCTCGGAGTCCTCCGCGCTGGGCACCCTGTTCCACGCCTGGGCGGAGCGTCAGCTGCGGATGACCAGCGGCGAACTCTGGGACCAGCCCTTGGCCGGGGAGGAGACCCTGTCCCCGCGCGACCGCAGGCGCTTCGACGCGATGCGGGCGAACTTCGACGCGCTGGACCTGGTCCGCGGCCAGCGGCCGGTGGCCGTCGAGGAGCCCTTCGCCGTGCGCGTCGGCGGGCTGCCCGTCACGGGTCGGATCGACGCCGTGTTCCGGGACGGCGCGGGGGCGGACACGGTCGTCGACTGGAAGTCCGGGAAGCTCCCCTCCGAGGTGACGTCCGCGAGGGACCTGCGCTACTTCCTCACGCAGCTGCGCCTGTACCGCATCGCCTGGGCGCGGCGCACCCGGGTCCCCGAGGACCGCGTGCGCGCGCAGGTCGCGTTCCTGGCGGGGCCGCGCGTGTTCGACCTGGAGGAGGTGGAACGGATGCTCGTCGCCGCGACCGGCCGCCCCGCGCCCCCGATCGACCGGTTGGTCGCGGACTCGTTGGGCCGCTGAACGTCCCCGCGGCGATCAGGCGGGCGGCTCGCCGGGGTCGAGGCGCAGCTTCTCGGTGGGCAGATCCGCCAATGACAGGGGACCGGTCTCCGGTTGCGCCGGGCCCGGCCGGGCCGCGGCGCCGTCGTCTCCCCGCGCCGCGGCACCGTCATCTCCCCAGGGAGTGCCGCCGACTTCCGGCGCGGCGCCCTCGCCCGCGGCGTCGTGGCGCCGATCGGCGGGGAGGGGCGAGACGGGCGCGGCCGCCTCCGGGACGGGGACCGGGACCTCCCGCGCGTGGTCGGGGCGGGCCAGCTGATCGTCGCCGAGGTCGGAGGCGAGGTCCGCCAGCATGCGCGCGGCGTCCTCGACGATGGAGGGGTCTTCGGCGTGGACCCCGTGGACCAGCCACCGCACGAGGGCGAGCTCGGAGATCAATTGCGCGCGCGTGAGCAGGTGGAGGTCCGTGGCCTGGCGGGCCAGCGAGTAGGCCTCCCGGAAACGGTCGAGGAACGCGTCCGACGCCTGGGCGAGGACCCAGGCGACGTCGACGGCGGGATCGCCCACCTGGGCGGAGGAGAAGCCGGTCACGCCCAGCACCGTTCCGTCCTCGACCACGACGGACGTGGTCTGCAGGTCCCCGTGGATCGGGGTCGTCGGGAACCGCCACAGGGAGACGTCCTCCAAGGCGGCGGACCAGCGGTCCCACAGGTTGGCGGGGATGACCGTCGCGGCGGCGGCCTCGTCCAGCAGGGCGACGTGGCGGGAGCGGCACTCGTCGGCGGTGTAGACGGGCGTGTCGACGCTCGTGTAGACGCCGGGCGGCAGGTTGTGCAGCGCGGCGAGCGCTCGGGCGAGCGAGGCGGGGAGGATGAGATCGTCCTCGAAGTCCTCGTCCGCCATGAAGCGCCCGCCGAGGTCGGGGTGGACCATCACCCGTCCCCCGCCCGGGATGTGGGCGAGGCCCGCCGGGCGCGGCACGTCGAAGGGCAGCTCGCCGGCGTCATGGGCGCGGGCCAGACGGCCGAGGACGGCGGTCTGCGCCTCCAGGTTGAGTCCGCCCGTCGTGTCGTGGGGGCACACCACCAGGTAGCGGGTGCCCTGGACGTCGATGATGCCGGTGACGGAGACCAGCTCGTCGCTGAACTGCGGGGGCCGCAGGCCGGCCACGCGGAGACCCGGCACGGCCACGGTGGCCAGCGCCGCCAATTCCAGAGGTGTCTTCGCGGGTGTCACGTGCCCCACGCTACAGCGAGCGTCCCGCTGCGGCCCGGCACAACGCCGACGGGCCGTCCCCGCCGGCGTCCGGAGAGTTACGCACAGGTCCTCAGGGGGGGGCTTCCTCTGGAACGGTCGATCTGTTACGTTCAGCACACTCTCGACCGGGCGGGCGGAGGGCGTGCCCGCGCAGACCCTCGACGGAGTGGAGGCGGCGCATGGAGGACACGTGGGACGCCCGGGTGGCGCGTGCGCGCGATGCGCTGTCCGCGCGCGGCGTCGATCCCTTCGGGGACCTCGGTGCCGTGCGGAGCGTCGTCGAGCGGGTCGTCGACCAGGGCGAGGGCGTCCTCACGCCGGAGGGCCGCGAGGAGCAGATCGGCCTGCTCATCGCCGAGGTCGCGGGGCTCGGACCGCTCCAGCCCTATCTCGAGGATTCAACGGTCGAGGAATTGTGGCTGAACTCGCCTTCCCGAGTCTTCGTCAGCCGCAGCGGCGTCTCCGAGCTCACCACCGTGATCCTCACGGACGGCCAGGTCCGCGACCTCGTCGAGCGGATGCTCCTCCACTCCGGGCGGCGCCTGGACCTGAGCTCCCCCTTCGTCGACGCGACGCTGCGCGGCGGCGAGCGCCTCCACGTCGTCATCCCGCCGGTGGCCGGGCGCCACTGGAGCGTCAACATCCGCAAGCACGTCCAGCGCGCCCGGACGCTGGCGGACCTGGTCGAGGCCGGGATGGTGGCGGGCCCGGTCGCCGCGTTCCTCACGGCCGCGGTCGCGGCGGGCCTGTCGATCGTGGTGTCCGGGGCGACGCAAGCCGGCAAGACGACGTTCCTGCGCGCGCTGGCCGGCGAGATCCCACGCATCCGCCGCGTCATCACGTGCGAGGAGGTCTTCGAGCTCGATCTGCGCAACCGCGACAGCGTGGCGCTCCAGACCCGCCCCGGCAATCTCGAGGGCCGCGGCGAGGTGACGCTGCGCGACCTCGTCCGCGAGTCCCTGCGGATGCGCCCCGAATGCCTGATCGTCGGCGAGGTGCGGGGCGCCGAGGCCCTCGACCTGCTGCTCGCGCTCAACGCCGGCGTGCCGGGGCTGGCCACCGTCCACGCGAACTCCGCGCGGGAGGCGCTCGGCAAGCTCAGCCTCCTGCCGCTGCTGGCCGGGGAGAACGTGACCTCCCAGTTCGTCGTTCCCACGCTGGCGTCGTCGGTGGACCTCGTGTGCCATGTCCATCGCGATTCGCGAGGGCGGCGCTTTCTCGCGGAGGTCGTGGCCGTGCCCGGACGCGCGGAGGGGACGCGGATCGAGGCGGCCCAGCTGTGGACCTTCGACGGCGCGGTCCTGGAGCGCGGCGCCGGGGGCCTGGAGGACGACGGCCGCTTCGCCGCCGCCGGCTACGACCTGCCGGTGCTGCTGGCGGGCGGCGGCCCGCGATCGCCCGCGCGGCTTACGGGAGCCCCGCGATGAGCGCCGTGCTGACGGGGCTGGGCCTGGGCATCGGAGCCGTGCTGGTGCTCGCCGCGTGGTCGGGGATGCCGATGCCGCGGATGCGCCGCCCGCGGTGGTGGCTGCGGTGGGCGGACCAGATCGTGCGGTCGGGCATCCGGGGGCTCACGCCGTGGCGGCTCCTCGCGGTCAGCGCCGCCCTCGCTCTTCTCGTGGCCGTCGGCGCCCTCGCATGGACGGGCGTGTGGCCCGTCGCCGCTGTCCTGGCCGTGATGACGGCGCCGGTCCCCGCGATGGCGGTGGCCGGGCGCGCGCGCTCGCGGTCGGGCGAGTTGCGGGGAGCCTGGCCGGAGGTCGTCGACTTCCTCGTCTCGGGCGTGCGCGCCGGCGCGGGGCTGCCCGAGCTCCTCTGCGAGCTCGGATCCGCCGGGCCCGAGCCCCTGCGCCCGCAGTTCGCGGCGTTCGCCGCCGACTACGCGGCCGACGGCCGTTTCGACTCGGCGCTCACCCGGCTCAAGGACCGCTTCGCCGATCCTGTGGCCGACCGGATCGTCGAGGCCCTGCGGCTGGCCCGCGACGTCGGCGGATCGGACCTCTCCGTCCTCTTGCGCGATCTCGGCGTGCTCCTGCGGGAGGACGCGCGCGTGAGGGGCGAGCTGGAGGCCCGCCAGTCCTGGACCGTCAACGCGGCGCGTCTGGGAGTCGTCGCGCCGTGGCTGGTCCTCCTGATGATCGCCTCCCAGCCCCAGGCCGGCGCCGCCTACGCGACCTGGGAGGGCATGATGGTGCTGGGCGCCGGGGCCGTGCTCTCCATCCTCGCCTACGTCGTGATGAAGCGCCTGGGGTCCCTGCCCACCGACCGGAGGTCGCTGCGATGAGCGGCTCGGTCGTGGGCGCCGTGATCGTCGGCCTGGGGCTGGCGGGCGGCCTCCTCTGCGTGGACGCGGCCCGGCGCGCGGCGCGTCCCGGGTTGGCGGCGCGGGTCCGCCAGGGCCTCGCCGGCCACCGGCCAGCCCATCGATCCGGACCGCTCGGTTGGGTGCTCGGCGGCGTTCTGAGGGCCGTCGAGGCGATCGGCTCCACGACGTTCTCGGTCGAGCGGCGCCTCCAACTCCTCGGGCGTCCCGGGACGACGGGGGCGTTCCGTCTGGGCCAGTTCGTCGCGGCCGCGCTCGGCATGGTCGTCTCCGGAGCGGCGATGGCCGGCGCCGCTGCCCGCGGACACGGCGCCGCGGTGATGGCCCTGCCGATCATCGTGCTGGGAGCGCTGGTCGGCGCCGCGCTGTGGGACCAGGTCCTCACCCTGAGATCGCGGTCCCGTCAGCGCGCCTTGGACTCCCAAGTGCCCGACGCCTCGGAACTGCTCGCCCTGGCGGTGGGCGCCGGCGAGTCCGTTCCGGGCGCCCTGGAGCGGGTGGCCCGGATCTCCTCCACGGATCTCGCCCACGAGCTGTCGCTGACGGGCGCCGAGATCCGATGGGGCACGCCCGTCTCGCGGGCGCTGGGCGACCTGGCGGCCCGCAACGACTCGCCGGCCCTGGACCGGCTGTGCCAGACGCTCATCACCTCCATCGAGCGCGGCTCCCCGTTGGCCGCCGTGCTCCACGACCAGTCCCGGGACATCCGCGAGTCCGCCCGCCAGCGCCTCATGGAGGAGGGAGGCCGGCGTGAGATCGCGATGCTCGTGCCCGTCGTCTTCCTCATCCTGCCCATCACCGTCCTGTTCGCCCTCTATCCCGGCCTCATCGCCCTGGAGGTCGGCCCCTGACCGGTGGGGAGGCCCCGGCCCTCCCGTCCTCGTCCGCCCGAATCGCCGTTCATCCCGCCTTCGAACCCCGAGGAGACCCCATGGAACACTTCCTGCAGTGGCTGCTGATCCTGCGCGCCGGACTGCTCCCGCGCCCGTCCGCAGCCGACGCCGAGCGGGGCGACGTGCCCGGATGGGTGATGATCACGCTGATGACCGCCGCGCTGGTGGCCGCGATCTGGGCGATCGCCGGCACCCAGTTGACGGCGCTCCTGGAGAACGCGCTGAGTTCGGTCGCCGGGATCCACTGATGGCGGTCGTCGCGGCATCCCCGCGCCCGGGGTGGGATCCGGCTCCGCGCGTCCGCGGCGCGCCGCCGGGCGCGCCACGGGACGAGCGGGCGGGCGAACGCGGCTCCGAGGTGGTCTCCCACGTCCTCATCCAGGGCCTCGTCGTCGTGATGGTCCTCGCGATCCTGCAGGTCGCGTTCGCGCTGCACACCCGCAACCTCGCGATCTCGGCGGCGGGGGAGGGGGCGCGCCGCGCGGCGCTGGTCGGGTCCGATGCCGACGAGGCGCTCGCCCGCACGGACCTCCTGCTCGACCAGTACCTGGGCGCTTCGCGGCCCCGCGAGATCGACGTGTCCGAGGAACCGGGAGCGGGTGCCGGGGATCGCGGGACCGTCGTGGTGACGGTCCGCACCGCGCTGCCGCTCCTGCTGGCCTGGGGGCCGGACTGGCTGACGGTCCGGGGCCGGTCGGTCGCGGAGGTGCCCGATGGCCCGTGAGCGCGGCGAGGCCGCCATCGAGTTCATCGTGCTCACGGTCTG
Source organism: Actinomycetes bacterium (assembly GCA_023426345.1). Lineage (GTDB taxonomy): Bacteria > Actinomycetota > Actinomycetes > Actinomycetales > Actinomycetaceae > Pauljensenia. The sequence continues at coordinate 14,595 of JAFAAX010000176.1, forward strand.
CGTGGCCGTGCCCGTCCTCTCGCTGGTGCTGGCCCTGTCGTCCGTCCAGGCGGCGGTGTTCGCGTCGGAGGCGGGGGCGCGCGAGGCCGCCCGCGTGCTCGCGGTCTCCCCGGACTCGACGGAGATCGCGCGCGAACAGGTGGACCTCGCCTTCGCCGACTACGGCCTGGCGGCGCCCTCGGCCGTCGAGGTGTCGTGTGTGCCCGCGGGATGCACGGGCGCCGAGGCGCGGATCCGGGTCCGCGTCGCCACGTCGGTGCCGCTGCCGTTGGTCCCCGCGTGGGCGGAGCGCTTCGGGGCGTTCCCCGTGGCGGCGACGTCGGAGTCCCTCATCGACGGGATGGCCCTCGATGAGTGAGGAGCGCGCGGGCGGGCCGGAGGAGGGGCGCATCGCCCTGCTCATCGTCGGACTCATCGTGGTCGTGTCGGCGTTCGCGCTGGCGGCTGCCACGATCACCGCGGTGCATGTCCAGGACCGGCGCCTGCTGGCCTGCGCGGACCGTGTGGCGGCCGCAGCCTCGCACGTCGTGGACGCCGACGCCTACTACGGGGCGGGAGGAGACGGCCAGCAGCTGGTCCCCTCCCCCTCGGGCGCGCGGTCGGCCGCCGTCGGCGCGCTTTCGCGCCTGGCCGGCTCCACCTGCTCCGTGGGCGGGGGAGCGGCCGCACTGGTGGACGTGTCCGTCGAGGGGGAGGAGGTCCTCGTGACGCTGAGCGCCGTCGCGGACCTGCCGCTCGTCCCGCCCTTCGTCCAGGGCGCCCTCGCGCCGGCCCTGGTGGCCGCCTCGTCGGCTCGGACCTCCTGACGGCCGGGACCCAGCGGGCGCGGCGGCGGGGCGGGGCGGATCTCAGTCCGCGGCGGCGCCCCCCACGGGTTCGGACGTGAAGGCCCGGGTGTAGGTGACGCCCCGGGTGATCGTGTGCCCGATCGTGCAGTTGCGCTCGATGGCGGCCTGCGCGCGGGCCAGGAGCTTCTCCCGCTCGTCCCCGTCGACGCCGGAGAGGTCCTGGACGAGCTCCACCTGGAAGGAGTCGAAGCGGTCGGCTTGCTCGTCATAGGCGCCGGAGACGCCGATGACCTGGGCGAAGGCCTCGCCGAGCACGCGCTGCATGCGGATGTCGGAGGACATGGCGTTGCACCCGGCCAGCGCGATCTTGAGGAGATCCCCGGGGCTGAAGCGCCCCGGCCCGTCGCCCAGGAGGACCTCGGCGCCCCGCGCGTTGCGCGCGACGTACTGGCGCGTGCCCTGGCGCTCCAGGTAGAGGGGGGAGGAGGGGCCGCCCTCGGCTGCGGGGGCGGCATCCGGTGCGGTCGGTGCGGTTGGTGCGGTGTCGATGTCCATGCGGCCATTGTCCCGCACCGCCGGGGGCTGCGCCGGGGAGCGGCCTGGGCTACGGTTCGGGCATGGCGATCGAGGTGCGTCCGGCGACCGGGCACTGGGAGGACTTCGCGTCCTTCATGGTCCCCCGGAAGCCCGGGGCCGGGGGATGCGTCTGCATGTCCTACCGGGACGCCCGTCTCGACATGCCCGGGCGGATCGACCACATGAGGACGGAGTGCGCGGCGCCTCCGGGACCGGGCGTGCTCGCCTACCGGGACGGGGAGGTCGCCGGCTGGTGCTCCATCGCGCCGAAGGCCTCCCACCGGCGGTTGATGGCCTCGCGCGCCCTCCCCCACGTGGACGAGGACCTCGACCCGTGGTCGATCGTCTGCTTCGTCGTCCGTCCCCCGTTCCGGCGCCAGGGACTCATGCACGATCTGCTGGAGGGCGCGGTCGGGCATGCCCGCGCCCACGGCGCCGTCCTCGTCGAGGGGTATCTGGTGGACGCCGGCGACCGCCGGGTAGACGCCATCAGCGGATACGTGGGGACGGTGTCCCTGTTCGAGCAGCACGGCTTCCATCGCGTCCAGCCGACGTCGGCCCATTCGGGCCGCGAGCTCCGCTGGCTGATGCGCCGAGACCTGCGCTGACGCCCACCTTGCGGGGAGGGGCGGGACGGTCCGCCCGGCGGCGGCAACGCGCTCGGCGGCCTGGGCTCAGGCCTGCGGGTGGGCGGACAGCCACTCCTGCGCGGCGGCCGGCTCGGTCTCCAGGGCGCCGCGGACGTATCCGACCGCCTGCTTCTCGATCCCGCCGCCGATCAGCGGGATCTTCACGGAGAAGTCGAGGTCGACGGCGGCCTCCGTGGACTCTCCCCGGTCGGTGAGGACGACGGCCCCGGAGGCGGCCACCGGAGCGCCGGAGACCTCCAGGCCGAGCGTGCCGCGGCGCGTCGCCCCCTGGCGGGGCGCCAGGTCCAGGGTGAGCGTGCCCGACAGGCCCGCCTTCACGAAGCGCTGGGCCGCGGCGGGCAGCAGGGCCGTGTCGGCGCTCAGGGAGACGACGATCCGCGTGGCGCCGGCGTCCTCGCTCACGTCGACGCGCCGATCCTGGACGCCCCGGCGGTCCAGGCGGTGAAGCAGGTAGCCGGGTTCGGCGTACATCGCCGCGATCCGGTCCAGGCCGGCGGGATAGGCGAACGACTCGGTGATGTGCACGGATGGCCTTCCTCGTGGGCGCCCCGGGGGGGGCGCGGACGGCGGGTGCCCGCCCGGTCGGCGCGCATCCCTCGGCACTACAGTGGTGCCATGCGGAGCCTGATGCAACTCGCCGAGGAGGCGTCCTCGACCCCCTTGTCGGATGCGGACATCGACTGGCTTCATCTCCTGCTCGCCGACTGGCAGGTCCTCGCGGACCTCTCGGCGGCGGACCTGGTCCTGTGGCTGCCCACCGACGACAACCGGTTCATCGCGGTGGCCCACTGCCGGCCCGCCACGTCCTCGACCGTCCACCTCGACGACATCATCGGGCTGTACCTGCCGGCCGCGCGCGAGACGGAGCTGCGCCGCGCGATGTCGACGGGGCAGGTGATCCGCCCGGCGGTGGCCCGCTGGGCGGGCACGTACTCGATGATGGAGACCTGCGTCCCCGTCTTCCACAGCGGGCGCGTCATCGCCGTGATGACCCGCGAGTCGAACCTGTCCGCCCCCCGCCCGCAGATCGGGTCGGAGGGCTGGACGGTGGCGGTGGCCGACGTCCTCTGCCAGATGATGACCCGCGGGGAGTACCCCTACGACTCGACGCCGACGGTGGCCACGCACGGGGTGCCGCGCGTCTTGGATGGCGTGATCCTCCTCGACGAGGACGGCCGCGTCCAGCAGGCCACCCCCAACGCCGTGTCCTGCCTGCGCCGCCTCGGCATCCGGCACTCGATGATCGGGCGGGTGCTGGCGGAGGACATCACGGCCGTGGTCTCCGACGAGACGATGATCGAGGAGACGCTGGCCGTCGTCGTCATGGGGCGGGCCTCCTGGCGCGTCGAGATCGCCGCGCACGCCTCCACGATCACGATGCGCGCCCTCCCCCTCCAGCAGGGACGCACGCGCCTGGGCGCCCTGCTGCTCACGCGCGACGTGTCGGAGGTCCGTCGCCGCGAGCAGGAGCTCATGACGAAGGACGCGACGATCCGTGAGATCCACCACCGCGTGAAGAACAACCTCCAGACGGTCTCCGCGCTGCTGCGCCTGCAGGCGCGCCGCTCGGGCTCCGAGGAGGTGCGCGGCGCGCTCCAGGAGGCCGAGCGCCGCGTCCAGGCGATCGCCACGGTGCATGAGGCCCTCTCGCAGAACGTCGACGAGGCCGTCGACTTCGACGAGGTCGCCCGCTCCGTCCTGCGGATGTCGGGCGCGGTGGCCACCACCGACCACAAGGTCGAGGTCCACACGTCCGGCCGGTTCGGGGTGCTCGACGCCGACCGCGCGCAGGCCCTGGCCACGGTCCTCAACGAGCTGGTCGCCAATGCCGTCGAGCACGGGCTGGCCGACCGCGACGGGATGGTGCGCGTCGAGGCGACGCGCTCGGAGCGACTGCTGGAGATCCTCGTGCGCGACAACGGCGCGGGGTTCCGCGACGGCACGCCGATGAGCGGCCTGGGGACGCAGATCGTGCGCCAGATGGTGACCGGGGAGCTGCGCGGGTCCATCGAGTGGCAGCACGGCGAGGACGGCGGGACCGTCGTCTGCCTGCGCCTTCCGGTCGAGTAGGCGGCGGGCCCCGGACTCGCGCGGCCCCGCGGGTCCCTGGGGTGCTTCGGGGATGCGCGGCACTCGGGGTCTTCGGGTCCTCCCGGGACGAGGTCGGCGCCGGCCCCGTGGCCCCGGTCCGCTTTCACCCGGCCGGGATCCCGCGGACGAGGGCGACCCCCTTCCGGCCGGGCGACCTCAGCGCACGGGCGTTCCCGCCCGCCGATGCGCGGCCGGCCCCGGACCGAGGTCCGAGGCCGGCGCTGTCCCCGCCCGTATCCGGGCGGTGGGGAGAATCCCGGTCAGGAGGCGCGGCGGGCGCGGGCGGCGCGGCGCTTGAAGGAGCGGCGCTCCTCCTCGCTCATGCCGCCCCAGACGCCGGAGTCCTGGTTGTTCTCGATGGCCCACTGGAGGCAGACGGTCTGCACGGAGCAGGTGCGGCACACGGCCTTGGCCTCGGTGGCCTGGGCAATGGCGGGGCCGGTGTTTCCGATGGGGAAGAACAGCTCCGGATCGACACTCAGACAGGCCGCCTCACTCCGCCAATCCATTCCTCAACTCCGTTCGATGCCGTCGGCTGGGGCCGGCGTTCCTGGGACACGTCAACAAGGGACAAGTGTTGTCCGTTCTGTGAGACCGGGCAAGAGTGGAAGGCCACAACGGACGATCCCCCCACTGTGCAACGAGTCACACTGATGGCATTCGCGTCGTCAGGCGCCGACCAGCACCATCCGCTCGAGGTGCCCGCGATCGAGCAGCACGCCGCTGTCCGAGGCGTAGCGCTCGGCCGTCAGCGCGGGGTCCTGCGAGCGGGCCCGCTGCGCGAGCGCGCGCAGGACGTCGGCGTCCGGTCGCAGAGCCAAGACCGCGCGGTCGTCGCCCCGGAGGACCTGGAGGATCTGCGGCCACCGGTGGCCGGGGAGGACCTCGATGTCGGGAGGGGGGAGCCCGGCCTCCCGGTGGGCGCGCGCGATCGCCCGCTCGGCGGGCCCGGGGCGATCCGCCACGACCAGCCAGGCCCGCCCCGGTCGGACGGCGCGGGGATCGAGCCCCGGCCCGGCCCGCGCGACGGTCCCGGAGGGGGCCTCCGCCAGGGCGATCCGCGGATCGTCCAGCGAGACGACCCTCCACG
>JAFAAX010000026.1 GCA_023426345.1 Actinomycetes bacterium
GGCCGGCGGGGCGCGGCGCGCCCGACTCGGCGGCGGCGTCGTCGATGGCGTCGGCGGGGCGGGCCTCATGGGCGGCGTCGGGGCGCGATGGCTCCACGTCCGTGTCGGTGGGATTCACAGCACCCTATTGTGCATCCAGTGCAGATTCTGCACAACGTGCAGGTCGAGGGTGTCGGTCACAGCAGCGGCGGCTGTCGAGCGGAGCACGGCCCTCAGCCGAGCGCGGCCGCCCGCTACTGAGGGCCGGGATGGGGGACAATGACCCGCATGGAACGCAGGATCGTCCTGGTGCGCGCGGTGAACGTCGGCGGCACCGCGAAGCTGCCGATGGCGCAGTGGAGGTCGCTTGCCGAGGGACTCGGCGCGTGCGATGTCTCCACGTACATCGCCTCCGGGAACATGGTTTGCACGATCGACGCCGATCCGCGATCCTTCGACGAGTCTCTCGAGAAGGCGGTGGAGGAGGGCTTCGGGTTCTTCCGGCACGTGATCAGCCGTTCACTCGCCGAGGTCGAGGCGGCGCTGGCCGGACACCCTTTCGAGGTTCTTGATCCGAAGCGTTCCTTCATCTCGTTCCTCACCGGCGCGCCGACGGCGGAGGGCATCGCTGCGGCGCGGAGTCTCGACACCGGCGGCGATCGCTGGGAGGTCGTCGGGCGCGAGATGCACCTGCGGTTCGCCGACGGTGCCGGCCACCCGCAGATGAAGGAGCGTCAGATCATGCGCTTTCTGGATGTGGTGGGCACGGCGCGCAACCTCGCCACCGTGGGGAAGCTGATCGATCTCGCCCGCCGCGAGTGAGGGTATCGCCCGCCCCCCAGATCGGCGAAGGGCATTCGGAACACCGGTGAATCCCCAGCCGGCGCGCGTCCCCGTCCCGTTCTGCCGCACTGCCCATCGACGAGGACGCCCCCTCGCGGAACGCCGGGTCCCGTGAGGGGGGTCGCCCCGCGGCACGCGGGGCCGTCCTCGTCGATCATCGGCCGCTGTAGACGGGGAACGAGGCGCTGCGCCCGTAGTCGCGGTGGTCGAGGTGGCGCAGCGCGTCCATGTCCGCCTGCGAGATCTGGAAGTCGACGCGGGCGTTGTCGCGCATGTGGTCGGGGTCGGCGGTCTTGGGCAGGGACACGCAGCCCAGGTCCAGCGTGTAGCGGATGCACAGCTGGGGCACCGATACGCGGTACTTGCTCGCGATCTGCGTCAGAGTCGGATTGCGGAGGATCTCGCCGTGGGCGATCGGGGAGTAGGCCTCCACGAGGATGTCGTGCTCCTGGCAGTGCTCGATGAGGTCGCTCGGCGTGTTTCCCGCGTGGACCAGGATCTGGTTGACGTGCGGGGTCACGTCGGCATGGTCGAGGACGTTGGCCAGGTCGGGCTCCAGGAAGTTCGACACGCCGATCGCGTGGATCCTTCCTGCCCGGTGGGCTTCCTCCAGGGCCCGCCAGGCCTGGAGGTTTCCGTCGGCGTAGTCGCCGCCGCGGAAGTCCGACCACGGCTGGGGAGCGTGGATGAGCATGAGGTCGATGTAGTCGATGTCCAGAGTGGCCAGCGACTTCTCGATCGCGGCGGCCGCCTGGTCGTGGTCCTTGATCTCGGCGGCCAGCTTCGTGGAAACGAACAACTGCTCACGGGCGACGCCGCTGGTGCGGACGCCCTCTCCCACACCGCGTTCGTTGCCGTAGGCCTGGGCGGTGTCGATGTTGCGGTAACCGATGCGCACCGCCTCGCGCACCGCCTCGGCGGCCCGGTCGTCGTCGATGAACCAGGTGCCCAGTCCCAGCCTCGGGATGACCACGCCGTTGGACAACGTGGCGTTCTCGTCGAGGATCACGGTTGTGCTCCGTCCTGCGGCAGTGCCGCGTACTGTTCGTCGGAGACGGGCTCCAGCCACTCGGTGGCGAGGTCCGCCCCCGGCACCTCGATGGCGATGTGGGTGAACCAGGAGTCGGCCGTCGCGCCGTGCCAGTGCTTGACCCCGGCGGGAATCCGGATGACGCAGCCGGGCTCCAGACGGACCGGTGCCCGACCCTCCGCCTGGTACCAGCCGCTGCCCGCGACGGCCAGCAGGATCTGGCCGCCGCCCGAGGTGGCGTGGTGGATGTGCCAGTTGTTGCGGCAGCCGGGCTCGAAGGTGACGTTGCTGATCGCGACGCCCTCGGTGGTCAACGGGTTGCGGTAGCTCTGCCCGATGAAGTACCGGGCGAAGGCGTCGTTCGGCTCTCCGAGGCCGAAGAGCGGCTGGAAGTCCGTCCCATTCATCTCATCACCTCTCTCGCACGGTCTGGCCGACGACCCGGCTGTCCCGGGGTGCGATCTCCATCGTGGCACTCCTGGGCCCGGTTGAGACCGTGCTGGTAGTCAGTCGTTGTCCGTGAGGACGTCCCGGGCCACGGTCATGGCCCCCATGCCGTTGGGCCATCCGGTGTAGAACGCGAGGTGGGTGATGGCCTCCTTGAGTTCGTCGTCGGTGCATCCGTTCCGCCGCGCGAAGCCCAGATGGAAACGGAGCTGGTCCAGCTTCCCCATGGCGACCAGCGCGGCGACGGTGATGAGGCTGCGGTCTCGTGTGGACAGTCCTGCGCGTTCCCACACGTCGTCGAAGAGCACCTGGTCGGTGTAGTGGGCCAGTCCGGGCGCGAAGTCCCCGAAGGCCTCCCTGCCGCCGGTCCAGCCAGTTCGGCCGGTCGTGGTCTCCGGTGCGTCCTCGTTCATCATGTCCTCCTCGGTCGCGCCCTCATGCGAGCCCCTCCATGGAACGCCCCGCCGTGCTCGGACAGGAAGATCCTGACGAGGGGTGTACCAGGAGAGCATGCCTTTCGGCGGTCCGAGCCCGTAGCGTTGGCGGTATGGACAACAGGAGCGAGGCGCGGGAGTTCCTCATGTCGCGGCGCGCCAACCTGACGCCCGAGCAGGCGGGACTCCCCTCCTCGGCCAACAGGAGGGTGCGGGGATTGCGGCGCAGCGAGGTCGCCCTGTTGGCCGACGTCAGCGTCGAGTACTACGCCAAGATCGAACGCGGCGGCCTCCAGGGCGTGTCCGACGCGGTGCTGAACGCGGTGGCAACCGCGTTGCGGCTCGACGATGCCGAACGCGAGTACCTCTTCGACCTGGCGCGGACGGCCCGAGGAGGTGCGGAGCCGGTGCGTCGGCGCACCGCGAGGACGTGGGTCGCGCGCGAGACGCTGATTCAGGCTCTGGGCGCCGTGACCGGTGGACCGGCATTCGTGCGCAACGGGCGGATGGACATCCTGGCGACCAATGCCCTGGGCGCCGCGTTCTACGACCGCGTGCTCGACGGACCCGGCCAAGGCAACCTCGCCCGGTTCAACTTTCTGGACGAGCGCTCCCGGACGTTCTACCGCGACTGGGACACCGCTGCGAACGTGTGCGTCGCCATCTTGCGCACCGAAGCCGGACGCGATCCCCACGACCGGCCGATCCAGGACCTGATCGGTGAGCTGTCGACCCGCTCCGAGGAGTTCGCGACGCGGTGGGGCGCCCAGAATGTGCGCCGCCATGGGGCCGGGACGAAGGACTTCCACCACCACGTCGTGGGAGATCTGACCCTGGCCTACGAGGGGTTCGAACTCACCGCGGAACCGGGACTGTCCTTCCTCATCTACACCGCCGCGCCCGGCTCGGACAGCCAGCAGCGCCTCGATCTGCTGGCCAGCTGGGCGGCGACCACCACCCAGGAGTCGGGCGCTCTGCGAGCCGCTGCTCGGCTGGACGCCGCGTCGCGGGAGAAGGAGGACTGATCGTGCACATCAGGACACTCGGGCAAGGCCTCAGGGTCTCAGCCATCGGCATGGGCTGCATGGGCATGTCACAGAGCTACGGTCCCAACCCGGGGACCCGCGAGGACATGATCGCAGTCCTGCGCTCCGCGGTCGATGAGGGCGTGACGGTCTTCGACACCGCGGAGGTCTACGGCCCCTACGTCAACGAGGAGCTCGTCGGCGAGGCTCTGGAGCCCGTCCGCGACCAGGTCGTCATCGCCACGAAGTTCGGATGGCGCATCGAAGGGGGCGCGAGCGTCGGGCTGGACAGCCGGCCCGAGCAGATCCGGCGGGTCGTCGAGGGGTCTTTGAGACGGCTCCGCACCGACGTCATCGACCTGTTCTACCAGCATCGCGTCGACCCCGATGTGCCGATCGAGGACGTCGCGGGGACCGTCGGCGATCTCATCGCCGAGGGCAAGGTGAGACACTTCGGGCTCTCCGAGGCCTCGGCCGACACGATCCGCCGCGCCCACGCCGTCCAGCCGGTGACCGCCCTGCAGAGCGAGTACTCCTTGTGGACGCGCGACCCCGAGGGCGAGATCCTGACCACCCTGGCCGAGCTCGGTATCGGCCTGGTGCCGTTCAGTCCCCTGGGCAAGGGACTGTTCACCGGCACCGTCGCCCCCACCGCCGCCTTCGCCGCAGACGACATCCGAGCCCGAGTCCCCCGATTCGACCCCGACAACCTGGCGGCCAATACCGCCCTGGTCGACCACGTCCGCGCCCTCGCGGCGTCCAAGGGCGTCACTTCCGCCCAGGTGTCGCTCGCGTGGCTGCTGCTCAGGGCGCCGTGGATCGTTCCGATCCCCGGGACGCGCCACACGAGACGACTCCGGAAGAACGCGCAGGCCACCGAGGTCGGGCTCTCTCCCGACGAGGTCGACGACCTCGACCACCTCGCGGAGACGATCGGCGTGCACGGCGCCCGGTACAACGCCGAGCACATGGCCTACGTCGACCGATAGGCGGACGGCCCCTCGTCCTGTCCACATGCGGCGCCCCAGACGGAAGATCGAGCCGCATACGTCAGTCTGTGCCCCGAACAGGATTCGAACCTGCGGCCTTTCGCTCCGGAGGCGAACGCTCTATCCACTGAGCTATCGGGGCTGCGTCGAGCCACTCTAGCAGCGTCGGCGAGGATGCTGTGAATCGGGGAGATGCCCGAATTCTATTTCGAGGTGCAACACTGACCGGTTTGTTCTGAGTTTAGGTGTTCTTGGAAGACTTCGGCGGGGGTGAGCCAGCCGAGGCATTTGCGGGGTTGGTCGTTGATCGCGGTGATCACGGTTTGGAGGTCGCTCTCGGTGATCTGGGTGAAGTCGGTGCCTTTGGGGAAGTAGCGGCGGAGCCTGCCGTTGTGGTGCTCGTTGGTGCCGCGCTGCCAGGAGGAGTACGGGTCGGCGAAGTAGGTGTCCATGCCGTAGTCCTCGCGTAGTTCGGTGTGCAAGTGCATCTCGGTGCCGTTGTCCATCGTGGTCGAGCATCGTGCGTGTGCGGGTAGCGCCCCGAAGAGCTGTTTCTGGGCGTTGACGCCGGCGCGGGAGGTGAGGGATGGGACTTTGGTGGCGAGCATCATGCGGGAGTGGCGCTCGACTTCGGTGTGGATGCCGTCGCCTGCGCTTTTCGTGCCGAGGACACTGTCTCCTTCCCAGTGCCCGAACACGCGCCGCTCGTTCACGGCTTCGGGGCGGTGGTGGATCGAGACTCGGTTCGGGATGTGCGTGGAATGCACCCGGCGGCCGGAGCGTTTCCGTCGTTTCTTGTGCCCCCGCGGGAGGTACTCGGCCAGGCGGCGGTGGCGCTGGGCGGGGGCGTAGATGAACCGGTAGATCGTCTCCGGGCTCGCCTGCATGGCCGGGTCATCGGGGAAGTCGATGCGGGCGCGTCCGGCGATCATCTCCGGGGTCCACCCGTCGCGTAGCTTGCTGACCAGGTGGGTGATCGCCCGGTCGGTGCTCAGTCTCGTGGGCTGGTGCGAGCGCGCGGCACGCGCGTCGGCCTTGCGCTGTGCTCGCCCGGCCCGGTACTGCGGCGCGGTGAGATCGCCACCATGCAGGGCGGGGTCGCGGTAGGGGGTGTAGGCGGCGTTCTCGTTCGAGGGCCGCCAGCGTCCTCGAGCCACTTCGCGTGAGATCGTGGACGCCGGCCGGCCCAGGAGGGCGCCGATCCGGCGCAACGAGAGACCCCGGTCCAGGCCCTTCTCGATCTCGATGCGGTCGTCAAGGCACAGGTGTGTGTACGGTGATGTCACGGGAGCGCGTCGCCTTCTTGATGGTGTGGTAACCGATCAAGTGTGTCGCGCTCCAGCCTCGTCCACACGGATTGCCGCGCGCGAGCCGGGGGCGTTGCACTTCAGTTCAGAACTCGGGA
>JAFAAX010000199.1 GCA_023426345.1 Actinomycetes bacterium
GGCCAGGGCCGAGCGGCGCCACCGGGCACCGGGTCGCGTGCGGCGCGACCGCGGCGCGCCGGCAGCCTGGTCGGCCGCTGTACGGCCCGACGGGCGGGCGTCGGGATCGGTGGAATGCGTCATGACATCAGTGCGGGGGTCCGGACATCGCCGGCCCCCTCTCCTTCCCGGGAGGACGAGGCGGCTGAGGGCTTCTCCGGGCGGGCCCGGCCGGCGCCCAGATCGGCGGACTGCTGGTGCGCGCGGATGCGGCGGGCCGCCAGCCCGTGGCGCGGGGCCAGCACCCACGCGGCGAGGAACAGCACGGTCGCGACCAGCACGATGGTGCCCCCGACCGGCAGGTTGAGGGCCCACGACAGGTAGAGGCCGGCCAGGGCGCAACCGCCGCCGATCACCGGCGCCGTCACCATCATCGGGACCAGGCGGTCGGTGAGGAGCCGCGCGGTGGCGGCGGGGGTGATGAGCAGCGCCAGAACCAGGATGTTGCCGATGGTCTGCACGGAGATCACCACGGCGACGGTCACCAGGATGTACAGCAGGACGTCCAGCAGGAAGACCGGCAGGCCCGCGGCGCGCGCCATCTCCCGGTCCAGGCTGACGGCGACGAAGGAGCGGTGCAGGAGGATCGCCCCGACCAGCACCACGGCGCCCGTGAGGGCGGCGGTCACCAGGTCCGAGTCCGGGATGCCGGTGATCGACCCGAACAGGAAGCTCTGGAGCGAGCCCGCGTAGGCAGGGGAGAACGACATGATGACGATGCCCAGGGCGAAGGCCGCGACCATGAGGACGCCGATGATCGAGTCCTCCTTGAGCCGCCGGTTCTGCGAGAAGATTGCGACCAGGACCGAGACGGCCACCCCGGCGACCACGCCGCCCAGCACCAGGGAGCCCTGGAGCACGAACGCCACGGCCAGGCCGGGGAAGACCGCGTGGGTGACGGCGTCCCCGATGAACGCCATGCCGCGCAGGACGACGTGGCAGCCGATGACGCCGCAGACCACGGACGACATCACGGAGATCAGCAGCGCCTTGAGCAGGAACCGGAGGTCCGGGTTGGCGACGTCGCGCAGGAAGTCGAGGGGCGTCATCGCCGCACCCCCACGGCGTCGAGCAGCGGGTTCGAGTCGGTCACGTCGAAGGTCTCCTTCCAGACCCGGCCCTCCCTCAGGGACGAGGGCGGCCCGTCGGCCAGGATCCGGCGGTTGATGAGGACGAGGCGCGCGCACTGGTGGACGGCGGCGACGATGTCGTGGGTCGTCATCACCAGCGCCGTGCCCTCGGCGGCGAGCTCGGTGAACAGGTCGGTGAGCAGCTCCTGTGTCGGCATGTCGAGGCCCGTGAAGGGCTCGTCGAGCAGCAGCGCCCGAGGGCGCAGCGCCAGGGCCCGGGCGACGAGGACCCGCTGCCGCTGGCCGCCGGAGAGCTCGCCGACGGGCCGCCCTCGCAGATCAGTCAGGCGGACCCGGTCCAGGGCGTCGGCGACGGCCGCGACGTCGTCCACGCGGACCCGCCGGAACAGTCCGAGGTGGGCCATGCGGCCGGACATCACGGCGTCCTCGACGGAGAGCGGGAAGTCCCACATGAACTCGTGGCGCTGCGGGACGTAGCCGATGCCGCCCCGGCCGCGGCGCGCGGGTCGGCCCTCGACCAGGACCTTGCCCGCCTGGTGGGGCACCAGCGAGAGGACCGCCCGCAGCAGCGTCGTCTTGCCGGCGCCGTTGGGGCCCAGGACGCCGACGAACTCGCCCTCGCGGACGGCCAGGTCGACGCCCTCGAGCACGCGGCGCCCGCCCAGCGCCACCTCCAGGTCCCGGACCTCCAGGAGCGCCCCACGATCGGGGCGCGCGGACGCCACGGCCCGATCCGCAGGGGTCTCGTGCGACGCGGTCATCGGCCGGCGCCTCCGTCGGGGGAAGCGGTGTCGTGGGGAGCAGGACCGCCGTCGTCGGCATGACGCGACTCCCAGACGAGGCGACGCGCACGGCGGCCCGAGACGACGAACGCGACGGCCGCGACCAGCAGCGCCAGGACGACCACGCCGGCGCCGATGAGCAGCAGCCACTGCATGTCGCCCTGCCCGGAGTCGGAGGACGCGTCGGCGGCTGAGGCCCCGGCGCCGGACTGCGCGGCCGCGGGGGCGCCGGCTCCCCCGTCGGAGGCGGCCTGGTCCCCGCCGGACGCGGCGGCGCCGGGCGCGCCCTGGTCACCGTCCCACTGCGCGGCGAACGCGGCCGCGGTGTCCGCGTCGGAGCCGACGGCGACGCGCAGCGTGTCCTCCGTGGAGATCTCCTGGCCGGCCAGCGTCGTCGCGGACACCTGGAGTCTCACCAGGTAGTCGCCGGGCTGAGTGAACGCCCAGTTCGCGTGCGTGTGCGTGTTGACCTCGATCCAGGAGTCCTGGGGGACGGGCTCCCGGGACGTCCACACCACCTGCGGGGCGCCGAAATTGCCGGACTGGAGGAACACCACCATGTCGCCGGGCCCCTCGACGCCGACCAGCGAGAACGTGGCGCCCCCGCTGATGGTCTGCATGAGCTGTGGCTCCTGAGTGTTCCACCCCAGCCACGCGACCTCGGGCTGCTGGGTCTGGGGGATCATCCAGACGGGATCCCCCGGCTTGAGCCCGATGAACGAGTACGTGTCGTCGTCGGGCATCGTCATCACACCCGCGTCGTTGACGCGGACGACCACATCGGAGAGCTGGCGCCACACCGACGTGTCGCCCGTGTCGTCGTGGACCTCCAGCAGGAGCTCCCCCCTGCCCAGGGTCGGACCGATGTCGATGTGCCCGTGGTCCAGGACGACCTGCCCGGTCCCCTGCGCCTGGTCCGGGTCGATGGTCTGCGTGAGGTCGTCGTCGGCCAAGGCGGCGGGCGCGGTCACCACGGAGGCGGCGGCCACCGCCAGCATCGCGGCGATTCCGCGGGATCGGGTGGCTCTGGCGGGTCGGTGGGGGAAGAGGGTGCTCATGGTCATCGGTCGGTGTCCTCGTCAGTGGTCAGGCAGTCGTGGAGGGAGTCGGCGTTCGCGCGCATCATGTCGACGTAGGTGTGCACATCGCGGTCGAAGGAGTCGCCGTAGATCGTGCAGACCCTGACCCCCTGCTCGCGGGCGATCTCCACGAGGGTCGAGGACCGGGCCCGCAGCTCCGGCTCCAAGAAGACCGCGCGGACGCCCAGGTTGCGGATGGTCTCGGTGAGACGTTTGCGTTCGGAGAGGCTGGGCTCGGTCGCGGGGTTCGGCGTGACGAAACCCGCGATGTCGATGCCGTAGGCCTTGCCCAGGTACGCGAATGCATCGTGGGTGGTCACCAGGTGGCGGCGCTCCGGTGGGATCGAGGCGATCGTGTCTCGGACGTACTCGTCCAGCTCGTCCAGCTGGTCGAGGTACGCGGCGGCGTTCGCCGTGTACTCGGCGGCGCCCGCCGGATCCGTCTGGATGAACTGGTGGCGCATCACCGTGACGTAGGCCTCGGCGTTGGTGACCTCCTGCCACAGGTGGGGGTCGATCTCGCCGTGGACATGCTTGCCGAGCACCGCCTGGGGCAGCTGGTAGACCTGAGTGCCGCCCGCGCCCAGGAATCGGTACTGCGGCCCCGAGGGGATCTCGTGGAGAGCCTTGGTCGGGACCTCGATGAGTGTGGAGTCCATCGGGTGATGGTCCTGCCGGGCGGTGCCATCGGGGTTCCGGCTGTCCACCAGCACGGAGAAGCCGCCGGTGTCCAGATCGATGGACAGGTCCGCGTGCCCCTGGTCGAGGACCGTGTCGTCCGGACCGGCAACGGTCGCCGGGTCGATGCCGACGACGAAGGTCGCCACCGCCGATCCGAGATCGATCGACTTCGCCTCCTGGGAGGGCTTCGCCCTCGCCTGCAGGTGCAGCCGGTAGACGCCTGGCTCTGTGAACGCCCAGCTCAGATGCGTATGGGCGGCCGGCGGCAGCGGCACCGTGTCGTCCCGGTACCCGGTGGCGCCATCGAACCCGTCCCCGGAGTCGAAGTAGACGTCCGACTGCCCGAGGCTCTCCGTGAGGTAGGCGACCAGGCGCCTGGGCCCCTCCAGGCCCGTCGCCGAGAGCAGCACCTCCGACGACCGGTTCATGCCCAGGTCCGAGCCCTGGCCCTCGACCCGCAGGCCCAGCCAGAGGGTGTCCAGGGAGACGTCCTCGACCAGGGGGATGACGTCCGCGGCGTACTTGACGGAGGCCTCGGCCAGCGCGATGTTCGGGACGCCGTCGCGGACGTTGGCGTCCAGCGTCTTCACGATGCCCTGCTCCTCGAGCATCAGATAGTTCGAGAACGCCACATCCGCGTACACGATGTCGCGGACGTTGTGGGGCGTGGGTTCGTAGGAGTGCGGGTCCGCGCCGTCGGGCACGATCTGCGCGACGTCCACGCGGTCCCCGCCGACGTTGCGGGCCAGATCCGCGAGGATGCCGGTGGTCGCGACCACCTGGAGACGCGGGGAGTCGGGGGACAGCCCGCCCGCGACTACTCCGGTGCCGGGGGTCGCCGCGCATCCCACGAGGATGAGGGCGGCCCCCGCTGCGGGAACGACGACGAGACCACGACGAAGGCGTCGGAAGCGGTGTCGGGAGCACACGGTGGCGGAGAGCCTCCTGTCAGAGGGGGAAGGGGCGCCCGTGTGCCGCACTCGGGCCGGTGCGGCACACGGGCTGGGGC
>JAFAAX010000200.1 GCA_023426345.1 Actinomycetes bacterium
CGAGGATGCGCGTGTAGTCGTGGGCGTGCTCCTGGGGGGGGGAGGGCTGGGGGAATCGGGGATCCGGCATGTCCCCCATCGTAGGCGGCGGGGCCGGGCCGGGGGCAGGCGGTCGCGCGCCTCCTCGGCTGCCCGCCGGGCGTCTGTCCCCTGTCGCCCTGCCGCGCCCCGCCTGCCGACGAGGGCGGACGCGCCCCGCCTGGTCCTGCCCCGGCGGCGCGCCCTCGCTACGCTGGTCGCATGGACATCGAGATCCCGCAGTACACGCTCAACGACGGCACGACGATCCCCGCGATCGCCCTGGGGACCTACAAGCTGCGCGGCGCCGCGGGCGTCGACGCGATGGTCAATGGAATCCGGGCCGGCTACCGGCTGCTGGACTCCGCCTTCAACTACGAGAACGAGGGGGCGCTCGGCGCCGCGGTCGAGCGGGCCGGAGTGCCGCGCGAGGACCTGCGGCTCACCTCGAAGCTGCCGGGGCGCCACCACCGCTACGACGAGGCCGTCGAGACGGTTCACGAGTCCCTCTATCGGGCGGGTCTGGACTACTGGGACCTCTACCTCATCCACTGGCCCAATCCTCGCGTCGATCTGTACGTCGAGGCCTTCCAGGCCCTCGTCGACCTGCAGAAGGAGGGGCTGATCCGATCGGTCGGCGTCTCGAACTTCCTGCCCGAGCATCTGCAGCGCCTCATCGCCGAGGTCGGCGTCACTCCCGCGATCAATCAGATCGAGCTGTCGCCGTACTGGCCCCAGCCAGACATGCGGGCCGTCGACGAGGACCTCGGGATCCGCACGGAGTCGTGGAGCCCGCTGGGACGGGGCACGAAGATCTCCTCCGAGCCGGTCGTCGGGGACATCGCCGCCGCGCACGGGGTGACGCCCGTCCAGACGATCCTCCGCTGGCACACGCAGCTGGGCGCGATCCCGCTGCCGAAGTCGCAGAACCCGGAGCGCCAGCTCCAGAACCTCTCCGTCTTCGGATTCTCGCTGGCCGAGGACGAGATGGCGGCCATCTCCGCGTTGGCGCGCCCGGACGGCCGCACCAACGATCAGGATCCCGCCGTCTACGAGGAGTTCTGACCCCCCGCGCGCTCCCGACCGCGCACGGTGGCGCGGTGACTCATTGACGAGGGCGATGCCCCCGGGCGGTCCCGGCCTGCCGGGGGCGTGCTCCACCCGGCGTGGCAGATTGTCTTGCGGTCACGATACATCGGTTGGTGGCTGCCGTGACGGCTCCGTTGTCGCGCTGTCGGTGTGGCACGATCCACCCATTGTTGCGTGGTCAACCATTGGTACGATGTGGTCATGACCCGGACCGCGACCACTCCCGCTGCCCCGCCCCGCCTGTCCGCGGAGGACCGCCACCTGTGGCAGGCGTGGGTGATCGCGGGCCGCGCCCTGACGTCGGCGCTGGACCGCACCCTCGCCGACGAGGTGCAGTTCACGCTCATCGACTACGAGCTGCTCGACCAGCTCGCCGGCTCGGAGGAGCCCCGGCGCATGTGCGACCTGGGGGCGTCCGTTGCCCTCACCCGCTCGGGCGCCACGCGGGCCATCACCCGCCTGGAGCGGTCCGGCCTGGTGCGCCGACTGCCCTCCCCGACCGACGGCCGCTCCACGGTGGTCGAGCTGACCGGGGAGGGCCGGGAGCGCCAGGCGGCGGCCCGCGGGATCTTCGAGGACCTCATCAGCGAGCACTTCTTGGCGCACCTGGACCAGTCCGACCGCGAGACCCTCACCCGGACCTCGGGCCGGTTCCTCAACTCGGTCATGGGGACGCCCGTGTGCCAGAGCGAGCTGGCCGGCTGACGCAGGCAACCATGCGTCCCTCGCGGGCTTCACCGCGTGTCCCTCGCACGTGGGGGAGGGGGAAGGGGCGCCAGCTCAGTCCGACAGAGCGTAGCGGTAGACGTTCGTCTCGCGCAGCTCGAACCCGCACCGGCGGTACAGGCGGTTCGCCGCCTCCCGGGAGGGACGCGACGTGAGGTCGACGGTGCGGCAGCCCAGCGCGCGGGCGTGGGCCAAGGCGGCCTCGACCAGCTTCTGTCCGGTCCCCTGGCCGCGGGTCGCCTGGTCGACGACGACGTCCTCGATCCAGGCCCGCAGGCCCGTGGGGATCTCGAAGACCGCGAGGGACAGCATGCCGAGGATCGGGTGGGATCCGTGGTCGTCGGGCTCATCGGGACGGTAGGCGAACAGGTGGACGCTCTGCTGGGAGACGAACCGGGCGGCGGCCTCCGCGTCCAGCGGCTGAGCGGAGCGCGACAGCTGCGGGATCAGACGGGCCAGGGCCCCCACCAGTTCGGGGCTGGAGGTCGTGATGAGTTCGACGGACATGGGAATCCTCCTGGGAGACGGGCTGCGCGGATCGAGTCTAGAGGAGCCGCTCCGGCGGCTGCGCCAGCGGAGCCGGCGCCGCCCTCGTCAATGGACGAGGGACCCCGGGCTCAGGCGGGACGCGCGGACCACGGGGGCGACGGGCCGGGCGCCGCGGACGGCCTGCGCGGCCGCCGCCGGCCCTTTCGGCTCCGCGGGCTCGATCGGCTGGGCGGCCCCCTCGCGCTCCCGGAAGACGACGGTCCGCTGGACCCGGTAGCTGACGAGGAACAGCGTCGGGTCGACGATGAGCTTGGCCAGCCACAGCGGCATGCCCACGGCGGTGAGGCCGGTGAGGAGCAGATAGGAGGCCGACAGCATCAGCAGGGCGAGCGCCAGGTACCGGACGGCCGACCGATGGGTCGCCGACCGGCGCCCTCGGAACACCTGCCGGTTGAGCAGGTAGTTCACGGTCCCGGAGAGGATCCGCGCGCCGACGACCGGCACGACCAGGCCGCCGGCGACCGCGTGCAGCGCCAGGACGCCGACGTAGTCGACGACGAAGCTGGCCAGGGACGACGCGGAGAAGGCGAGCAAGGGCAGGTAGATCCGCGCCGAGTCCCGGATGGGCCGGAAATGGGAGGACGCGTTGCCCGGCTCGTAGAGCGTGCGAACCGGGACCTGGATGACGTCCAGATGGCGGTCCGCCGCGCCCAGCAGGACGGACAGCTCGTACTCGTAGCGGTCCCCGCCGATCGTCGTCAGCCACTCCAATTGGTCGGGCGGGAAGCCGCGCAGCCCGGTCTGGGTGTCCTCGACCTTCCAGCCCGTCGAGGCGCGGAAGAGGACGGCCGTGGCCGCGTTGCCCAGACGGGAGCGCAGGGGGACCTCCCCGGCGAACTCGCGCACGCCCAAGACCATCCGCCCGGTGCGCTCCAGGACGGCGCCGACGCACAGGATATCGTCGACGGTGTGCTGGCCGTCCGCGTCCGCGGTGACCACGGCCTGGCCGGGATGGGCCGCCAGGATGTGAGTGAGGCCGGCGCGCAGCGCGTACCCCTTCCCGTGGTTGGCGGGATAGCCGATGACCTCCGCTCCGGCCGCCCTGGCCGCGTCGAACACGTCGCGGCACGACGGGGAGGACCCGTCGTCGACCACGACCACCACCGGGTCGGCGACGCTGCGGTGAAGGCCGAGCACCAGCTCCGCCAAGCGCCGGTCGGGCTCGAAGGCCGGAATGAGGACGATCATGATCCGCTCCTGACGTAGAGGATGTCCGAGGTGCCGCGCTCGCCTCCGTTGGAGGGCTGGTTGACGACCTCGCCGTTGAAGGAGAGGGTCGAGGAGCCGCCGCCGTCCAGGTTGTAGGCCGTCGTGCAGCCCAGGGACTGCATGATCTGGGCCAGCTCCGTCATGGTGACGCCCCGCGAGTACCCGGTGTCGCGGCCGTCGACGACCACGAACACGAAATGGTTGTCATCGATGACGCCGATCGCCGTGCGAGGCTGCTCGCCCTGGATCGAATGGTTGCCGACGTTCGTGTCGACCTCGACGTCGTCGATGCCGCTGACGACCTGGCCGTCCTCGAGCAGGGCCGGTCCGAAGGACAGCGTGTTCCACACCCCGGCGTCCACCAGGGTCTGGGCGTCGGTGGTGGTCTCGTCGTAGACCTCCATCGAGCCGTCCTTGTCAATCGCGAGGCCCTCGCGGGCGCCCTCGTCGCGGTAGACCACCCCGTTGCGGATCTCGATCCCGGTGGTGCGGAAGCCGTAGTAGTCGCCGTTGATCGCCAGGATCGCGTCGTTGTCCTGGGCCGTCGCGGAGGTGGTCTCCGTGATGGACTGTCCGAAGGCGTCGTTCGCGAAGGCGCTGCGCAGATCCGCGGCGTCCGACAGCTGGACGTCGGCGACGTAGTAGGTGACCGTGTCGTCGCCGGTGCCCTGGGTGACCGTGGAGATCGTGATCGACGTGTCGTCGGAGGTGTAGGACGTGTCCGTGATCGTGGGATCCGAGTCGGTCTCCGAGTCTCCCGACGACTCCGCGGCGGTGTCCGCCGACGTGCCGGTCGAGGCGTCGGTCGAGGAGGCGGAGGTCGTCGACGCGGCGTTCTGCTCGGCCTCATAGGCGGAGGCGTTGGCGATCTGCACGTGGTCGATGACGTACCGGTTGAGCGCCCACGCGGTGGTGCCCCCCAGGGCCAGCGCCACGGCGGTCACGCCGCTGAGGATCCGTCGGCGTCTCCGCCGTCGACGGCCCGCTCGGGGAGCCGGGGCCGCCGGTGGGACGGCGTGCGCGTCGCCGTCCGGCTCCGGAGCTGACGGGCCGTCCGGCGCCGGGGGAAGGGTCTGTTCGTCTGCCATGGTCTCAGGCTCGTCGGGCGTCCTCGGTCCCCGATGTGATGGACCTGTGGCCGCCCTGTGGGGAGCAGTCGCCGCTCTTCCTCCTCGACACCGCGCCGCCCCCCCGGCGAGGTGCGCCCATCTCCACCGACTGCTCCCGGCCCCGCGGCGTCCCTCAACCGTGAGCGGAGCTGCTCAGGCGGGACGGCGTTCGAGCAGGACGGCCACCTCCGCGTGGGCGGTGTGCGGGAACATGTCGAACAGGCGGGCCGCGACGGGTCGAAGGCGCGGCATCGCCGCGAGGTCGCGGGCCAGCGATGGGGGGAAGCAGGAACTGTAGACGACGCGGTTGACGCCGGAGGCGTCGAGCCAGCCGGCCAGGTCCGCCCCGATGCCGCGCCGCGGGGGATTGACCACGACGGCATCCGGCTCATGCGCCTGACGGCGGGCCCAGGCAGCGGCGTCGGCGGCGAGGAAGCGGACGGCCGGCGGCGTGAGGCCCAGGTCGGCGGCGGACTCGGTGGCGGCGTCGATCGCCTGTTCGGAGATCTCGACGCCGGTCACGCACGGGACCCCGGCGCGCGCGGCGTGAAGGGCGAAGCCACCGACCCCGCAGTAGAGGTCCCACAGCTCGCCGGGCCTCCATCCGTCCGCGCGGTCGGCGCCGGCCGGGGAGAGAGCCGATCCGGCGCCGCCCTCGTCGGCCGGGCGGCCCTGCCCGGCGGGGCCCGCGAGGATCCAGCGGGCCGCCTGCCGGTAGAGCTGGGCGGCGACGCCCGTGTTCGTCTGGACGAAGCTACGCGGGCCGGCGTGCAGGACGACGTCGCCGACGGGCAGGGGCAACGCGGTGCGCTCGGTGAGGGCGAGCTCCTCGGGGCCTTCGACGATGGCCTCGTGGACGGGGTGGATGTTCGCGGTCACCACGGCCGCGCCGGGCACCCATTCCCGCAGCAGCCCCAGGTTGCGCCTCAGCGCGCCCACCTGCCGGCGTGAGCGCAGGACGAATCGGATCAGCAGGGACCCGTCCTCAGCGGCGGTGATCAGGACGTACTTGAGCTCCCCGCGGCGGTGCGCGACGTCGTAGGGGACCAGGCCGCAGGCCGTGATGAAACGGGCGATGCCGGGCAGCGCCTCCCGGATGGGTCGCGCCACGATCGGGCAGCCGCGCAGGTCGACGCCCCGCCGGTCGGCGTCCAGGATCCCCAGTGTCGGGGCGTCGGCGGTGCCGCCGACTGCCATCTTCGCGGTGGTGCGGAACCCGGTCTCGGGCGAGGTCGCGGGCGCCAGCCAGACGCCGTCCGCCGCGCCGGGCCCCAGGTCCGCCACGCCGGCCTCGGCCAGCGTCTGGCGGACGGCGGCCTGCTTGTCGGCGAGCTGGCGGACGTAGGGACGCTCGATCCAGGTGCAGGAGCGGCACAGCCCGGCGCGGAAGTAGGCGCAGTCCACGTGTCGCTCCTCCCCGGCGCCGGGCGGGCCGGCGCCTCCCGGTCAGTGGGCCGAGGGGTTGTGCCCGCTCGCCGCGTTGGCCAGCCTGGTCGACAGCGAGCGCAGCGTGAACAGCTCCGACGCGGACAGGCCGGTCGACTCGAGGATGGCCTGCTGGATCTCGTTGGCGTGGGCCCTCATGGCGTCGCCGCGCTCGGTGAGGGTGATGACGACGCGGCGCTCGTCGGCGTGGTCTCGCGTGCGCAGCACGAGTCCGCGCTGAGTGAGGCGGCGCAGCAGGGGGGACAGCGTCCCCGAGTCCAGGCACACGCGGTCGGAGAGATCGCGCACGGGAACGCCGTCGCGGTCCCACAGGGCCATCAGCACGAGGTACTGCGGGAAGGTGATCCCGTAGGGGTCCAGGATGTCGCGGTAGACGGCGTTGAGGGCGTGCGAGGCCCGGTAGAGGGAGAAGCAGACCTGCCGGTCGAGCAGCGTCGCGTCGGGACCCGGGTCCTGCAGCGGGGTGTCGCGGACCATCGGCAGCGTCGAGCCCGCGGAGGAGGCGTCCGGGGACTCGTCGGCGGACGGCATCTGATCGGGTTCCTCGGCGGTGCCCGCGCCCCGCCACGCGGGAGCGGAATGAGAGGAGGCGGAGGAGACCCGTGACGTGCCCATGGCGGGGAGTATCGCACCGAGAATGGTTGTGCGCAAAAAGATTGCCGGAGCTCGTCCTGACCCCGGGGGATCCGCGCCGTTGCGCCGTTCCCGCACCTCGGGACGAGGGCGTCCCTCCTCGATCGGACGGCGGTTTCGGTGAGGCCGGCATTGCGTTTACCAAGGGCCGGCTCCCCAGGCCGGCTCCCGCCGCCCCCGCCGGGCGGCCGGAAGAGCGCGGAAGCGCGCGGGCGGGCGCCACCGGGAACGGCCGGAACGGCGGGAATAGACCACCCCACCGTGAGGTTGAGTACAGCAGACTCAAGTTTGAGGCGGTCGCAGTTGCCACCGGGACGGCGCACCCTTAGACTTGAGTGCAACAGACTCAAAGACATCCCGGAAGACCGCGGGATCGCCGCTCAGGCGGTTCCGAAGCGGTCGCAGGAAAGGACAGACACACATGGCACGAGCAATCGGCATCGACCTGGGCACCACGAACTCCGCGATCGCGGTCCTCGAGGGCGGAGAGCCCACCATCATCGCGAACGCGGAGGGCGGGCGCACTACGCCGTCGGTCGTCGCGTTCCTCAAGTCGGGGGAGGTCGTCGTCGGCGAGATCGCCAAGCGCCAGGCGGTCACGAACGTCGAGCGCACAATCTCCTCCGTCAAGCGCCACATGGGCACGGACTGGAGCGTCGAGATCGACGGGAAGAAGTACACCGCCCCCGAGATCTCCGCCCAGATCCTCATGAAGCTCAAGCGCGACGCGGAGGCCTACCTCGGCGAGTCCGTCACCGACGCGGTCATCACCGTCCCCGCCTACTTCAACGACGCCCAGCGCCAGG
Organism: Actinomycetes bacterium; assembly: GCA_023426345.1. Lineage (GTDB taxonomy): Bacteria > Actinomycetota > Actinomycetes > Actinomycetales > Actinomycetaceae > Pauljensenia. Next base: position 7,586 of record JAFAAX010000200.1, read on the forward strand.
CGACCAAGGACGCCGGCCAGATCGCCGGCCTCAACGTCCAGCGCATCGTCAACGAGCCCACCGCCGCGGCGCTGGCCTACGGCCTGGAGAAGGGCAAAGAGGACGAGCTCATCCTCGTCTTCGACCTGGGCGGCGGCACGTTCGACGTCTCCCTGCTGGAGATCGGCAAGGACGACGACGGCTTCTCCACCATCCAGGTGCGCGCCACCGCCGGCGACAACCGGCTGGGCGGCGACGACTGGGACCAGCGCATCGTCGACTGGCTGATCAGCCAGGTCAAGTCCAAGACGGGCGCCGACCTGTCCAAGGACCCGGTGGCGCTCCAGCGCCTCAAGGAGGCCGCCGAGCAGGCGAAGAAGGAACTGTCGACCGCGACCAGCACGAACATCTCCCTGCAGTACCTGTCGATGACGGCCGAGGGCCCGATCCACCTCAATGAGAGCCTGACGCGCGCCAAGTTCGAGGATCTCGCCTCCGATCTGCTCGAGCGCACGAAGAAGCCGTTCAGCGACGTGCTGCGCGACGCGAGCGTCACGGTCTCCGACATCGACCACGTGGTCCTGGTCGGCGGCTCGACCCGCATGCCGGCCGTCGTCGAGGTCGTCAAGGAGCTGACCGGCGGGCGCGAGCCCAACAAGGGCGTCAACCCCGACGAGGTCGTGGCCGTGGGCGCGGCCCTGCAGGCCGGCGTCATCGGCGGCGACCGCAAGGACGTCCTGCTCATCGACGTGACGCCCCTCAGCCTCGGCATCGAGACCAAGGGCGGGATCATGACCAAGCTCATCGAGCGCAACACGGCCATCCCGACGAAGTCCTCGGAGGTGTTCTCCACGGCCGAGGATGGGCAGCCCTCCGTGCTCATCCAGGTCTATCAGGGCGAGCGCGAGTTCGCCCGCGACAACAAGCTGCTGGGCACCTTCGAGCTGGGCGGCATCGCGCCGGCCCCGCGCGGCATCCCCCAGATCGAGGTCACCTTCGACATCGACGCGAACGGCATCGTCCACGTCTCCGCGAAGGACCGCGGCACGGGCAAGGAGCAGTCGGTGACCATCACGGGCGGCTCCGCGCTGCCCAAGGAGGACATCGACCGCATGGTCCGCGAGGCCCAGGAGCACGAGGCCGAGGACAAGCAGCGCCGCGAGGACACCGACACCCGCAACATGGCGGAGCAGACGGTGTACTCCATGGAGAAGCTGCTCAAGGACAACGCCGAGAAGGTCACCGAGGGCACCCGCGACGAGGTGCAGAAGGATGTCGACGCCCTCAAGGAGGCCCTGAAGGGCGAGGACACCGGCGCGGTGAAGTCCGCGATGGAGAAGCTCAACGAGTCCGGCATGAAGATCGGGCAGGAGATCTACTCCGCGCAGCAGGCCGCCGACGCCGCCTCCGAGTCGTCCCCGGCCGAGGGCGCGTTCTCCGACGGCGCCGCGAAGCCGGGCGATGACGACGTCATCGACGCCGAGATCGTGGACGAGGACGACGACAAGTGAGCGAGAATCCGGAAGAGCGGGACGAGCGCGCGGATCAGGGCGGCGTCCCTGAGCCCTCCGACGACTCCCGCTCCCCGGAGGGCGCCCCCGCTGCGGGGGAGCCCACCGCTGAGGGGGCGTCGCCCTCGTCGAGGGGAGACATCGACGAGGGCGGCCCCGCCCGGCTGAGCGGGGAGCAGGAGCAGGACATGTCGGCCTTCGAGGACGACGTCGAGGACTCCGAGCTGTCGAAGGCGCTCGCCCAGGTCGGCCAGCTGGACGACGATCTAGCCCACGCGCGGGCGGACCTGTACAACCTCAACCAGGAGTACGGGAACTACGTGCGGCGCTCGAAGGAGTCGGCCTCCGTGCATCGGGCCGCGGGCCAGGAGGAGGTCGTTGCGGCGCTCATCGGCGTCCTCGACGACATCGACGCCGCGCGCGCCCACGGGGATCTGTCCGACGGCCCGTTCGCCGCCATCGCCCAGAAGCTCGAGGACACGCTGGGCACGCGGTTCGGGCTGGAGCGCTACGGAGCGGAGGGCGACGCGTTCGACCCCGCCCTCCACGAGGCGCTCATGGCGCAGACCAGCGCCGAGGTCGACCACCCCGTGGTCAAGCAGGTCCTCCAGCCGGGCTACCGCCTGGGGAGCAAGGTCCTGCGCGCCACCAAGGTGCTCGTCGAGAACCCCGAGTGACACGGCGCGCCGGGCGCGGCGGCTCACGAGGGGAGCGGGCGGACACGGACATGGATCCGCAGATCGCACAGACCAGAGGGGGTGAGAGGCGGTGAGCGGACAGGACTGGCTCGAGAAGGACTTCTACCGCACGCTCGGCGTCGCCAAGGACGCCGACGCGGACGCCATCAAGAAGGCCTACCGCAAGCTCGCCCGGAAATGGCATCCCGACCAGAACCCGGGGGACGCCAAGGCTGAGGAGAAGTTCAAGGAGATCGGCGAGGCCTACTCGGTGCTCTCCGACCCCGAGCAGCGCAAGCAGTACGACGCGATCCGCGCGATGGCCGGCGGCGGGGCGCGGTTCTCCGCCGGACCCGGCGGCGCGGGCGCGGGCGGCGCCGGCGGCTTCGAGGACCTCTTCTCCGCGATGTTCGGCGG
>JAFAAX010000172.1 GCA_023426345.1 Actinomycetes bacterium
ATCGCGGACCTCGGCGAGAGGGGCCTCCGGAACGGCTGCCAGCCGGCGCGGATGGGGGCGCCGGACGGCAGCGCCCCCGGATGTCATGGTCAGAGCGCTCATCGCTGTCTCCTTGCCGCTCACTCGCACATCTGTTCGACGAACACCTGTACGATATCAACTGGTTCAGACGATGTCGAGACCCGCTCGAACATATGTTTCACATTCCGGTCGGTCTCGCCTAGCCTGGACTTCAGTGGAACAGCACCCATGTGCATCTGCGGACGCGGCCCCGCGTCGGCGGCGTTCCCCGCGGACAGGAGGAGACCCCGATGAGCGAGCGCCAGCCGCTGACGTCCCGCCAGCAGCAGATCCTGGACTTCGTGCGCGAGGGCGTGTCCACCCACGGCTACCCCCCGTCCGTGCGCGAGATCGCCGACACCGTCGGCCTCCGGTCGCCCTCGACCGTCAAGCACCATCTCGACGCCCTGGAGAAGGCCGGCTACCTCCGCCGGGACCCGCGCCGGCCCCGCGCCCTGGAGGTCGCCGCCGATCTGGGCGCCGCGACGCCCTCGTCCGACCGCCGCACGGTCGTCACCACGGTCGAGCTGCCCGCGGCCCTCGTCGCCGGCGAGGACTCCGCGTCCGTGCCCCTGGTCGGCCGCATCGCCGCCGGGAGCCCGATCACCGCCGAGCAGTACGTGGAGGACGTCTTCGAGATCCCCACCCGCCTGACGGGCCGCGGGAACCTGTTCATGCTCGAGGTCCACGGCGACTCGATGGTCGACGCCGGCATCCTCGACGGCGACTACGTCATCGTCCGCGCGCAGGCGGAGGCCGAGGACGGGGAGATCGTCGCCGCCCTGCTCGACGACGAGGCCACGGTCAAGGTCCTCTCCCACGCCGACGGGCACGTCTGGCTGATGCCCCGCAACGCGGACTTCTCCCCCATCCCCGGCGACGGCGCCACGATCATGGGGCGCGTCGTCACCGTCCTGCGGTCGCTGTGACCGCTCGGCTCAGAACCCGAGATCGCGCGCGACCTGACGGAGGCGCTGCGCGGACTCGGTGAGGCCGTCCCGCTCGGCCAGCGTGAGCGGCGGGTTGAGCACGCGGCCGGCGCCCGACCGGCCGACGATGGTGGGCGCCGCCATGCACACGTCGGAGATGCCCTCCCAGTCCTCGAGCAGCGTCGAGATGGTGAGGACGCGCGACTCGTCGCGCAGCACGGCTCCCGCGATGTTGGAGGCGGCCAGGCCGATCGCGTAGTTCGTGGCCCCCTTGCCCTCGATGATCCGGTAGGCGGACTGGACGACCTCCTGGGCGATCTCCGCCCGCAGGTCGTTGTCGAAGAGGCGGCCCGACAGGGTGGGCCCCCAATGGCGCACCGGGACGTTGCCGATCTCCGCGGAGGACCACAGGGCGACCTCGGAGTCCCCGTGCTCGCCGGTGACGTAGGCGTGGATGTTCTGGGTGGCCACGCCCGTGTGCAGGGACACCAGGTAGCGCAGACGCGACGTGTCGAGGACCGTTCCCGAGCCGAACACCTGGTTGCGGGGCAGGCCCGTGAGCTTGAGCGCGACGTAGGTGACGACGTCGACGGGATTCGTGATGAACATGAACCGGGCGTCGGGCGCCACCGTCACCAGGTTCGGGACGATGTTCCTCATGAGGCCGACGGTGGACTCGGCCAGCTCCAGCCGGCTCTGACCGGGCTTCTGCTTGGCGCCCGCGGTGATGATGACCAGGTCCGATCCCCGCACGATCTCGACGTCGTCGGAGCCCTCCACGGAGCCCGTCGGCGTGAACTGGATGCCGTGGGCGATGTCGAGGGCCTCGGCCTCGACCTTCGCCTTGTTGATGTCCTGCAGGACGATGGAGCGCGCGTCCCCGCGCATCGCGCAGGCGTAGGCGACGGCGGTGCCCACCGCGCCCGCACCGATGATCGCGATCTTCGACGGATGGCCCGTCGACGACGCGGGGTACAGGGTCTTCGCATGTGACTCCGGCACGATGTCCTCCTTGGAACGGGCGTGCGCCCGGTGGTTCCTGCTCTGCCGGCTCCTGGGGCCGATGCCCCCATCCTTCCAGATCGCGCCCGCGCAGACGAGGTGCCGAGGTCCCCCTCGTCAGGCGGCGTCGAGCGCCGACGCCAGCCTGGCCAGGGAGGCCCGGGCGACCTGCGGGTCCGTCGTCGGCCACATCGCGGGCATCGAGGCGCGGATGAACGAGCCGTAGCCCTTCGTCACCAGGCGCGGGTCCAGGACGGCGACGACCCCCCGGTCCTCCTGCGAGCGGAGCAGGCGCCCCGCGCCCTGCGCCATCAGCAGGGCCGCGTGGGCCAGCGAGACCGCGCGGAACCCGGAGAAGCCGTGGCGCTCGGCGTCGATGGCGCGGGCCTTCGCCACCGGATCGTCGGGGCGCGGGAACGGGATCCGGTCGATGACGACCAGCCGGCAGGCGGGCCCCACCACGTCGACGCCCTGCCACAGGGACAGCGTGCCGACCAGGCAGGCGTCGCGCCTGCTCCGGAACCGCTGGACCAACGCGGACGTCGTCTCCTCGCCCTGGAGCAGGATCTCCAGGCCGGTGCCCGCCCTCAGGGCCTCAGCGCCCGCCTGCGCGCCGCGCCAGGAGGAGCACAGGACCAGCGCGCCCCCGCCGGAGGCCTCCGCCAGGGCGACCAGCTCATCCAGCGCCGCCTGGTCCGTCCCGTCGCGGCCCGGCACAGGCAGATGCGCCGCCGTGTAGAGGATGCCATGCGTGGAGGGCTCGAAGGGCGAGCCGACGTCGATGCCGTGCCACGGTACGCCCGAGACCATCAGCCCCGTCTCGCGCGCCACCGCGTCGAAGGAGCCCCCCAGGGCCAGCGTCGCGGAGGTGAGCAGGGCGGGGCGCTCCCCCAGCGCGACCGTCCCGATGCCAACCGCGACGTCGAGGGGCGCGACCACGAGGCGCTCCGTCCGGTCGCGGGCCGACGCCGCCGGGCGGGACACCCAGGTGATGGACTCCGCGGCCGGGCGCGACCACGCGTCCATCGCCCCGGAGAGCTCGTCCAGGGCACCCCGGGCCAGCAGCTTCGCCGCCTGGTCGGCGGTGGAGCCCTCGACCTGGGTGAGGGCGTCGCGCACGGCGGCGTCCAGGGCCGTCCATGCGGCGCCCAGGCGCTCCGGGCGCTGGAGGAGCAGCCCGTCGTCCAGCCCGGCGATCGCCACGCCGATCTGGGCGCCCGCCGTGTCCAGCGCGGAGGTGTCGATCTTCGCGTGGGTCCGCGCCGCCCGGGCGACGCGCTGAACGAGGGGCTGGGAGATCTCGGCGCTGGCCTGGTCGCGCACGCGGTCCGCCAGCTCGTGGGCCTCGTCGATGACGACGACGTCGATGTCGGGGAACAGGTCGAGCGCGCCCATCGACTGGATGCCGAGCATCGAGTGGTTGGAGACCACCAGGTCGGCCTCGGCCGCCCGCTCGCGGGCCCGCTGGGCGAAGCACTGGTCCTTGACGGGGCACGTCCGCCCGAGGCACTCGCGCTTCGAGACCGAGACCTGCCGCCAGGCGCGGTCGGAGACGCCGGGGAGCAGGTCGTCGCGGTCGCCCGTCTCCGTGGTCCCCGCCCACTCGCGGACGCGCAGGACCTCCCGGCCCAGGTCGCCGGTGGGGCCGTCCCCGCTCCCCTCCGCCTCGGCGACGTCGAACAGCGAGCCCGTCTCCGGGTACCCGCCGTCCACGCGGTGGAGGCACACGTAGTTGTTCCAGCCCTTGAGCAGCGCCACCGAGGGGCGCACGCCGCACTCGGCCTCGACGGCGTCGACGACCGCCGGCGCGTCGTGCACGAGGATCTGGCGCTGGAGCGCCAGCGTGGCCGTGGTGACCAGCGCCCGCCGGTCCCGGGCGGCGCACGCGGCGAGCAGGGGCGCCAGGTAGCCGATCGACTTGCCGGTGCCGGTGCCCGCCTGGACCATGATGTGCTCTCCGGCGTCGATCGCGCGGGCGGTCTCGGCGACCATCCGCTCCTGGCCCTCGCGCCGCGTTCCCCCCATCGCGGCGACGACGCGCGCCAGCACGCGCTGGGGCAGGTCGGAGGACATCGACGAGGACGGCCCGTCGGTGGCCTCCCGCAGCCCCCTCTCCTCCTCCGGGGCCGCGTCCGCGTCACTCACCGACGTTGGCCTCCCCGAGGCGCGCGGCGAGCGCCTCGTCGACGCGGGCGACCAGGTGCGTGCCGGCATCGGCGTAGTCCTCGGAGACGACCTCGCCGTCCTCGTGGACCTGGTGGACCAGGCCGCCCTCGGAATACGGCACGACAACATCGACGAGGACGCGCGGGCGCGGCAGGATGCCCTGGAGGCGCAGGCGGAGGTCCTCCAGGCCCGTCCCCGCCCATGCGGAGACGGTCACCGCCTCCGGATACGTGGTGCGCAGGAGCGCCAGCCGCTCGGGGCTCGCCAGGTCGGCCTTGTTCAAGGCGATGAGCTCGGGGATCTCGCGCGCGCCCGGGATCGTGTCCAGGACGGCGTGGACGGCCTCGACCTGGCCGACCGGGTCCGGGTGGGCGGCGTCGACGACGTGGAGGATGACGTCGGCCTCGCCGACCTCCTCCAGGGTGGACCGGAAGGCCTCGACCAGCTGGGTCGGCAGGTTGCGGACGAAGCCGACGGTGTCGGTCAGCGTGTACACCCGGCCGTCGGGCGTGGTGGCCCGCCGCACCGTCGGATCCAGCGTGGCGAACAGGGCGTCCTGGACCAGAGCGTCCGCCCCGGTCAGCCGGTTGAGCAGCGTCGACTTCCCGGCGTTCGTGTACCCCGCGATGGCCACGGACGGCACGCCGCCGCGGCGCCGCGAGGCGCGCTGAGTGCGCCGGGAGGGCTCCATGTCGCGGATCTGGGCGCGCAGGCGCGCCATGCGCGTGCGGATGCGGCGGCGGTCGAGCTCGATCTTCGTCTCGCCGGGGCCGCGCGACCCGATGCCCTCGCCGCCGGCGACCCGGCCGCCGGCCTGGCGGGACATCGACTCGCCCCAGCCGCGGAGCCGCGGGAGCAGGTACTCCAGCTGGGCGAGCTCGACCTGCGCCTTGCCCTCCCGGGACTTCGCGTGCTGGGCGAAGATGTCGAGGATGAGCGCCGTGCGGTCGACCACCTTGACCTTGACGACGTCCTCCAGGCCGCGCCGCTGGGAGGGGGCCAGCTCGCCGTCGACGATGACAGTGTCCGCGCCCTCCGACGCCACGAGGTCCGCGAGCTCCTTCGCCTTGCCGGAGCCCAGATAGGTGCCGGGGTCGGGCGTGGGGCGCCGCTGGAGGATCCCGTCGAGGACCTCGGAGCCCGCCGTCTCCGCCAGGGCCGCCAACTCGCGCAGGGAGACCTCGGCCTCCTCCTCGGTGCCCGTGGTGCGCAGGCCCACCAGCACCACGCGTTCGAGGCGGACCTGGCGGTACTCGACCTCGGAGATCTCCTCCGCGTCGTTGCTCAGCCCGATGACGCGGCGCGTGCCCTCGCGGGCCTCGCGCTCCATCTCCCCCGCGTCCTCGGAGTGGTCCTGCCCCTCCGTGGAGGCGAGCGCCGTGCCCCGCCGGGCGAGGATGCGGGCGACGACGTCCTCCGCGCGGCGCATCCCGTCGTCGTCGGATCCGGTCTGCGGTGTCGTCTGGTCGCTCATGAGTCCAGTCTCCCACGGTCCGCCCCCGGCTCCCCCTCCAGTACGCTCAGAGCTGTGGACACCCAGTACTTCACCGACTCCGCCCCGGCCGCCGACGACGAGCTGCGCACGCTGAGCGTGCGCGCGCGCGGGCGCGAGCTCGCGATGCTGGCGTCGTCCCGGGTCTTCTCCGGGCGCCGGCTGGACCTCGGGACGGCGCAGCTCCTCGACAAGGCGCCGGAGCCGCCGTCGACCGGGACCCTCCTCGACCTCGGATGCGGGTGGGGTCCGCTCGCCGTCGTCCTGGGGCTGGAGGCGCCGGACGCCGACGTGTGGGCCGTCGACGTGAATTCCCGGGCCGTCGACCTCACGGCCCGCAACGCCCGGGCCAACGGCGCGGCGAACGTGCGGGCCCTGCCTGCCGAGGAGGCCCTGGAGTCGGCGCGACGCGAGGGCGTCCGCTTCGACCTCATCTGGTCGAACCCGCCGGTGCGCATCGGCAAGGGCGCCCTGCACCAGATGCTCACCGACTGGCTGTCCCTGCTGGCCCCGGACGGGGCGGCGGAGCTGGTGGTCCAGCGCAACCTCGGCGCCGACACGCTGGCCGCGTGGCTGTCCGCCGAGGGATTCCCCACCCGGGGGATCGCCTCGAAGAAGGGCTACCGGATCCTGGAGGTCCGCACCTCCCACGAGTGAGCGGTCACAGGACGATCTGCGCGATCTCCTCCGCCGGGCCCGACAGGACGACGGAGCCGCCCGCCCCGTCTCCGGGAGCCCCGAGGTCCTCGGGCAGCTCGACGCGCACCGACCCCCCGGGGATGTCGACCCGCCACACGCGCGGCGCCCCCGCTGCGGCGCCGCCCCGGCGCAGGAAGGCCGCGGCCGCCGCCGCGCAGCACCCCGTCCCGCACGACTGGGTCTCTCCCACGCCGCGCTCCAGGACGCGCATCAGCACGTGCCCCTCGCCGCCGCCCTCCTCCGTGACGTCCACGGTGAGCTCCAGATTCACGCCGTCCTCCGGCCACGGATCGTATGTCGGCCGCAGAGGCTCCGGCGCCGCCAGGATGTCCGTCGCCGGCAGCACCGCGGCCGCGAGCGCCTCCCGCGATCCGACCTCGATGACGGCGTGCGGGTTCGGCATCGCCACGCGCAGCGCGTCGAAGACGCGGCCTCGCAGCCCCGCGACGGTCGCGCGCATGTCCGCCCGGCCGGACGTCTCCGCCGCCCCCATGTCGACGGCGTACCAGTGCGCGCCCCCGTCGCTCGCCCACGAGGGCACCGCACCCGGTCCGAGCGCCGTCACCGATCGCGCCCCGCCGCGCGTGAGGACGGGCAGGGACTCCCCCGGCGCGAGCCCGACGAGGCCCGCGCGCCGCAGATGGTCGACGAAGACGCGGATGCCGTTGCCGCACATCTCGGCGAGCGACCCGTCGGCGTTGCGGTAGTCCATGAACCATGTGCCGTCGCGGAGGACGCATCGGATCAGCCCGTCCGCCCCGATGCCCTTCGAGACGTCGCACAGCGCGGCGACCGCCGCCGCGGGGACCTCGATCTCCCCCGCCGGGTCGTCGAGCAGCAGGAAGCAGTTGCCCGTTCCGTGGACCTTGGTCAGCCGGGTCCCTGCGGGCAGGCCGTCCCGCAGCCCCGCTGGGGGAAGCGGTGACGAGGGCGACTCCGGTGGCTGGGTCATGCGTCCACGCTAGCCATGCCCTCGGCGGCGCGGCGCACGACGTCCACCGCGCGGTCGGCCAGGCCCGGCCCGGCGTCCAGCCACGCGATGCGCGGATCCGGACGGAACCACTTGATCTGGCGGCGCGCCAGCTGGCGGGTGGCCAGCGCCGTGGACGCCACGGCCTCGTCGAGGGTCATCTCCCCATCCAGGACCGCGAGCGCCTGCGCGTATCCGGTGGCGCGCCGGGCCGTGCGCCCGCGCCGCAGCCCCCACGCGATGAGCCGCTCGGTCTCCTCCACCAGCCCGCCCTCGAACATGGCGGCCGCGCGCGCGTCGATGCGCCGGTCGAGCTCGTCGACCGGGCGCCGCACGCCGATCATCACGGCCGGCGCCGCGAACGCGCGGCGCGGCAGGTGCGAGGAGTACGGCCGCCCCGTCAGCTCGATGACCTCCAGCGCCCGGATGATGCGCCGCGCGTTGTGCGGATCGATGCGGGCGGCCGAGGCGGGGTCCTGCGCGGCCAGCCGGTCGTGCAGCGCGCGCGGCCCGCCGGGCCCCTCGGCCTCGGCCTCCAGGCGGGCCCGCACGGCGGGGTCCGTCCCGGGGAAGTCGATGACGTCGAGCAGCGCCCGCAGATACAGCCCGGAGCCCCCGGCGACCAGGGCGACGCCGCCGCGCGCGTGGATCGCGGCGACGTCGCGGCGGGACTCCCGCTGGTAGGCGGCCACGGAGGCCTCGTCGGTGACGTCGAGGACGTCGATCTGGTGGTGCGCCACGCCGCGCCGCTGGGCGGGCGGGGTCTTCGCCGTGCCGATGTCCATCCCGCGGTACAGCTGCATGGCGTCCGCGCCGACGAGCTCCGCGGGCGCCGGCGCGGCGAGTGCCGCGGGCAGGCGGGCGGCCAGGTCGAGGGCCAAGTCGGACTTGCCGGACGCCGTCGGCCCGACGACGGCGACCACGAGGTCCTGGGGGTCGCTCACGGCGCCGCCTCCCCGGTGCGCCCGGACGCCGTCCGTTCCCAGGCGACCTCGATGAACGCGGGGCGGAAGCCCAGGCGCGCGTTCATCGCGATCACGGGCGCGTTGTCGCCGGCCGTCCACGTGTAGACGCGGCGGGCCCGCGGAAAGCGCGCGCGCAGCTCGATGAGGTTCACGCGCTTCATCCAGGCCGCCAGGCCGCGCCGCCGGTGGTCGGCGCGCACCAGCGTCCCCTCCTGATAGACCACCTCGGGAAGGCCCGGCGGGACCATCAGGGTGGTCCACCCGACCAGCTCCCCTCCGATCGGCCGGACGGCCGTCACCACCCATTCCTGCCCGCAGCGCTGCGCGAGCGCCTCCTTGCGGGTCACGCGGTCCTCATCCCAGTGGCCCGGCTCGATCGTCATCTCCCCCGACGGCATGTCCATGGACGCCAGCGCGTAGATCGCGGCCAGCTGGCCGAGCAGCTGCTCGGGGCTGCGCGGCCCGGACCAGGACAGCACCTCGTAGCCGGGGATCGCCTCCGCGCGCCCAGCCAGCGCCTCCCCGACGTCCAGGCACGTCACCCACTCCGCGTGGACGGGCCGGAACCCGGCGTCGCGCAGGAGGTCCGTCATCGGCGTGCGTCGCGGCGAGGCGACGTCGCGGGCGCCGGGGATCGGGGTGGCCATCCCGGCGACCGCCTGCGGCGACCCGGTCTCCGCCCACTGCGGGCACTGCGTCCAGACCTGGCGGACCGGCCGGCCCCAGGACGACGCCACCGCCTCCCCGATGTCGAGGAGCAGGCGCGCCAGCCCCGATCCCGCCCACGCGCCCGCCGCCATGACGTCGATCTCCGCCTCGTGGAGGTCCGACGTGAGGGGCGCGCCGACCGCGAGGGCGCCCACCACGTCCGCCGGCTCGATCCCGTCATCCGCCGGATCGGCGGGCTCCCAGGCGGGCACGCCCCGATCGGGGCGCGATCCGCGCAGCCACTCATCGACGCCCTTCCCGCGCCGGTCCGCGATCGCCAGCACACGGACGCGCCGCCGGTCGGCATCGGACACGGCGGCGCGGAACTCCGGCGCGGACGTCGTGAGGTCCTCCGTGCCCAGGGTCGCCAGGGAGCGCATGCGGCTCAGCCCCTCGAGCCCGTCGAAGAAGGCATCGGGGACGCCGCTCTGCTCGCCCTCGGGCAGGCGGACCAGGCGGATCGTGGCGGTCATGGGGCCAGTCTACGGAGGCGCTCCGTCCCGCGCGCCCGCCCGCGGCCGCCTAGGGTGGGGGCATGAACGCCACGCTTCCCACGCCCGTCACGCGCCAGCGCGTCGCCACGGCCGTGCAAGCGGCGGGCCTGGTCCCGTTCCTCGGCGGGCCCGATCAGGTGGCGGCGATCGTGCCGGGGCACGTCGTGCGCCTCATCGTGCCCGAGGGACGCCCGCCGCAGGGCGTCGCCGAGTGGCCGCGCTCGCTCGCCATCCGCCACGCCCCCGACGTCGCCGAGGTCGTCCGCCATTTCAACGCGACCACCTACCTCCCGAAGATGACGACCTCCGTCAACGACCGCGGGCAGATCCGCGTCCTCCTCCAGCACACCTTCAACTGGAGCGGGGGCGGCACGGACGACCAGGTCGCCGGCGAGGTCCGTCAGTTCATCATCGCGAGCCTGGCGGCGTTCAACGCGTTGGACGCCCGGTTCCCGGACCCGTGGGCGACGGAGGAGCAGACGAATGCCTGAGTGGAAGACCTGGACCTTCGGCGAGCCCCCGGAGGACGACGGGAACGGACGGGGGGACGAGGGCGCCCCCGGCAACCCGACCGGGCCGATGCCCAGCGAGGGCCTGACCCCGCCGGCCCCGCCGGCGAAGAGCCCCGCCGAGGCGGCCGCCGAGCGGTGGAGCGCCGAGGTCGCGCCCTTCACGCTGGACCGCGCCGCGGCCGTCATGGAGGGCGACGGGTTCCCCCTCACCCGCGAGGGGTTCTCCCTGGCCACGCTCGCCAACGGCGTGGCGATGCGGCTGCACCGCGAGCCGGCTGACGCGCAGTGGGTCCAGTTCGAGAGCCACGTCCCCCTGCCCGACGGGATGGATCAGAGCGCCCTCGACCCGTTCGACCTGCAGCAGGCGGCGAACACGTGGAACACGCAGCACCTCCAGCCCACGGTGATGCCCATCCGCGTCGACGGGATCTTCGTCTTCCATCTGTCCACGCGCTTCTTCATCGGCCAGGGCGCGTCCGACCGCCAGATCCACCTGATGATCACCCGCGGCGCCGTCGTCACCCTCCAGGCCGCCCACGACCTGCCGGGCCTGGTCACGCCGCCCGAGGACGCCTGAGCCTCACGCCCGCGCGCGCAGCGTGGGGATGCCCAGACCGACCGGGCCGTCGTCCCCGCCGCGCTGGCGCTCGGCCCACGCGTCGCCCGCGCGCGTGCGACGGACCTCGAACAGGCCCCCCGGCGCCAGCCCCGAGTCCGCGAGGAGGTGGTGGGGCGCGCCGTGGGTGACCCGCGCCCGCACGACGTCGCCCGGGCGGGGGGCGTCGCCCTCGTCGAGCATCGGGGGAAGCGCGACGTGGACGAGGCGGTTGTCGCGCGCCCGCCCGGAGATCCGCGCGGTGGCGCCGTCCTTGCGGCCCTCGCCCTGTGAGACCAGGACCTCGACCTCGCGGCCGGCGAGCCGCGCGTTGTCCTCCTCGCAGATGCGCTCCTGGAGGGCGACGAGGCGCCGGTAGCGCTCCGAGGCGACCTCGGGCGGGACCTGGTCCTCCCGGTCGGCGGCGGGCGTGCCGGGACGCGGGCTGTAGAGGAACGTGAACGCCCCGGAGAAGCGGGCCTGCTCGACGACGTCCAGCGTCTGCTGGAAGTCGTCCTCGGTCTCCCCGGGGAACCCGACGATGATGTCGGTGGTGATCGCGGCGTCGGGGATCGAGGCGCGGACGCGGTCGAGGATCGCGAGGAAGCGCTCGCGCCGGTAGGAGCGGCGCATCTGGCGCAAGATCGCGTCCGACCCGGACTGCAGCGGCATGTGGAGGCTCGGCATGACGGTCGGGGTCTCCGCCATCGCGGCGATGACGTCGTCGGTGAACGCCGCGGGATGCGGGGACGTGAAGCGCACGCGCTCCAGGCCGTCGACCGCGCCCACGGCGCGAAGGAGCTGCGCGAACGCCCCGCGTTCGCCGAAGCCCACACCGTAGGAGTTGACGTTCTGGCCCAGCAGCGTCACCTCCAGGGCCCCCTCGGCCACGACGGCCCGGACCTCGTCGAGGATCTCGCCGGGGCGGCGGTCGCGCTCCTTGCCCCTCAGGTGGGGCACGATACAGAACGTGCACGTGTTGTTGCAGCCCACCGAGATCGACACCCACGCCGCGGACGCGCTCTCCCGGTGGCTGGGCAGCGTGGAGGGGAACGTCCTGAGCGACTCCTCGATCTCGACGGCGGCCTCCTGGTTGTGCTGCGCGCGGCGCAGCAGAGCGGGCAGTACGTCGATGTTGTGCGTGCCGAAGACGGCGTCGACGTAGGGCGCCCTCGACAGGATGCCCTCGCGCATCTGCTGGGCCAGGCAGCCGCCGACCGCGATCTGCATGCCGGGGCGCCCGCGCTTGACGGACGCCAGCTGGCCGAGATTGCCGAACAGCCGGGTCGCGGCGTTCTCCCGCACCGAGCAGGTGTTGATGACCACGACGTCCGCGCCCATGTCGCCCGCGCTCGTCGCGCGCGCCGCGGCGGCCGGCACCCGGTCCACGGGCACCAGGCCCTCGGCCTCCAGCAGGCCCGCCATGCGCTCCGAGTCGTGCTCGTTCATCTGGCAGCCCAGCGTGCGCACCGCGTACGTGCGGGGCAGGGCGGCGCCGGGCGCCGGGGCCGAGGTGGCGGTCGCGGTCAGGGTCGGGGTGGAGAGGGTCTGGGTCGCGCTCACCCGCGCGATTCTACCCGGGGGGCGTGCCGCGCCTCCCCGCGTCATCGACGAGGGCGGCCCGCGTGGCCGGGTCCCGGGGCGGGCGTCAGTCCGCCCCCAGAGGCCCTCCGTCGAGGTCCAGCGCCCGTGCGAGCAGGTCCAGGGCCGCCTGGACGGATCCGGCGCGGATCTCCGCGCGGTCCCCGGTGAGGTGGAGCTCACGGTGGCGCTCCCCCGCCGGCGTCACACAGGCGAGGTGGACGGTGCCGGCGGGGTGGCCGTCGGCGGGGCCGGGGCCAGCGACACCGGTGGTCGACAGGCCGACGTCGGCGCCCATCAGGCGACGGACACCGCGGGCCATCTGCAGGGCGACCTCCCGATCGACGGGACCGGTCCGCGCGAGACGCCCCGGATCGACGCCCAGCACCTGCGCCTTGAGTTCGGTCGCATACGTGCAGACGCCCCCGCGCACCGTGTCGGAGGCGCCGGGGACGTCGACCAGACGGGCGCACAGCGCGCCCCCCGTCAGAGACTCGGCGGTGGCCACCGAGAGGTGACGCTCGATGAGGGTGTGGACCAGGGTGTCGATGTCTGCGGACATGCGTCCAGCCTAGAGAGCTGTCTCGGCGTCGCGGGCATCGAGGGCCCCGGTGACCACGCCGACGCACACGTCGGACGGGTACCCCTTGCGGGCGAGCATCCCGGTGAGCCGGCGGAAGGCGACGTCGCGGGAGACGCCGCCCATGCCGCGCAGCCTCGCCTCCACCAGGTCCGCCGCGCGGTCGCGCTGGTCGTCGCGGCCGACCTGTGCCATCGCGCGCGCCACCGCCTCCGGGGCGATCCCGCGACGGTGGAGCTCCTCCTCGACGGCGCGCCCGACCTTGCCCGCGCGGAGGCGGTCGCGCACGATCGCCCCCGCGTAAGCGGCGTCATCGATCAAGCCGACGCGCTCCAAGCGGTCGAGGACCTCATCGGCCAGGTCGCCGGCGAAGCCGCGGTGGACGATCGCGTCGCGCAGCTCCGCGCGGGAGCACGAGCGGGCGTCCAGCCGGCGCAGCGCCACCTCGCGGGCAGCCTCCACGGCGGCAGGGCCCGTCAGGGCCGCGTTGCGCTCGCGCGCCCGGGCCAGACGCTCCCCCGGCGACGCGGACCGCCTCCGGGAGGGGTCCAGCCCCTCCGGATGGGTCTCCGGATCGACGTAGCGGACCACGCCGGCCCCGCCTCAGAAGCCCGCGTCCTCGGAGGGGTCGATCTCCGGGACCGCCGCCAGCCCGACGCCCTCGGTGCCGGTGGCCTGTGCCGCGTCCTCCGGCAGCGCGTCGGGATCGGGCACGATGCCGACGGCGATGAGAATCCTCTGCTCGATCTCGTCGGCGAGCTGCGGATTGTCCACGAGGAACTGGCGGACGTTCTCCTTGCCCTGCCCGAGCTGATCGTCCCCGTAGGTGAACCAGGAGCCGGACTTGCGGATGATGCCGTTGTCCACGCCCATGTCGATGATCGACCCCTCGCGGGAGATGCCCTTGCCGTAGAGCATGTCGAACTCGGCCTGCTTGAAGGGCGGGGCCATCTTGTTCTTGACCACCTTGGCGCGCGTGCGGTTGCCGACGGCCTGATCGCCCTCCTTGAGCGTCTGGATGCGCCGGACGTCGATGCGCACCGAGGCGTAGAACTTCAGCGCCTTGCCGCCCGTCGTGGTCTCCGGCGAGCCGAAGAACACGCCGATCTTCTCGCGCAGCTGGTTGATGAAGATCGCCGTGGTCCCCGTCGAGGACAGGACGCCCGCGAGCTTGCGCAGCGCCTGGCTCATCAGGCGGGCCTGGAGGCCGACGTGGGAGTCGCCCATCTCGCCCTCGATCTCCGCCTTGGGGACCAACGCCGCCACCGAGTCAATGACGATGACGTCGATGCCGCCGGAGCGGATCAGCATGTCCGCGATCTCCAGTGCCTGCTCGCCGGTGTCCGGCTGGGAGACCAGCAGGTCGTCCGTGTTGACCCCCAGGGCTTTCGCGTAGGTCGGGTCCAGGGCGTGCTCGGCGTCGATGAAGGCGGCGTTGCCGCCGGCCTTCTGGGCGTTGGCCACGGCGTGAAGGGCCAGCGTGGTCTTGCCGGAGGACTCCGGGCCGTAGATCTCGACGATGCGCCCGCGGGGCAGCCCTCCGATGCCGAGCGCGACGTCCAGGGCCAGGGATCCGGTGGGGATGACCTGGATGCCGGTGTGGACCTCGTCCCCCAGGCGCATCACGGAGCCCTTGCCGAACTGCTTGTCGATCTGGGACAGGGCCAGTTCCAGCGCCTTGTTCCGATCCGGGGCGACGCCGCCCGCGCGCGCCGCTGCTGCCTTCGCCATCATGGTCTCCTCGCGTCCTGGGGCCTCTCCGGCCCGTCCGTCTCGGCTGGTCTGGATGATGCGGTCCCCTCTCCGGGGCGCATGGATGACGGTATGCCCGACCATCGGCATCTGCGCCGTTCGCCGCCCGGATCTGTGGACGGCGACCGACGCGGTCGCATCTGTGGACAACACTAGATGGAACGCCTGTTCGACGCCCGCCGACACGCCGGCCCGGCTAACGCCGCCCGCGCCCTTTGAGCGGGCGCCGGTGGGCCCAGCGGGCCTCCTCGCCCCGGTCCGTCTCGGCGACGAGCGCCGCCCAGACCGCCTCCGGAGCCGTTCCAGCGTCCAGGGCCTCCCGGGCCGTTCCCCGCACGCTCGTCAGATAGAGGTCGGCGACGAGGGAACGCCCCAGAGCGGGTCCGAAGACCCGGTCCAGGGCGTCCCAGAACTCGGAGAGCGTCACCGCCGGCCTCAGCCGATCAGCGCGACGGGCATGAGGTCGTCCGGCACGGTGTCGGGGGCGACCGCGCCGTCGGCGACGGCCATGCGGTCGGACACCTCGCGCAGCACGAACCACAGCGGCACGCCCAGCGCCCCGGTGATGGCGTCGAGCAGCTCGGAGGAGGCCTCCTTCTGCCCGCGCTCGACCTCGGAGAGGTAGCCGAGCGACACCTGGGCCTGCGAGGAGACCTCGCGCAGGGTGCGCCGCTGCTGCTGGCGGACCGTGCGCAGGACGTCACCGATCTCGCGGCGCAGCAACGGCTGCTCCCGGGTCGCCGTCTGCGTCACCGCCCGTGCGCCGTCCGTCGTGCCGACGGCCCTCATCCGCAGATCTCCGACCGGCCGGTTCGGTGCCGGCCGGGTCGCGCGGATCGACGTGTTCCTGGAGGGAGTCCTGTTCATCATGACCATTCCAACGCTCCCCTCCCTGACGCTATTCCACCGTCCGCCATCCGGACCCGCGTAAGTTGCGTCTTCATGGCTCAAGTCTAACGCATCCTCGGAGGAGGCCGCCCGACGAACCGGTCACGCGCGGTCGCCCTCGCGGCCGGCGGCCCCCGGGGCGGCTCGCCACAGGCGCGCGCCCTCGACGCAGTACACGGCGCCCGACCACAGGGTGAGGGCCAGCGCGACCGCGCCGATCGCCCACGCGATCCAGAAGACCGGCTCGGGCAGCCCGCCGCGCACCGCCGGTGCGCCGCCCGCCCACCACGCCGTCCACGGCACCAGCATGACGACGATGAACAGCATCTGCGTGACCGTCTTGAGCTTGCCGCCCTTGTTCGCGGACACGACGATCCCCCGGCGGAGCAGCACGGCGCGCAGCGCCGTGATCCCGAGCTCGCGCGCCGCGATGAGCGCCGTGAACCACCAGGGCACCAGGTGCGCGACGCTCAGCATGACGAATGCGCCGAGGGTGAGCGCCTTGTCCGCGATCGGATCGACGATGCGCCCGAAGTCGGTGACCAGGTTCCTCGAGCGCGCGATGTGCCCGTCCAGCTGGTCGGTCGCCGCCGCCACGCAGAACACGGCGAGCGCCCACCACCGGGCCGGAGCCCCGTCCAGGAGCATCAGCCAGACGAAGACGGGCACCAGCGCCAGGCGCCCGACGGTGAGGGCGTTGGGCACGTTCACCACGGGGACATCGCCGGTGCCGCCACGACGGGACACGTTCGAACCATTCATCACGATGATCCTACCCGACCCCGCTCACCGTCCGGTGAGCTGCCAGGCGTCCTCGTCCTCCTCCGGCTCCTCGTCCTCGAACGACGGGCCGCGCCCGCCGAAGTCGTGGCCCGCGTAGGGATCGCGATCCCCCGCCGACGAGGGCGGCCCCGCGTGGCCGGGTCCCTCGGACACCGTTCCCTCCGCGGCGGGCGGAGGATCGGAGGGGCCGTTCCCCGTCGCGTCGGCGAAGGCCGCGGCGGCCTCCGGCGTCGGCGTCTCCCCGCGGAGCATCGCGAGGACCTCGGGGAGGGACTCCGGGGGCACCAGGACCTCCCGGGCCTTCGACCCCTCCGACGGCCCGACGATGTCGCGCGACTCCAGCAGATCCATGAGTCGGCCCGCCCGCGCGAATCCGACCCGGAGCTTGCGCTGGAGCATCGAGGTGGACCCGAGCTGCGTGGAGATGACGAGCTCCGCGGCCTGGAGGAGGTCGTCGAGGTCGTCGCCGATGTCCTCGGCGACCTTGGCCTCCTTCGCCGGCGCCACCACATCGGCGCGGTAATGGGCCTCCATCTGGGACTTCACGTGGGCGACGACGGCGTGGATCTCCGACTCGGTCACCCAGGCGCCCTGCACGCGCAGCGGCTTGGCGGCGCCGGCGGGCAGATAGAGCGCGTCGCCCTGTCCGATGAGCTTCTCGGCGCCGGGCTGGTCCAGGATGACGCGCGAGTCCGCCAGCGACGACGTGGCGAAGGCCAGGCGCGACGGGATGTTCGCCTTGATGAGGCCCGTGACCACGTCGACCGACGGGCGCTGCGTGGCCAGCACCAGATGGATGCCGGCGGCCCGCGCCAACTGCGTGATCCGCTGGACGGAGGCCTCGACGTCGCGGGGGGCCACCATCATGAGGTCGGCCAGCTCGTCGACGACGACGAGCAGGTAGGGGTAGGGGCGCAGCGTCCGGTTGAGGCCCGGCAGGGCCGTGACCTGGCCCGAGGACACCGCCTTGTTGAAGTCGTCGACATGCTTGAACCCGTAGGTCGCCAGGTCGTCGTAGCGCGCGTCCATCTCTCGGACGACCCACTCGAGGGCCTCCGCCGCCTTCTTCGGGTCCGTGATGATGGGGCTGACCAGGTGCGGGATCCCCTCGTAGACGGTGAGCTCGACGCGCTTGGGGTCGACGAGGATCATCCGCACCTGGGCGGGCGTGGCGCGCATCATGATCGACGTGATCATGGAGTTGACGAAGCTCGACTTGCCCGAGCCCGTCTGGCCGGCGACCAGCAGGTGCGGGGTCTTCGCCAGGTTCGTCACGACGTAGCCGCCCTCGACGTCCTTGCCGACGCCGACGACCAGCGGATGCTGGTTGCGCCGCGCGGCGCCCGAACGCAGGACGTCGCCCAGCGCCACCGTCTCGCGGTCCGAGTTCGGGATCTCGATGCCGATCGCCGACTTGCCGGGGATGGGGCTGAGGATGCGCACGTCGGCGCTCGCCACCGCGTAGGCGATGTTCTTCGACAGCGCAGTGATGCGCTCGACCTTGACGCCCGGGCCCAGCGTGAGCTCGTAGCGCGTGACCGTCGGCCCCCGGGAGAAGCCGGTCACCGCCGCGTCGACGCTGAACTCGGAGAGGACCTGCTGGAGCGCCTCGACGACGTGGTCGTTGGCCGCCGAGCGGGTCTTGTGCGGCGCGCCGCGCACCAGGAGGTCCTCGTCGGGCAGCCGGTAGGCGATCGCCTCGTCGAGCTCCGGCTGCGTGGGTTCCCCCGGGTCCGCGCTGGTCGGAGGGACCGGCAGGGAGGCGCCGACGGCGGCGATGGCCTCCGTGGGGGCGTCGGGCCCGGACGCTGCGGCGCCGAGGCGCGTCGTCGCGGCGTCCGCGGGGGCGGCCCCCGCCGCCGG
>JAFAAX010000184.1 GCA_023426345.1 Actinomycetes bacterium
CGTCAGCGCCGGGAGCGCCCCCGCGGATGGCCGACGGGCCGACGGCGCCCGCCCGTCAGGAGGGCGGCCAGCAGCGGCACCGCGGACACGCCCATCGCGGCCGCGCCCCACCCCGGGTCGGTGGCGCGCAGCAGGACCCCGCCGATGAAGAGCGCGGCGAAGAGGACCGCCCACGCGACGCGGCGCACGGCCTGCTCCAGTCGGCGCAGTTCGCGGTCCGTTCCCGGAGCTCGGATCGCCAGGTCCCCGTGCTCCGCGGTGGACACCAGATGATCGAGGCGCCCCGGCAGGGCCGCCGCGGTCCGCAGCGCGCCGCCCGCCCGGCCGAGCGCCTCGCGCAGCGTGCCGCCGCCTTCCTCGCGGACCAGTCGCTGGATGTAGGGCTGGACGGCCGCCCAGATGTTGAACTGCGGATCCAGCGCCGTGCACAGGCCGGAGACCAGGGACACGGACCGGAAGATCCACAGGAAGTCCTCGGGCAGCTGGAACGGCATCGTCCGCATGACGTCGCTGAACCGCTCCGCGAAGTCCGTGAACTCCTGCGGGTCCAGCGCCTCCAGCTCGGAGACGTCCATCCCGCCGAATCGCTCGAACAGCTCCGTCATGGCCCGGGCCAGCATGGCGGTGTCGGCGCCGGGCAGCAGGACGCCCAGGCTCTGCATGCCGGCGACGATCGCCTCCCCGTCGCGGGCGGCGATCGCGACCACCAGCTCGCGCAGAGCGGCGCGCACCGTGTCGGGGACCTCCCCCATCATCCCGAAGTCGATGAACGTGAGGACGAAGGGGTGGCCCGCATCGGCCGCATCGGCCGCGCCCGTCTCCCGCGGCGTGACGAACAGGTTCCCCGGGTGGGGATCCGCGTGGAAGAAGCCGTCGGCGAAGAACTGGTCGAACATCACGGACGCCAGATCGGCGGCGACCTCGGCCGGGTCGATCCCCGCGGCTCGCAGTCCCTCGACGTCGGAGATCTTGAGGGCCGTGACGTCGGAGAGCGTGAGGACGCGCCGGGTGGTGCGCTCCCAGACCACCTCGGGGCTGTTCACGCGCGGATCCTCGGCGAAGTTCTCAGCGAAACGCTCGGCGCTGCGGGCCTCATGGAGGTAGTCGAGCTCCTCCAGGCTGGTGCGCGCGAACTCCTCGATGAGCGCCGGGACGTCCGCGCGCCGGGCGATGAACCGGATGCGGTCGAGCCATCGGGCGACCTGGCGCAGCGCGGACAGGTCGATGTCGACGATGTCCTCGATGCCGGGGCGTTGGACCTTGACCACGACGTCCTCGAACCCCGTCTCCCCCGCGTCCACCGCCTGCAGCCTCGCCCGGTGGGCCTGTCCGAGGGAGGCCGAGGCCACCGGGACCGGATCGACGTCCGCGAAGACCCGTTCCAGGGGCGCGCCGCCGAACTCGGACTCGACCAGCGCGCGGATGTCCGCGAAATCGACGGGATCGACCTCGTCCTGCAACGAGGCCAGCTCGTCGGTGATCCCGGGCGGCAGGACGTCCATCCGGGTCGACATGAACTGCCCGACCTTGATCATCAACCCGCCCAGCTCGGCGGCCAGCGCGTGGAAGGACCGCGCGATGGCGAGGAACCGCGCGTCGCGGCCCCGGCGCGACATCGCCCCCCACCCGATCCGCGGGAGGACGATCTCGAACCACCATTCCCGCACCATGTGGCGCAGGGCGAATCGCAGGATCCGCCGGCGGCGAGCGCGCAGTCTTGTCTGGTCGGTCATCCGATCTCCCCCGATGCCGACCCGTCCGGCGGCATCCCCTCGATCTCCTCAGCGTAGGGCCGTGGCGCGCGGCGCGCGCGGACGGACCCTCACTCCTCGGCGAGGATCGAGTAGAGCCTGCGGCGCGCCTCGTCGACGACGGCCACCGCCCGCTCCACCTGATCGGGCGTGCCGCTGGAGACGACCTGCGCGACGGCCTGCCCCAGCTTGACGCCGGCGCGCGGCAGGGCAGCCGCGTGTCCTGCATCCTCGGCCGCCGACGTCGCCCACGGCGCGGGCTTCTCCTTCGCGGCCGCCGCCTCGGCGTGCCCCGCGTCGGTGAGCGCGTAGGTCTTGCGGCCGTCCGACTCCTCGACCACGACCACGCCCTCGTCGGCGAGGAGCTGCAGCGTCGGGTAGATCGATCCCGGGCTGGGCCTCCACGTCCCCTCCGAGCGGTCCTCGATCTCGTGGATGATCTGGTAGCCGTGCATCGGCTCGCCGTCGAGGAGGAGCAGGATCGCCGTGCGGATGTCGCCGCGCCCGGCCCGCGGGCCCGGGCCGTGCCCGTATCCGCGCCCGCGGCCGCCGCGGGTGCCGAACTCCTCGCGGACCTCGTCGAGGAGCTCCCAGGGGCTCCGCATGTCCTCTCTGCGATCCCGGCGACCGCCGGCATCCCCGTGTCCATATGCGCCATGCATGAGGTGTCCTCCTTCCGAGCGGGATCCTGGACCGGTGCCGTCCGACCGATCCACTCCCTTCCCGATACAAAACGATACATCGTTGACGGTGATGAGGCTCGCGGGGGACGGGCGCTCCCCTCCGGTCCGGCGCGGCCTGCCGCGTCCGCCCGGCACCCGCCGGTCGGGCCGGGCCACGGGGCACTGGGCCCCCGCGTGCGCCGATCGCCGGGCGGCCTAGAGTCGGAGCATGGAACAGCCGATCGTCGCCACCTCTTCCGGGCCCGTCCGCGGGAGGTGGCGGACCATCCCCTCCGCCTCGATGCCGTTCCCGGACGGGGACGCCCGCACGGCCGTTCCCCCAGTCGATCGGCCCGGCCGGGCACGAGCGGCGGCCTCGGCGCCGGCCGCTGTCGGCGCCCCGCACCGGTCGGCCGCCTTCCTCGGCATTCCCTTCGCGGCGGCGCCGGTGGGCCCGCTCCGCTTCGCCGCCCCGAGGCGTCCGGAGCCGTGGGAGGGAGTGCGGGACGCCCTCGTCCATGGAGCCACCGCCAAGCGGCACGAGGTGGGCCCCACGTCCGTCCCCGAGCCCGTCGTGCCCGGGGCGGCCACCCTCAACGTCGACGTCTACACCCCCGCTCCCGCCGACCGGGCCGCGCATCTGCCGGTCCTGGTGTGGATCCACGGCGGCGGGTACACGGCCGGGTCGCCGGCCAGCCCGTGGTACGACGGGGCCGCCTTCAACCGGGACGGCGTCGTCACGGTGACGATCTCCTACCGGCTGGGGTTCGACGGATTCGGCTGGATCCCCGGAGCGCCCGACAACCGCGGGGTCCTCGACTGGATCGCGGCCCTGGAATGGGTGGGTGAGAACATCGAGGCGTTCGGCGGCGACCCCGCCCGGGTGACGATCGCCGGCCAGTCCGCCGGCGCCGGCGCGGCGCTCACTCTGCTCGGCATCTCCGGGCCCGGCGGCGCGGCCGAGGGGCTGTTCCACCAGGTCGTCTGCCTGTCGACGGCCCTGGGGGATGTGCCCCGCGAGCTCGCCCAGGAGCAGGCCGAGCGCCTGGCGGCACTGGCCGGCGTTCCGCGCACCCGCGAAGGGTTCGCGTCGGTGTCCGAGGACTGGCTGCTGGGGCTGCAGGACCGGGCGGCGCGGCCGCCCTCGCGCCATCCGCTGGCGGGCGTGCGGGCGCTGCTCCACGAGCCGATCGCGTGGTCTCCGATGGTCGACGGCGCGCTGATCCCCCGGCCGACGCCGGACTCGCTGGCCAGCGGGGCCGGGGCCGGGACGCCGCTCGTCGTCGGCGCCACGGACGATGAGTTCTCCCAGGTCGTCTCGCCTTTCGAGCGGGCGCTGCGCCATGTGCCGGTCGGTCTCGCCTTGGGGGCGCTGGGCCTGCGCGGCGCCGAGCGGCGCGCGTATGTGGCCGCCAACCGCGACCGGCTGACGACGGCCGGGCATGGCCGCTTCCTCGGCCGCTACGGATCGGACGCGGCACTCAGGCGCGGCGTGCCGTGGTTCGCCGAGGCGCGGCGGGCCGGGGCGGCCCGAGCGACGGTCGCGGCGACCGGGCCGGCCCCGACCTGGGCCTATCGGTTCGCATGGCCGTCGTCGGTCTCGGGTTTCGCCTCCCACTGCCTGGACATCCCGTTCTTCTTCGACTGCCTGGGCGCGCCGGGCGTCGCCGCCCTGGCCGGCCCCATGCCGCCTCAGGACCTGGCCGACCGCCTCCATGCGGCCGCGGTCCGGTTCGTCGCGACGGGCGACGCCGGGTGGACCCCCTGGTCCGAAGCGCCGGGCGCCACGGCGGTGTTCGGAGAGCCGGCCGACGCGGACGCCGGACAGCGCCCGGACGCTTCCCGGCATGACGAGGTGCCCGTCTCGACGGGTGGATACGCCGGCGTCTGGCCGTTGGTCGAGACCTCCTCCTTCTCGGCTTCTCTCCCGCTGTGAGAACGGGTCCCGCGCGCTTCCCGAGGGGCGCGCTCTGAGCGCAGTACGCGGCACTCAGAAGCCGGCCCCTCCGTTCGCCACGGATCTCTCAGCTCCGAGCGAGCACCCACGCCATGTCGATGAACTCCACCGGCCGCCCCGCGCAGGGCGCGACGTGGCGCCCGGTCGCCGCGAAGCCACAGCGCTCGTAGACGGTCCGCGCCCGGACGTTGAACGCCGCGACCATCAGCGTCACCCGCCGCACCTCGGGACGGAGTGCCCGCAGCCTCTCCAGGCAGGCGCGCGTGAAGGCCTCGCCCGCGCCGCGCCCGGTGAGGTCGGGGCGCATGCCGAGTCCCAGTTCGGCCGCGTCGCCCGAGAACTCCGCGGTGAAGAAACCGGCCAGGTCGCCCTGGTCGCCTGTCGCCGCCTCGATGATCTCGGGCCACTGACCGGGCGTGAGGAACTCCTCGAGGTCCTCCGGGTCGGCCGTCATGTCGTAGAAGTCGTAAGGGGGAGGGTAGGCCCAGTCCTGGGCGATCGTGCGCGCGCGGTCCGGCGTCATGCGGTCGAACGACCAGTGCGTCTCCATCGGCCCATTGTCGCAGGGCCGCCAGCGCCCGCGCGCGCCACGCCCGCCATGCCCCGCCTCTCGCGCGCGGCCGGACAGGCCCAGCCGAGCGGGGTCGCTCTCCACACCCCGATCGAGGAGATGCCGGCCCTCAGGCCTCCACCCATCCGGCCAGGCCGCGCCGGGCCTCGCGCGCCAGGGTCGCCACGCACCCGGCTGAGTCGTTGGCCCACGGGATGTAGTGGAACTCCCGTCCGCCGGCCTCGAGGAACGTCGCGCGGTTGAGCTGGTCGATCTCTTCGAGGGTCTCCAGGCAGTCGGCCATGAAGCCGGGGCAGATGACGTCGACACGGCCCGTGCCGGCCAGGCCGAGCGCTCCCATCGTGTCGATCGTCGCCGGCCCGATCCACTCCGACGGTCCGAACACCGACTGGAAGCGGACCAGGACCTCGCCCCGGTCGACGTCCTCCGACGTGTCATGCCGGACGGGCGCCGGCCCGGCGCCCGCGTCCTCGGCGGCATCCCCAGGCGTCTCGGCCACGCGCAGCCCGAGCCGCTCGCCGAGCAGTCGCGCCGTGGCCAGGCACTCGGCGTGGTACGGGTCGCCGCCCCGATGCATGGCCGCCGGGATCCCATGGAAGCTGAGGACCAGCCTGTCGCCCGCCGCGAAGTCCGGCCGGCCGGCGGGGCCGGCCCAGTGCCCCTCAATGGCCGCCGCCAGCGCCTCGATATACGGCTCGGAGTCGGGGAAGGAGCGGACGGTGCGCACCTCCAGTTGATCGCGGGCGGCCAGAGTCCAGCGGGCGACCTCGTCGATGACGGTGCCGGCCGACGACGCCGCGTACTGCGGGTAGGCCGGGAGGACCAGGACGCGCCGTGTGCCGGCGGCGTGGAGCTCGGAGAGGACGTCGCGCAGCGCGGGGCGGCCGTAGCGCATGGCCACCCGGACCTGCACGCGGTCAGAGCTGAGCCCGTCGGCGGCCAGCGCGCGGGCCAGCCCGTCGCGCTGCCGCGCCGACCAGTGCATGAGGGGCGAGCCCTCGGGCATCCACACCGACGCGTATTTCTCCGCGGACTTGCGCGGGCGGACGCGGAGGATGATCCCCTCCAGGATCGGGCGCCACAGCGCCGGATTGGTCTCGATGACGCGCCGGTCGGAGAGGAACTCGCGCAGGTAGGGCCGCACCGCCTTGGCCGTCGGCGCGTCGGGTGTGCCCAGGTTGACCAGGATGACCGCCGGGCGCTCGGCCTCGGCCCGCGGGAGGGCGGAAGCGGGGAGCGCGGCGTCGGTCTCCGGCGCCGGTCCGGCCCCGACCGCCGCGGCGCCGCTTCCGTCTTCCGTCCGCGGTGCGCTCTCCTCAGTGACGAGGGCGGCCCCCACCTGCTCGGACCCGCCCGGCATCAGCGATGCCGACGACGCCGGGACTTGTTCTGACACGGGAGCGGATTCTGTCACGTCGGCCAGCCTACCGAACCGCGGCCCGCATCGGAGACGACGCGATGTCAGGAACGGATGCCGCAGACGTCGGCCGTGCCCACAACCGCCGTCCGCCAGGAGTGAATGCCGTTCGACCGTGTCTGTCGGACTTAGTGTGGGGCTCTGGGCGAACGCCACGCGAGCCCCGGCCGCGCCGCGCGGGGTTGCCGGACCCGCCGCCGACAGCGACGATGAACGCATGCGACTGTTCGCCGCGATCACCCCGCCGCCTCTCGTCCTGGACCATGTCGAGCGCGCGCTCGACGCCGTCGGGGCCGGTTCCGCCGCCGGATCCCCGCTGGCGGGACGGATCGACTCCTGGACGGCCGACGGCCCCGGCGACGATCCCGCGGCAGAACCGGACGACTGGCGTCTCGGCCCCCTGTGGGTGGCGCGGGAGAATCTGCACCTCACGCTCGCCTTCTACGGCGACATCCCGGAGGGCTCGGTGCCTGACCTGCACACCGCGCTCACGGAGGTCGCGCGCGACGCCGCCCCCTTCGAGCTCGAGCTGCGCGGCGCGGGCACCTTCATGGGGCGGGTCCTGTGGCTCGGCGTCGGCGGACGGGCCGAGCGGCTGGGCGCGCTGGCCGCCGCCTGCCTGGACGCCTCGGTGCGGCCTCTCCCGGAGGACGCCCGCCCGCACCGCCCGCACCTCACGGTGGCCCGTGTCCGCCGGGAGTCCGGGAAGGGCGCGCGCGGCGGGAGCCGCCGACAGGAGGCCCGACGAGGCCGTGGCACCCGCCGTGGACACGGGCGGGATCCCGATCGCCGGGACGTCGCGATGCCCGCCGCGCCCGAGCCCCTGGAGGCGCTGGCCCATGCCCTCGCGGTCTACACGGGCCCGGTCTGGACGGTCGAGGCGTTCCGGCTCCTCGAGTCCCGTCCCGGGCAGGGCGCGCGCGGCGGTCCCCTCTATCGCGTCGTCGGCGACTATCCGCTTGCCCGGTGACAGCGGAATTCCGCTCGCCGGGAGCCGGCCGTCGTCAAGCTGGCACTTCTCTCACGACGACCCGGGACTTCTCCCGGGCCGGGGGTGGCTTTCGTGCGTTCAGCTAGCAGAGGACACGCCGTCGACCTGCACAGAGACAAATCACAGGACAGTCGGGTTGACACCAACGGCCCACACGCACCAAACTGTAGCCATACCTCCCCGCCCTCCGGGAAACCGGACTGGCGGGGTCTTTTCATAGCTGGGGAGTTCCCATGACCAACCGCGTCGCCGTTGTCATCGACTACCAGAACATGCACAACGGCGCGTGGCGAACGTTCATGCCTGATCGTCCGATGTATGAAGCGCTCTTCGACCCGTTCAAGTTCGCATGCCAAGTCGTCAGCGTGAAGAACCGCTTGAGCGGTAACGACGACCATGAGTTCACGGTCTCACGGGTCGAGGTGTTTCGCGGTCTCCCAGATCCAAGACGCGACGGGCTTGGGAACTCCCGCAACCTACGTCAAGCATCGAACTGGAAGGCGGGGCACCAAGGCGTCGTCGAGGTCACACACAGACCACTCAAGTACTACAAGGACGGCAAGGTGTCTGAAAAGGGCATCGACGTGCTGTGTGCCCTCATGCTCGTCAAACTTGCCCGCAGTCGCCTCTACGACACCGTCGTGCTCGCCTCCAGAGACACGGACCTCGCGCCAGCCTTGGAGTACGCCTACGACGAACAGGTCGCACGCGTCGAAGCGGTGAAGTGGTTCGACCCTGACGTCAAGGCCTCAAGGGGCATCATCCGCACGTCTCACAAGATCGAGACGATTGACCTATGGGAAGCCGAGTTCCTCGCATGCCGAGACACGGAGGACTACCGCTAGCTCCCCCGCCCCGCCGCCCGACACGAGACGAGCATCAAGGCTCGAGCTGGAGGCGCAACTGGACGTGACCTGCTGCGTTGCGTGCCGCGCGCGATAGGCCGACAGATTGGCAGACAATGGGGCATCTTCACCCCCCTCAAACCTGGAGCCACCTCGGAGAATCGAACTCCGGACCTATTCATTACGAGTGAATCGCTCTGCCGACTGAGCTAAGGTGGCCGCGCCTGCCGTTCCGAGGGGTCCCGGCGCGCAGGCAACGACGACACTGTAGCGGGCGGCGCGCCGCCGCGGCAAACCCGGGGCGTCCCGGTCCGACGTCGATCCGCTCACACCGGCGCGCCTCAGAGTCGCGCACCACATACCTTGAAGTGCTAGGCTCCCGTTCCAGACTCACCACACCTCACACCTCAAGGGATGCCATGAGACTCTCGAAGGACCTCGTCGCCGCCTCGGCCACGCCCATCGTGCTGGCCGTCCTCAGCCGCGGCGAGGACTACGGCTACTCGCTGCTGCGCCGCATCGCCGAGGCCTCCGGCGGCGAGCTCGAGTGGAGCGAGGGCATGCTCTACCCCCTCCTCCACCGCCTCGAGCAGCAGGGGTTCGTCACCGCCCAGTGGCGGCCCTCTCCCGAGGGGCGGCGCCGCAAGTACTACGCGCTCACGGCCGACGGCCGCCGCGAACTCGCGGGCCAGGCCTCCCAGTTCCACGTCGTCACTCAGACCCTCGCCGGCCTGCTCCCACCCGAACCGGCGCGCCGCCTCGCCGCCCCCACCGCCTGAGGAGGCCCCATGTCCCCGACGCCCGCACCCCTCCCCGACGATCTGGGCGTCCCACTCGAGGAGTGGCGGACGCTGATGGCCCACCGCCCCGGCATGAGCGCCGACGACGTCGACGAGCTCACCGACCACCTCCTCGCCCAGGTCCACGACCTGCGCTCCGTGGGCCTGCATCCCGACGAGGCCTTCCTCATCGCCGTCAAGCGCCTGGGCGCCCAGGACGCGGTCTCCCGCCAGTACGCCCAGGTCCACTCCGACCGACTGTGGCGCCAGCTGGTGCTCACCGGCTCCAGCGCCTCCGACCGGCCCGCGCCGGACGCGACCGCGGGCAGCCCATCCCCGGTCCCGCGCATCGCGGACGAGGGCGCCCCCGCGGCCCGCTCCCCTCACACCTTCCCCTCCGACCTGGGGCTCGCCCTGGTGCTCGGCCTGGCGGCCGGCCTGGCCGTGCGGATCCCGTACCAGGTCCTCGGCGACGCGGGCAGCGGTGAGTTCTACCTCCGCAACATCGCCCTGCTGGTCCTGCCGTTCCTCGTCGCGTACTTCATGATCCGGCGGGCGCTCCCGTCCGGGGACGAGGACGGACCAGAGGGCGCCGCCGCGTCCGCCTCCCTGGTGGACCGCCTCGGCGGGGCCGCCGGCCTGGGCGTGCTCGTCGCGGTCTTCGGCGCCAGCGCTGCCCTCGTCAATGTCTTTCCCCATGCGGACGGCGCGCAGACCCCGTTCCTCACCGCGGTCCACCTGCCGATCGCCCTGCTCGCTGCCGTGGGCGTCGCCTACCTGGGCGGGCGGTGGCGGCGCCTCGACGCGTGGATGGACTGGGCGCGCTTCCTCGGCTAGTGGATTCTGTGATGATACACTCTTCCCATGGGGAAGAGCAAGACACGCCGCGTCGCGGTCTACCTGCGGATCTCGATCGACCAAACCGGGGAGCGGCTCGCCGTCGACCGCCAGAGGGAGGACTGCCTCAAGCTCGCGGAACGCCGAGGGTGGGAGGTCGTCGGGGAGTACGTCGACAATTCGGTGAGTGCCTCGAAGAAGAACGTCACCCGCCCCGCCTACAACCGCCTCATCCGAGACTACGAGGCCGGCATCTTCGACGCCCTCATCTGCTGGGACCTCGACCGGCTCACCCGCCAGCCCCGCCAGCTGGAGGACTGGATCGACCGGGCCGAGACCTCGGGACTGGTCGTGGTCACCGCGAACGGAGAGGCCGACCTCGGTACCGACGCGGGCCGACTGTTCGCCCGGATCAAGGCCAGCGTGGCCAGGTCGGAAGTCGAGAGGACCTCGACGCGGCGAAAGCGCGCCAACCTACAAGCCGCCCAGGCAGGCCGACCGACGAAGACCGGCCGCCGACCGTTCGGATTCACCCGGGACTACGAGCAGGTCCCCGCCGAGGCCGCCCTCATTCGCGACGCTTACCGGCAGGCCATCTCGGGAGTGTCTCTCCTCGCCATCGCGCGGGGATGGAACGCCGCAGGCACGACGACGACATCCGGGAATCCGTGGCGCGCCCCCAGCGTGCGAGACGTCCTCACCGCCGGCCGCAATGCCGCCCAGAGCGAGTACCTCGGGGAGGTCGTCGCGCAGGGGCAATGGGAGCCGATTGTCGACGTCGACACGTGGCGCGCGGCGAAGGCTCTGCTGACGGACCCGGCACGCAAGGTGTCCCCCGACCCGGGTACGCGGTACCTCCTCGGGAACATTGCGGTATGCGGCCGGTGCGGCGCCCGGATGGTGAGCTCACGGAACCGCCAGGGCAACCGCGCGTACAAGTGTGGGGCCCTGTGGCACGTCGCTGCGGACGCCGAGACCGTTGACGAGGTCGTGGCGGCCGTGTGCGTGCGAAGGCTTTCCCTTCCTGATGTCGGGGATCTCCTCCAGCCGGAGGACCGGGCCAACGTCGCAGTGTTGCGGGACCGGGCGGAAGTGTTGCGCGCCCGGATGGACGAGGCCGCCGCCCTGTTCGCCGCTGGCACGATCACCGGGACCCAGTTGTCTCGGATCACCAAGGACGTGGAGACCGAGTCCCAGCGGGTCGAGCGGGATCTCGCGGAGGCGTCGAAACGTAGTGTCGTGGCGCAGTTCGTCACGGCCGAGGATGTCGCCGCTCTGTGGGATGGTCTCGACATCCTGGTGAAGCGTGACGTCGTGCGGGCCCTGTTCGAGTCGGTGACGATCACCCCGCCAGGCCGCGGGCGTAGGACGTCGGCAGACAACGTCGTGCTGGAGTGGAGGCGCGGAGATGACTGACGTCAACGAGATCCGTATCGTGTGCGACCGGGCCGCACTGCACCCGAAGCACCCGGAATCGTTGGTGAGGGCGTTTGTGCCCAGACCGGTCGGTCCCGGGTGGATAGTCAGTGCGCCGAGGGGCCACGGCACCGGTGCGGTGAACGGCAACGTCGCGCGGTTCGTGGCGGCAGCCACGCGATACAACGGGGACATCGTGACGTTGAAGGGCGACGAGCGCCCCGGCGTATCACCCTTACTGCTCGATGCCCTTACGGGGCGGGCCAACTCGTCGGAGAGCGAGATTCAGACCGCGATAGACGACAACGCCCGTGGGACTCGGAATGTCCACCGGCTGGAGTGCCACCGGTGCCACCGGGAGACCGTGGACGTGCGGGAGGATCGCCTGTGGGAGGTCCTCGACAATGCGCGGCGCGCCGGGATCGACCGACTCACGTTGGGGGAAGTCCACGCTATGCTTAGAGCGCTGGCAGTAGGTAGGCCAGACGACAGCAGGGAACAGACCGCCCCGTCGGAGTAGGGAGAGCTCCGAAAGTAAAGCGCCTCACCGGGTGCGTGGATTCACCATGCCCGGAGGCGCTTTCTCCATGTCCCAGCAAGTGCAATCAGCCCGCGGGAAGCTCGGCGCAGCGGCCCGCAGGGGTACCGCCGCGGATGTCACCACGGCCCGACGGGATCTCGCGGCCGCGAAGATCGAGGACTACGTGTCCCGCGTCGTCGCCGAGGCCCCGCCCCTCACCCCCGCCCAACGTGACCGCATCGCCGCCCTCGTCAAGGCCGGTGGTGCCCGGTGACGACGGCAAAGAGAATCCGCCCCGGCAGGCGAACCGAGGCGGATCAAAGAGTTCAAGGCGGCGACCCGAACAGTGTTCAGTCTACCGCGGGTGATCGTCTGGCCGCCATGTTGTCCGGCGTGTATGTCGTCGTCGTGGAGGTTGACGGGGACCACGCTCGCAGGCGCGTCTACCTGAGCCTCACTGCGGCCCAGCGCGCCCAGGAGCGGGCTCAGGAACGCGGCCAGACAGCCGAGGTTGTCCTGTGCTCTCTGGATCCCGTGGGGGTGATCCTGTGAGCGCCCGGGACACGATGGAGGCGGTGACCGCGGCCCGCCCGGATGACGGTCCCGTTCCGGC
>JAFAAX010000014.1 GCA_023426345.1 Actinomycetes bacterium
GGGCGGGTCCGCCCGGGCGTCCGAGCGCCCCGCCCCAGGCGAACGCGCCGTCGGGCAGGCCGGTGAGCTTGCGGATCGACGCCGCCGCGTAGTCGGCCGGCAGCTGCGGGGGGAGCGGCCACCGATGGGTCTCGTCGAGGATCAGGACGGCCCCGGCGCGGCGGAGGTCCGTCAGGACGCGGGACAGCGCCGGCGAGGGGGCGGCGCCGAAGACCTCGCAGTGCAGGACGGCCCATGAGCCCGGCGGATCCCCGCGGACGAGCCGGCTCAGGGCGTCTGGCTCCGCCATGAGGTCCGGGCCGACGGCCACGTCCGCCAGGTGGAACCCCTCCAGCTGGAACGGCGTCACCATGGTGAGGCAGCGGTAGGCGGGCACGGCCAGGTGCGAGATCCCGCGGGCGCGCACGTCCTGCGCGATGAGCCCCAGGGCGTGGCGGCCCAACGCGACCGGCACGGCGCCTCGGGGGAGCGCGCGCGGGGGGCGTACGGGAACGGTGGGTCGCAACGCCGTCACGTGCGTTCCCACCTCAGTTCTCCGCCCTCGGGCGTGGCTGGGCGAACCGCTCGAGGGACGCCTGCACCGACCCGCGCATCAGCCTCTCCAGGCGCTCGACCAGTGCGACCGGGTCGTCGCGCATGCCGCGGGCCAGCCAATGCAGGAAATGCCCGAGGACGCTCAGCGTGTAGTGGTCGATGATGAACGCCCGGTCCTCGCCCGCCACGGACAGGCCGGCGGGCAGGCCCGACTCCAGTTCGGCCACGATCGCGCTCATCATCGGCCGCAACGCGTGGAAGAAGAAGGACTCGAGCTCCTGGTGCGACAGGGAGCGGACGACGGCGTCGGCCTCGGTGGCGTGGTCCTGCACATAGCCCATGAGCTCCAGGAATCCGTCGGCCCACTGATCGTAGGAGGCGTGGGCCAGGATCCCGTTGGCGACGTCCGTGCGGAACACCCACACCGCCAGGTCGTAGACGTCGGCGAAATGGTAGTAGAAGGCCTGCCGGGTGATGCCGGCCGCCTCAGCCAGCCCGGAGACCGTGATCTTCGACAGCGGCGCGTCTCGCAGCTGTTCGGTGAGTGCCGCGCGCAGGCGCTCGCGGGTCGGGGAGGGGCAGGGCCCGGGAGGGCGCCGCCGCGCCCCGTCCGCGGCGGGCTCGGGGTCGGGATCGGTGGGCATCGTGGGCTCCTCCGAGGGCGTCGGGGACGAGGGCGGCGCGGGCGGGCTGGGACGGAGGTCCTGGAACACATCGTCCATTGTCCCAGCCCGCCCGCACCGGGCGGTCCGTTTTCGACAGGTCGGCGGATGTGTCCAACGACCGGCTCCGCCGGCGCTGCCTACCGTGGGCGAGACGTCGGAGGCGGGCCCGCCTCTCCGACGCGCCCCTCACACAACGGGCGCCCGCCGCGCGCCGACACGCGGAGGCGTCGGCGTCTTCGAAGGAGACCGCGCATGTTCCTCTACGAATCGATCCCCTGGTACTCCTGGGTGGCCTGGCTGGTCGTCCTGGGGGCCCTCATCGGCCTCAATGAGGTGACCCGTCGATGGAAATGGGCGGGCATCGCCTTCTTCATCGTGCTGCCGATCGTCCTCACGCTCTTCGTCTGGCCCACCACCGCCGGCTCGGGCTCCTCGACGGGGACGTGGTTCCATTGGGTGAAGGTCTACTCCGCCCTGGCGGGATGCCTGGGCTTCATGCTGATCCGCTACGTGCCGAGGGTCGCGGCCAACAAGTGGTTCCTCGTCTTCCCGCCGGCGATCCTGGCCATCAACATCACCGAGGCCTGCATCCGCGACTTCCAGGTCGGCGCCATGGGCGCGAACGGCCAGGTCATCGACGGCGTCGTCATGGTGTCGGGCGCCTGGAACTGGATGAACGGCATCGCCGGCCTGCTCAATCTGCTGACGATCTGCGGCTGGTTCGGCATCTTCGTGTCCCGCGACGCATCCAAGGACATGATCTGGCCGGACATGCTGTGGTTCTGGGTGGTCGCCTACGACCTGTGGAACTTCGCCTACGTCTACAACTGCGTCGGCGACCACTCCTTCTACGCCGGGGCGGCCCTGCTGCTGTCCTGCACGATCACCGCGTTCGCGATCAAGAAGGGAGCCTGGCTCCAGCACCGCGCCCACACGCTGGCGCTGTGGATGATGTTCACGATGGCGGTGCCCACGTTCGTGACGGACTCGCAGTTCTCCGTGAGTGCGTCGCACAACCCGGCCGCGCTGTTCACGGTGTCCGCGATCGCGCTGGCTGCCAACGTCGCCGTCGCGGTCTACCAGGTCCGCACGATCCTGCGCCGTCGGCGCAACCCGCTCACCGACGAGCTCTACGTCGAGCTGCCCGCCTACCGGCAGGTGCGCGACGACAACATCGCCGTCCCCGAGTCCGACGAGGTCCGCGAGCAGGCCGGCCCCGCCGCGGCGCGCGCCGGCCGCGCCTGACGGGCGCAGCCTGACCGACTGGTCGGAAAGTCCCATCCCGGGGCGGACGGCCGCCGGTAGGCTGGGGGCAACGGCGCAGGCCCGCCGCGCGGGATCCGCGGATGACGCGGAGACCGGCGCGGCGGGTCGCCCTCGTTCGCGGGGAGGACTCCCCGGGAGGCTGACGGCGCCCGACGGACTTGGGAAGGGAGCATGCGATGGCACGGGTACTGGTGGTGCGGGCGCATCCGCTGGGTGCGCAGTCCTCGCGGACGATGCGCCTCACCGACGAGTTCGTGCGCGCCTACACCGCCGCGCATCCCGACGACGCGATCGCCGACGTGCGCCTGTTCGACCGCGCCGTTCCCGAGATCGACCTCGACCTGCTCAACGCGTGGAGGGAGCTGGCCGCGGGCACGCCCTTCGCCCACCTCACCCTCAACGAGCAGGCGAAGGTCACGCTGTTCAACGGGTACACGGACCAGTTCATGGCCTCCGACAAGATCGTCATCGCGAACCCGTTGTGGAACCTCCAGGTCCCCACGCGCCTCAAGGCGTGGCTGGACATGACGTGCGTGGCGGGCACCTCGTTCCGCTACAACGAGGCCGGCGAGGCCGAGGGCCTCGTCCACGGCAAGAAGGCCCTCCACATCCAGACCAGCGGCGGCCTGTTCGACCATCGCGATCCGGCGTCGGTGTACGTGCGCTCCCTCATGCAGTTCATGGGCGTCACGGATTTCACGGACATCTCCGCGGAGGGCATGGACCACGATCCCGAGCACGCCGCCGACATCCTGGACGACGCCCAGCGCCGCCTGGTGGAGTTCGCGAAGATCTTCTGACGCCGAGGCCGGTCGGACACGGGAGCCGGGCCCGACGAGGGCGACCCCGTTCCGGCGGGGCGCTCACCCCTGGACGACCTGCAGGCCCAGCTTGAGGATGAGGGCGCTCACCACGACGATGAGGACCCCGCGCACGAAGCGGCTGCCCAGACGCACCGCCGTGCGCGCCCCCAGGTAGCCGCCCGCCATGTTGGCGAGCCCGATGGCCAGGCCGATCCGCCACTCGACCAGCCCCTGGGGCGCGAAGAACAGCAGCGCGCCCAGGTTCGTCGCGAGGTTGACGATCTTCGTCGTGGCCGTGGCCTGGAGGAAGGGCAGCCGGGTGAGCGCCGCCAGCCCGAGGACCAGGAACGATCCGGTGCCCGGCCCCATGAAGCCGTCGTAGAAGCCGATGAGCGCCCCGAAGGGGACGGCCCGCGCCAGCGCCTCGCGGAGGGCCATCGGCGTCCCGGCGTCCGCGCCGATGCGGGGACGCGCCAGGGTGAAGACGAGGACGGCCGCCAGCGCCACGAGGATGATCGGCGTGAACACCGACGTCGGGATGCGGCGGGCCGTCACCGCCCCGCCGAACGCGCCGCACAGGGCGACCAGGGCGGTGGGCGCGGCCAGGCGCAGATCCGGGTGGACCCGCCGGTAGTAGGTCGCCGAGCTCACGGCCGTGCCCATGATCGACCCCACCTTGTTGGTGGCGATGGCCTGGACGGGGGCGAAGCCGGGGACCAGGAGCAGCGCGGGCAGCTGGATGAGCCCGCCCCCGCCCACCACGGCGTCCACCCATCCGGCGAGCAGCGCCGCCAGGCACAGGAGGAGCAGGGTCCTCGCGTCCAGGCCGGGGAGCACGGCGGCGGGCGTCATCGCAGGGTCTCCCGGGGCTCAGGGGCGGAGCACGGCGGACGGCATCTGCGGACCGCACAGGGTGAGCAGCGTGGCCGCGTTGAAGGCGGCGGCCGTCGCCACGACCTCGTCGCGCGCGACCGCGAGCGGCCAGCCGGTCCGCCCGGACTGCTCGCAGGCGAAGTCCGCGATCGCGTCCAGCGCCCAGACGTCGACGACGAAGATCTGCGGCAGCGCCGCCCGCCCTGTCCGCTCCGCCGCGTCGCGGCCTTCGCCGTCGCCCGCGCCGCGGGCGGACGGGGGGACGCCCTCGTCGGGACCCGTCGGCGACGCGGCGGCGAGGAGGACGGCCCCCGCGGCGGCCGGGTCGACGGTGGTCCCGCGCACCGTGTTCGCCACGATCGCGATCTCCCCGTGGCCGCCGTGCATGACGGGCATCGGGGCGTCCGCGTACCCCGCGATGACCCCGGCGATGTCGTCCCCGTCGGGCATGGTGAGGGCCAGGTCCCCGCAGCGGCGCAGCACGGAGACGGGGACATCGGCCGGGTCCGCTCCCCAGGACTCCATGAGGGAGACGATCCCCGCGGGGCGCTGGCCGAGGAGGCCCAGGATCGTGGCCAGCGAGTCGACGGCCCCGCACCCGCAGTTGCCGGTCGCGGCCAGATCGTCGCTGTGGGCCGACACCGGCCGGCCGCTGTCGCGCAGGGACGCGCAGGTCAGCGACAGCCACGAGGGCGCCCAGGTGGCGATCGCCTGGCCGAGCCGCTGGGGGTCCATGTCCGCCGCGACGTCGGTGGGCCCTGCGCCGCGCCCGGGTGTGCGCGTTGGCAGGAACATGCCGGTCAGCAGCACGTCGACCAGCCACGTCGTGAGGGTCCCCCCGGCGACGCGCGGCATGCGGCCCCGGTCGCGGGAGCGCGCCGCCGACGGCAGGTCGGGGATGTCGAAAGGCCGGCCGTCCACGCAGTCGGCGGGGTAGCCGACGTCGACGGGGACCAGGACGGCCGACGGGTCGGCCTCGAGGCGGGCGAGGCCCGCGCGGATCCGGGGGAGGCGGGAGCCGTCGGGCTGGAGGCGGCCGATGGCTCCGATCAATGTCATGCGCCCAGCCTAACGGCCGGTCGGGCGCGGGGCCCTCGCGACTCGGAAGGCGGCGGCCGAGCCTCCCCGACGTGGGTACTCTGGCCTCCATGACCACCCCCGACTTCGTTCTGGACCTGCGCCGCCACGTCGGGCACGCGCCGTTGTGGATGCCCGGCTGCACGGCGGTCGTCACGCGGACGCGCCCCGGCGGCCAGCGGGACGAGCCGGTGTCTGGGACCGGGGAGCACGTGGAGATCCTGTGCGTGCGCCGAGCGGACGACGGCCGGTGGACGCCGGTCACCGGCATCGTCGATCCCGGCGAGGAGCCGGCCGCCGCGTGCGAGCGGGAGGTGCGCGAGGAGGCCGGGGTGCGCGCCCGGGCGCGACGCCTGGTCGGCGTCGAGGTCGTCGGCCCGGTCACCTACGACAACGGCGACGTGTCGACGTATCTGGACACGGCGTTCTGGTTGGAGTGGATCTCGGGGGAGCCCTACCCCGCCGACGGGGAGAACACGGAGGCCCGGTTCTTCCCCGTCGACGGGCTTCCCGCGATGAACGAGCGGTTCACCCGGACCATCGCCCGAGCCCTGTCCGGCGAGGCCGAGGCGCAGTTCGTGGAGTCGCCTCCCGCCCTCCGCCCCCCGTCGTGACTTCGGTCCCCTTCTCCGCCGACTTCGGTCCTCTTCTCCGCCGAGTTCGGTGCTGTGTCGCCGTGAGTTCGGTGCTTGTGGCGCGTGGGTCCGCGGGGTGTCCGCCGGTGCGGGTGTGAGCGAGGGGGCTGTCCGCGAGGGAGGGTGTGCGAGATCGCTTGTCGCACGGGGATCTGCCCGTGGGGAAGCGGAATGCTCGCGGGGCAGCTCTATGGCGCTTCCCTGCGAGCAATTGCCTTCCCCGAGGCCAGATCCCTTTCCCGCGGGCAGATCACTTCCCCGCGCGGGGTGGTCGTCCTCGTGTCCGGGCGCCCGCGCCCGCGCCGGCGCAGCCGGCGCCGCCCTCGTCAATCGGCGCGGGAACCGAACTCGCGGGAGAAGAGAACCGAAGTCGCGGGGAAAGA
The DNA here is from genome assembly GCA_023426345.1 of Actinomycetes bacterium. Classification (GTDB taxonomy): domain Bacteria; phylum Actinomycetota; class Actinomycetes; order Actinomycetales; family Actinomycetaceae; genus Pauljensenia. The sequence goes on from JAFAAX010000014.1 coordinate 6,237, forward strand.
GAACCGAAGTCGCGGGAGGGGAGAGGAGAGGAGGGGAACCTGACGGCGCCGCGGGTACGGCGCGCCCCTCCCGGTTGCCGCTCCATCTGTTGCGGGCGGCGCGGCCCGGTGGTGGGATGGGTCACATGACGAACACACCTGAGAGCATCGTGTACACCGCCGTCGCCCAGGCCACGGGCGGGCGCAGCGGCACCTCCACCTCGACCGACCCCGACCTGTCGCTCGACCTGCGCACCCCGAAGTCCATGGGCGGGCGCGGGGACGGGACCAATCCCGAGCAGCTCTTCGCGATGGGCTACGGCGCCTGCTTCCAGGGCGCCATGGGATTGGCCGCCGCGGACGCGGACGCCGCGACCAAGAAGGCGCTCCGCGACTCCGTCGTGCGCACGTCGGTCTCGCTGGGCCCCGAGGGCGAGTCCTTCGCCATCGCCGTCGCCATCGAGGTCTATGTCCCCGGCGTGGAGCTCGACGCCGTGCAGGCGCTGGCGGAGCGCACCCACGAGCTCTGCCCCTACTCCAAGGCGACGCGGGGCAACGTGCCGGTGACGGTCAAGGCGATCGCCGCGCTGTGACGCGGAGGACGGCGCTGGCGCGAGAAAGTGACGTCGCAACGCCGACCGCCGCGTTCCCGCCTCAACTTCCCGCAGCCCGCCGCCGACGGACTCCGGGGGACGGCCGTCAGGCTCCCAGCCAGTAGGCCTCCAGGGCGGCGGACAGCCCGAGGAGGTCATCGATGTGGCTCATCTCCCGGGCGGAATGCATCGATAGCAGGCCGATGCCCACATCGACCGTGGTGATCCCCAGGCGCGTCGCCGTGATCGGGCCGATCGTCGACCCGCAGGGCATCGCGTTGTTCGACACGAAGGCCTGATGGGCGACGCCCGCGGCCTCGCACGAGCGGTTCCACAGGGCCGTGCCGACGGCGTCGCTCGCGTAGCGCTGGGAGGCATTGATCTTGACCATCGGGCCGCGCCCCATCACGGGGCGGGTGTCCGGGTCGTGGCGGTCCGCGTAGTTCGGGTGGACCGAGTGCCCGGCGTCGGAGGAGACGCACGACGAGGCCGCGATCATCCGGGCCGTCCCCTCCGCGTCCCGGCCGAGCGCCGCGGCCGTGCGGCGCAGGACGTCCTCCAGGATCGGACCGGCGGCGCCGGAGCGGGTGGCGGAGCCGACCTCCTCATGGTTGAAGCAGGCGAGGACCCAGACGTCGCCGGCGACGGGCGGGAACGAGGGCGACGCCTCGCCTCCCGCGCCGGTGCCGCCGCCCGCGGAGGCGAGGCGCTCGAGGGCGGCGAGCGCCGCATGCACGGAGGACAGGTTGTCCTGCCGGCCCGCGGCGACGAACTGACCGTCCGAGCCGAAGAACCCCGGGCCCTGGGAGGCCACGAGGAACAGATCGCAGGCCGCGATGTCCGTCGCCGCGTCCAGCCCGGCGTCGAGGGCGACGCGCTCGAGGACATCCGCGTCCGGCTGATCGACCGTCCACACCGGGTGGAGATGGCGCTGTGGGTCGAGGCGCAGCCCGTCGGGGTTGACGCCGCGGTCCAGATGGATGGCCAGCTGGGGGATGCGGGCGAGCGCGCCCGTGCGCACCAGCACCTCTCGCCCGTCGCGCGTGAGGAGGCGCCCCGCCACGGCCAGCTCGCGGTCGAGCCAGGAGTTCCAGATCATCCCGCCGTAGACCTCGACGCCCAACTGGCCCCATCCGTCGGCGGTGGCGGTCGACGGGTTCGGCTTGAGGGAGAACATCGGGGAGTCCGTGTGGGCGCCGACGATCCGGAAGCCGGCGTCCGGGGCGACCTCCTGCGGGACCACCCAGGCCATCGCCGCGCCGTCGCGGACCAGGACGTGTCCGCCCGGGCTCGCGTCCCACGGCTCGCGCTCATCCTGGCGGGCGAACCCGGCGTCGGCCAGGCGCTGGGCGACCAGGTCGGCGGCATGGTAGGCCGTCGGGCTGTCGGCGAGGAAGCGCGTGTAGTCGAGGGCGTGCTCCTGGGC
>JAFAAX010000102.1 GCA_023426345.1 Actinomycetes bacterium
GCGGGGGCGGCGGCCCGCGGGGCCGGGGGGGGGGGGCCCGCGCCGCCGAGCGCCGGCGCGCGACCAGCCAGATCGGCACGCCGATGACGGCGGCCGCCGCGAGCCACGGCAGCAGGAAGACGACGACCGTGAGCACGGCCTCCGCCGAGGAGAGGAACGCCCGCCAGGACCGCTCCCACACCGACGGGTCGGGGTCGAGGGCCTCCGCCTTCGGGTCCAGGGAGACCGTCAGCGTGGAGTAGGCCACCTGGTCGGCCAGATACTGGCGCTGGCCGGTCAGGGAGTCCAACTCGGCCTGGCGGGTGGTCAGCTCCTGCTCGGCCTCCAGGAGGTCCTTCGTGGTGTCGGCCTTCTCCACCAGGGCCGTCAGCCGGTCGATGGAGGCCTGCAGCGCCTTCGCCCGGGCGTCGAGGTCGGCGACCTGCTGGCCGACGTCCTGGGTGCTCGTCGAGAGCTCGACGACATCGCCCAGGCCCGCCAGGGCGTCCGTGAGCTTCTGGTAGGAGTCCGTGGGCACCCGGACCTCCGCCCACGCCGACGGCCGCGCATCGGCGCCCGAGACCGTCGAGGAGGCCACGCGCCCGTCCAAGGCGCTCACCGCGGCCGACAGGTCCGCGAGCGCCTGCTCCGGATCCTCCACGCGCACGGTCGCCGACCCCGTCACGACGACCTGCCCCTGGTCGGGGTCGACGTCGGCCCCTGCCGGGGCGTCCGCCCCGTCCGCCCCGCCGGCCGAGTCCTGGGCGGCCGATCCCGCCTGGCCCGGGACCGCGGCCTCGGGCGCCACCGCCGCGCCCATCGAGTCCGTGGAGGACCACTCCGCCGTCCTCGCCGAATCCCCCGCCGACGAGCACCCCGCCAGCAGCAGCGCTCCCACGGCGGCCCACACGGCCGCGCGGCCCCTCGCATGTGTCATGGGACCCATCATCGGGGAATCCGCGCTCCCTGCGGAGCCCCCCGCCGAATCGTCACGCAACCGTGACTCGGCTGTGTCCCCCGCGCGGGAGGCGCGCACAATGGACCCGATGACCACGCCGCACCGCGGACGCCCGCGCTCCCCCGTCGCGCAGCTCGCGCTGCCCGTGTACGTGCCCTCGTTGATCTGGTCGACGGGGTCGGGGGCCCTCACCTCCGTGATGGTCCTCGCGGCGCTGGCCCTGGGCCTCACCGAGTCGCAGGCGTCCCTGGTCGCCGCGTGCTCCGGATTGGCGGGCGTGCTGACGGGGCCGTGGGTGGGCCGGTGGGTGACGCGCGCCGGCGACCGCGCCGCCTTCGTCGTCGGCACGGCCCTCGCCGTCGTCTCGCTGGGCGCGGCGCTCGTCACCCTGCCCCACCCCGGAGTCCCGTGGGCCCAGGCCCTCTACGTCGCCGCGATCGTCGCGCTGTCGATCTCGGCGAACATCTGGTCCCTGGCCCGCCAGTCCTACGTCGCGGAGTCGGTGCCCATGTCCTGGCGCGCCCGGGCGCTGTCCATGCTCGGCGGCATGCTGCGCATGGGGCAGGTCTTCGGACCCGGCCTGGGATCCGTGGCCCTGGCCCTGTGGAGCTACCCCGGGGCCTTCTGGTTGCAGATCGCGATGACGGTCATCGCCCTGGGGTTCGTCCTCGCCTTCGTCCTGCCGTCGCCCGAACGGCTCGAGGAGGCCGCGGGGGCGCCCTCGTCGGCTCCCACCCCCGTCCCGGCCCCTCCCGCGCGCGAGCACGCGGACGGGCGGGCGACGGCCCTGCTGGCCGTCGGCGTCATCCTGTTGACGGTCGTCCGGGCGAACCGCATGGTCATCGTCCCGCTGTGGGGCCATCAGCTGGGCATCTCCGACCATCTCATCGCCCTCACCTTCAGCGCCTCCGCGGTGCTGGACGCGGCCGTCTTCTATCCCGTGGGGCGGGTGACGGACGCGCGCGGGCGCCGGTGGGCGCTCATCCCGACGATGCTCATCATGGGCGCGGGATTCGTCGGCATGGCGGCGTGGCAGACGACCGCGGGATTCGTCGTGTGCGCCTGCCTGATCGGCCTAGGCAACGGCTTCGGGGCGGGCATCGTGATGACGCTGGGCGCGGACCTGTCCCCCGACGTCGAGCGCTCCCGGTTCCTCGGCCTGTGGCAGTCCATCCAGCAGGCGGGCATGACGGCGGGGCCCTTCCTCGTCTCCGCGATGGTCGCGGCGTTCGGGGTCGCCTCCTCCGCGTGGGCGACGGGCGCGCTGTCGCTGTTCGGCGTCGTCTGGTTCCTGGCCGCCGTCCCGCACGCCTACGCGCGCCTGGGGATGGATGACCGAGGGCGGCCGCTGCCGCACTGACTACGATGGGTGCCCGTGGCCGGGCGACCGTCCCGGCACGGGGAGGGGACGGACGATGGGCTGCACGACGATCCTGGTGGGCAAGGCCGCGAGCGCGGACGGGTCGGCGCTGATCGCCCGCAACGAGGACTCCGCGAACGGCGAGTGGAACCCGAAGCGGATCGTCGTCGTCGAGCCCGGCGACCAGCCCCGTCACTACACGTCCGTGATCAGCCGCGTCGAGGTCGACCTGCCCGACGCTCCCCTGCGGTACACCGCCGCCCCGAACGCCGTCCTCACCGAGGGCGTCTGGGGCGAGGCCGGGATCAACGAGGCCAACGTCGCGATGAGCGCGACGGAGACGCTGACCACGAACACCCGGGTGCTGGGCGCCGACCCCTTCGTCGAGCGCCGCGGCGACCAGCCCGGCGGCATCGGCGAGGAGGACTTCCTCACGCTCGTCCTGCCCTACATCCGCTCCGCCCGCGAGGGCGTCCTGCGCCTGGGGGCGCTGCTGGAGCGCTACGGGACGTATGAGATGAACGGCGTGGCGTTCTCGGACGTGGACGAGATCTGGTGGCTGGAGACCGTGGGCGGGCACCACTGGATCGCCCGGCGCGTGCCCGACGACGTCTACGTCACGATGCCGAACCAGCTGGGCATCGACCGCTTCGACCTGGCCGACGCCGAGGGCGCCGGGGCCGAGCATCTGGCGTCGGCCGACCTGCGCACGTTCATGTTGGACAATCACTTGGTATTGGACTCGAGTTTCCAGCATGAACTCGATACCTTTGAGAGCCGTGAGCTACGAGCAACCATAGCCGTCGCTCTAAATAGGAACTACGAGGCCTCCGCATCGATACTGTTCAACCCGCGCGAGGCCTTCGGATCCCATTCGGACGCCGACCACGTCTACAACACGCCGCGCGCCTGGGACATGCAGCGACGGCTCAACCCGTCCACGGCCGGGGAGCTGTCGCCCGAGTCCGACACGATCCCGTGGGCGCGCGTGCCCGAGCGGAAGCTCACGATCGAGGACGTCAAGGACGTCCTGTCCGGGCACTACCAGGGCACGCCCTACGACCCGTACGGGACCACGGGCACCGCTGAGCAGCGGCGCCTGTACCGCCCGATCGGGATCAACCGGCACTCCGAGCTGTCGGTCCTCCAGATCCGCCCCGACCGCCCCGCCTCCTCGCGCGCGATCCAGTGGGTGGCCTTCGCCTCGAACCCCTTCAACACGCTGGTCCCGCTGTACACGAACGTCGAGCGCACGCCCGCCTATCTGGAGGGCACCACGGCGACCGTGAGCACGGACAGCCTGTACTGGTCCGCGCGCCTCATCGCGGCCCTGGCCGACGCGCATTTCGCCGACGCGATTCCCGAGGTCGAGCGCTACCAGGAGGCCACGCTGGCGCTGGGCCGTCGGGCGGTGTCCACGACGGACGCGCAGGTCGCCGAGCTCGACGACGACGCGCAGGTGCGCGAGGCCCTGGCGGCCGCCAACGACGATCTGGCCGAGCGGATCCGCCAGGACACCGACGCGCTGCTGGGCTCCGTCCTGGTCATCGCCAGCAACGGGATGCGCAACCGGTTCTCGCGCTCGGACCACTGAGGCGCGGGCTTGGGCCGGCCGGGGCCCTCACCTCCGGATGAGGCGCACCCGCCACTCCTGGGGCCCCCGCTCGACGTACTCCATGTCGACGCCGCCGGGGAAGCGGTCCCGGATCTGGTCGAGCAGCGGCGTGGGGTCGTGGGGCTCGACCACGATCATCGTGGCGCCCGGTGCCAGGGACTCGAAGGCCCCGATGACCGCGCCGTGGCGCAGCGGCTTGGGCAGGGACTTGACGACCAGCACGGGCGCCTCGGCCCATGCGGCGGCCTCGGCCTCCGCGGCGTCGCGATGGAGGCTGATCGATTCGGGGGCGTGCTCGTCTGCGCTCATGGCGCCACGCTACCGCGGGTTCAGCGATCCAGCCGGTTGGCCCAGTAATTCGGCTCGCGTTTCTCGCTCGCGTACGCCACGATCACGATCTCTTCATCCGTGACGAAGTAGATGATGTCGTAGGGGAACCTGGCAACACTTCGTGATCGGATCACCGGATCCGCCTGATTCCAGTAGTGGTACGTTGGCCAACCTTGCGGAGCCACTTCCACCGAACGCCGCGCGGCCACCGTCTGTTCGAGAAACCGGCGTCCAAGCCCCGGCTCGCGTCTCTCGTACCACCGTGCCGCCTCGGCTCGTTCTGCGCGCGCAGAAGGATGCTCACGCGTTCTCCGGCGATTCACCGATGCAGGTCCGCCAGTTCGGCGCCGATCAGCCGGTCGGTCTCCTCTGCGTCCACCAAGGAGACCGTGCCGTCGAGGATCTCCTGGACGCGAGCTTGGATCTCGGAACGCCAGGCTTCTCCGATCTCGGTCTCTTCCCCCCTCGAAGAAGGATGCAGGCTGTCCTCGAGACGATGGACGAGAACCGCACGCTCATCGAGGTCATCGACGGCAAGCAGCGTCGCAACAGCTTCTTCCACGTCAGGTGCCATGACTCGAGTCTAGACGACCTAGCGGAATCCGTCCGGCGCCGGGGATCGGGTCGCCCTCGTCAATCCTGGTGATCGGCCGCAGACGGCGGGCGGCGCGCGACCACCGTGTTCGTCGCCTGGGCGAGCGGGCGGATGGTCATCGAGTCGATGTTGACGTGGGCGGGGCGCGTCACCGTCCACACGATGGCGTCCGCGACGTCCTCGGCCGTCAGAGGCTCGGCGACGCCCTCGTAGACCTTGTCGGCGGCGGCCTGGGAGCCCAGGCGGTGGAGCGAGAACTCCTCGGTGCGGACCATCCCGGGGGCGATCTCGATGATGCGGACGGGCTCGCCGACCAGTTCCTGGCGCAGCGTGTTCGCGATGATGCGCTCGGCGTGCTTGGCGGCGACGTAGCCCCCGCCGCCCGGATAGGTGTCGTGGGCGGCCGTCGAGGTGAGGAACACGACGTCTCCCCCGCGCTGGCGCAGGCCGGGCAGGAAGGCGCGGGTCACCTGGAGGGACGCGATGACGTTCCGGTCGAACATCGTCGTCCAGCGCTCCGTGTCGGCGTCCGCGATCGAGTCCGCGCCCAGGGCCCCGCCCGCCACGTTGATGACGGCGTCGACCGGACCCAGGCCCAGGACGTAGCCGGCCATCGCCGCGACCTGCTCGTCGTCGACCAGGTCGGCGGCGAAGTACGTGCAGTCGGTCTCCTCCGCCAGCTTCTTCAGCCGCATCACGCGCCGGGCGACGGCCGTGACGGCCCAGCCCCTCTCGCGCAGGAGGCGCACCGTGGCCTCCCCGATCCCCGTCGAGGCCCCCGTCACCACTGCCCTGCGCACGCTCCTGGTCTGCATGTCCCCATTATGGAGCCGCCCCCGAGTGGCGGCGAGCCGTTCAGCGCCCGGCGTGCGGAGCCAATGCCGCCGCCAGCCGCGGGATCTCGGGATGCGCCTGGGTGATCTCCTCTGACGGGTGGTTGGCGGACTCACCGATGATCTGCAGATTGCGCTCGATCGCGTCCTCCGCCATCTCCCGGAGGTCCGGGTCCGCCGTATCCAGGAAACGAGTCTGTCTCTGACAGCGGTCAATCGCCCTCAAGATGTCAGCGGCACGCTGCCCGGATGAGCGGCTCACAGCGGGACCGCGTCCGCCAGTGCCGAGCCGGAGATCCCCTCTCTGAGGAGCTGGACCGGAAGGATGTCGACGTCGCTCCGTTCCAGGAGTTGACGCGCCTCCTCCATCAATCCGCTCGCGCGCAGCAGAACGTTCCCATCCGCGGGGTCCATCTCCACGAGGATGTCGATGTCGCTGTCATCGCCCGCGTCCCCTCGGGCGACGGAGCCGAACAGTCTCGGGTTCGTCGCCCCGTACCTGCGCAGCAGATCCTCAAGCGCGCCCCGATGCGCCTCGAGGACCTGGCGCCTCGCGGTGCTCGGCGAGTCGATGCTGGGCATGTCCTCAGCCTACCGGGTGTCAGGCGTTCCAGCGCCCGCCGCCGTCCCTGATCTCACACGCCGCGGTCACGGCTGGACCCGGGTCCCGTGCTAGCGTGATCCCCGGCGGTCCTGCACACCGCCCGCGTCGTTGAGAAACGGGGTCCGCGGTCCCACCGCTTGAGCCCCTTCCGTCCCTCCCCCCTGGCGAGGGCGGCCACAGCTTTTCGGACGGCGAACGGATGCGCCGACCAGGCGCCTTCGCCCCTTGTGCCACCGGCCCTCCCATGGCCGCGTGCCACCGAATTCCCGGGCCCGTGCTCGCCCGGAGGAGATCACATGACCTCGATCCACGATCGTCGACCGGCCACGCCCGCGTCCGTGCTGCTCGGAGGGTCCCCGTCCCGCGGCTCCCGCCCCGACCAGGACGCGCCCGTCCCCCAGCGC
>JAFAAX010000124.1 GCA_023426345.1 Actinomycetes bacterium
CCCCAGCCCCGTCCTAGTCGGGCTGTCCGCCGACACCCGGCGCGCGATGCGCGCCGGGTGCGCGGTGCTCGCGACGGCCGGACCCGTCGGCGCCGTGACGTCCGGCCTGTTCAGCCCCACCCTCGGGCACGCGATCGCGATGGCGCTGGTCGACGCCTCCGTCGCGGCCCAGGGCACCGCGCTGTCCGTCGACGTCCGCGGCCGCGCCGAGTCCGCGACCGTCGTCCCCCTGCGCTTCTACACCCGCCCGTCGTGACCCGACCCCGCGGGGACGCCCTCGTCCCCGCTCCCGAGAGGAGACCCCATGAGTGACACGCCCCAGGACCTGTCCTACACCCCCGAGCACGAGTGGATCGACCGCGCGGCGCCCGCCCGCGTCGGCATCACCCACGTGGCCGTCGACCAGCTCAAGGACATCGTCTACGTCGACCTGCCCCAGCCCGGCGCCCCGCTGGTCGCCGGGCAGGTGTGCGGCGAGGTCGAGTCCGTGAAGTCGGTGGCGGAGCTGTACTCACCGGTGAGCGGCACCGTCGTCGACGTCAACCAGGACGTCGTCGACGCGCCCGAGACGATCAACGACGGCCCCTACGAGGCGTGGCTGTTCACCGTCGACGTCGCCGACGGCGGACGGCCCGCCACGCTGCTGACGGCCGCCCAGTACGACGAGGCGGTGGCCGCGGCGGCCCAGTGACCGGCCCTCATCCGGACAGGGTCCGCGAGAAGAACACGACGCCGTAGGGGATCGCCGCCCGCGCATAGACCCAGGCGTGGTCGAAGTGCGGCAACGACTGCGTGGCGACGTCGAAGCCGGCGGCGCGCAGGGGATCCGCCAGCGCCTGGGCGGCGAGCACGGCGCCGTCGGCCTCCTTCGCGTCGATCGAGAGGAACACGTGCCGGCCGTCCCCATGCAGGCCGGAGACGTAGGCGGCGATGTTGTGGGCGGCGAACTCCTGATCCGTCGCGAGCATCGCGTGCCCGCCGCTGCCGGGATCCGCGTACCCCGCGATCGACACGACCGTGCCGTACAGGTCCGCGTGGCGCAGGCCCTGGTCGAGCGCGCAGTACGCCCCGGAGGAGAAGCCGCCGATCGCCCGGTGGGCCGCATCGGCGGCCGTCCGATACGTCGCGTCCGCCCACGGGATGACGACGGTGGTCAGATACGTCTCCACCTGGGATCCGCCCGTCGTGGAGTCCAGGCACTCCGTGTCGCCCGCCGACGGGCCCGTCCCGTTGACGTCGGCGGACACGACGATCATCGGCACGGACTGCCCGGAGGCGATGAGGACGTCCATCGTGTGCGCGATGTTGCCCGCGGACACCCAGTCCCCCGCCTTGCCCGGCGACCCGTGGACGAGGTAGAGGACCGGGTAACGGGCCGATCCTGAGGGGTCGTACCCCGGCGGCGTGTAGACCCAGGTCAGCGCGTCGGTCGGCATCTTGAGGGCCGCCGGGACCGGGACCGTCGCGGAGTGGACGGCGCCGCGGGTCTGATCGCCCTCCGTCTCCGCCGCGGTCGCCACCTCGGTGGCCGGCGCGTGGCCGATCCCCCACGAGGACATCGTCACCCGGAGCATCTCGGTGGTCGGGATGTAGCCGACATAGGCGTTGACGCCGATCGCCAGGCCCACCACCACCGTGGGCACGGCGAGCACCGCGCCCGGCCACGCGCGCCGCCCTCGTCGATGACGGATCGCCATCCAGACGACCAGCACGACGGCGGCCGCCACCAGCGCGACGGCGACGGTCCAGGAGCTGATCCAGTCCCCTCCCGAGCCCAGGGCGCGGAGCACGTCGGGAGGCACCGTGACATCGTCGCCGTCCGCAGGCGCCACTCGCCACTCCTTTCCGGTGTCCGCCGGCCCGCGCCGGTGACACACTGGTCGCCATGTCTTCCGGTGCCATTCTGCTGCCACGGCGTTCGTCCACGCCACTGGACGAGGAGCGGCGGCGGGGCGCCATCCAGTCCCTGGCCTCCCGCGCGCTGCTCGTGCTGTCGATCCTCACGGTGATCGCCTCCCTGCGCCCGGCCATGCGATGGATCGCCATCGACCTGTTCCCCGAGGTCACCGCCCGCACCGCCCGATCCGGGCTGCTCCTCCTCGCGATCGCGCTGGCCATCCTCGCGCGAGGGCTCCGTCGAGGGCACCGCACCGCGTGGCTGCTCTCGACGGTGGCGCTGGCCCTCGGCGTGATCCTCCACATCGTGCACGGGACGGAGCTGCTGGTGTCGCTGCTCACCGCGGCGGGCGCCGTGTGGCTGGGGCTGCAGCGCCGGGCCTTCCCCGTTCGATTGACCCGGCCCTCCCTCCGCCGCCTGGCAGCGGGGCTGGTGGCCGTCGGGGTCCTGGTGGCGGGCCTGGGCCTGATCGTCTTCGTCCGCAACGCCTCCTGGCACCACGTCCTGCGCGAGGTCGACGTGGTCCTGCTGATCGTGTTCCTCATCGCGATGGCATGGTCCCTGTTCTCCCCGGTGCGCACCCCCCACCTGTCCGCCTTCGAGCATCGCGCTCGCCGCGAGCAGGCCCGCGCCGTCGTCGAGCGCCACGGCACGGGGAGCCTGGACTGGTTCGCGCTGCGCGACGACAAGGACTGGTTCTTCAGCGGCTCGTCCGTGGTCGCCTACTCGGCGCGCGGGGGCGTCTGCATGGTCTCCCCCGACCCCATCGGGCCGCCCGATGAGCGGGAGGCGGTCTGGGCCGAGATGACCGCCTACGCCCGCGACCTCGGGACCTCGCTGTGCGTCGTCGGCGCCTCACAGGACTGGCTGCCCCTCTACGAGTCCACGGGACTGCGCACCGTCTACCTGGGCGACGAGGCCGTCGTCGACTGCGCGGCCTTCACCCTGGAGGGGCACTCCCACAAGGCGCTGCGCCAGGCGGTCAACCGCGTGGCGCGCGGAGGGTGGACCACGCGGCTCGTCGATCCGCTCTCCCTGCCCGAGGACGACCGGCGCGCGATCGAGGAGATGGTCGGACAATCCCGGCGCGGCGACACGGAACGCGGATTCTCGATGACGCTGTCGCGCCTGTTCGACCCCGATGACCGCGGTCTGCTGATGTCCGTGACGCGCTCGCCCGAGGGCCGCGTCGACGCCGTGTGCCAGTGGGTCCCCGCCCGGGCGCTGGACGGCTGGTCGCTGGACCTCATGAGGAGGCGGCTGCGGGACCAGGACGGCCAGGCGCTGGACCTGCCCAACGGGCTCATCGACGCCACCATCGTCGCCACGATCGAGGAGATCGCCGCCCGCGGCCGGCGGGGCGAGTCCGGTGGGCACGCCCTCACCCTCAACTTCGCGGTGATGCGCGACCTGTTGGAGCCGGCGGCGGACCGGCCCGGGTCCGCGCTGGACGCCGCGATCCGTCCTCTGCTGAGATCCCTGTCCCGCACCACGCAGATGGGATCGCTCAGCCGCTTCAACGAGAAGTTCGACCCGTGGTGGATGCCGCGCTACGTCGTGCTGGACGCGCCCGAGTACGTCGCCGGGCAGGCCCTGGCCCTCGCCGACGCGGAGGGGCTCACCGAGCTTCCCGTCATCGGCCGCCTGCTGGGGCGCGCGGGCGGCGCGCGGTGAACCCCGCGGTCCTGGTCGCTGTGGTCGCGACGGCGGGATTCGGCGCGGCGACCCTGATGCAGGGACTGGGGACCCGCCGGTCGGCCGGGGGGCTCCGGGCCTTCCTCAATCCCCTGGTGCTGGGCGGGCTGGCCCTGGACGGCGCATCCGGCCTGCTGTCCCTGGTCGCGCAGTCCCGGCTGCCCCTGTTCCTGGTCCAGACGATCATCGCCTCGGCCGTCGTGGTCGTCGTCCTGGCGGCGCCCCGGTTCCTCGGAGTGCCGCGACGCGGGCAGGACGTGGCCGCCGCGCTGGCGACGATGGGTTGCCTGGTCGTCCTGGCCGCGGCCGCGGGACCCGAACGTCCGGTGCACACCGACGATCTGCTGATCGTGGTGCTGGCGGGGTCGGGCGTCCTGGCCGTGGCGACCGCCCTGGCCTACCGGAGGGGACGGCCGTGGGTGATGGCCGTGTGCTCGGCGCTCGGGTACTCGGGCGCGGCGATCGGCGTGCGGGCCGCGCATCTGGACGGATCCCTGTGGGCGCTCGTCTGGCAGCCGGCGGCCCTGGCGATCGTCGTGTCGGGGGCGGTCGGCATCGTCGCGTACATGCGCGCCCTGGAGTCGGGCTCGGTCGGGATGGTGGCCGCGGTCGGCTCCGTCATCGAGGTCGTCGTCCCCGGCGTCGTCGGTCTGCTGGTCCTGGACGACCGGACCCGGCCGGGGTGGGGGCCCGCGGCGGCGGCGGCCTGCGTCATCGCCCTGGCCTGCTGCGTCGCGCTGGGCTTCAGCCCGGCGGCGAGTGCCGCCGAGGAGGGGTGATCCCCTGCGATCCCGTCTTTCCTCCCCGGGAGACGGAGACGCCATCGACGGGCCGGACGGGCGCGGGCCGAACGGGCGCGGGCGCCGCCCTCGCCAATGGGCAGGTCCCGCGAACGCGGGCCGGCACCTGCGCGGACCCGTCGACCGTGACGGATGTCAGGGATGGACCTGCGACAGCCGGCTCTTCCGCCGCCGGTCGCGGCTCCCGACAATAGAGCCATGGACAACGCGACCCCCACCTCCATCACGTCCACCGGCGCCGCCGGTGCGGCCTCGCCGCTTCCCGCGCCCCCGGCGTCGAGTCCCGGACCGGTCAACGCCCTCGAGGTCGCGCACCTCACGAAGACCTTCGGCGGCACACGCGCCCTGGACGACCTCTCCGTGAGCGTCCCCGTCGGACAGATCGTCGCGCTGCTCGGGCAGAACGGCGCCGGCAAGACGACCCTCCTCGACATCGCCCTGGGCCTGCAACGTCCGGACGCGCCCGGGCCCGGCGACGCGCCCGTCGGCGGCGCCCGCCTGTTCGGCATGGCCCCGCGCGGGGCCATCCGCCGCTCGCTGGTGGGCGTCGTCCACCAGACCGGCGCGCTCCTGCCCGAGTACACGGTCCGCCAGACGCTGCAGGTCTTCGGGGGGATGCACGCCCACAGCCTGCCGCTCGGCCAGGTCCTCGAGCAGGCCGACCTCACGACGCTGGCCGGGCGGCGCGTCGGCAAGCTCTCCGGCGGCGAGCAGCAGCACGTCCGCTTGGCCCTCGCCCTGCTGCCCGACCCGCTCCTCCTCGTCCTCGACGAGCCCACCGCCGGCATGGACGCCCTGGCCCGCCGCGCGTTCTGGCAGCTCATGCGGGCCCAGGCGGATGCCGGCCGCACCATCGTCTTCGCCACCCACTACCTGGCCGAGGCCCAGGACTTCGCGCAGCGCACCATCATCGTCAAAGCCGGCCGCATCGTCGCCGACGCGCCCACCGACGAGCTACGGCACCGCAACACCAGCAGCTCGCTGAGACTCTGCCTGCCTGACGAGGGCGGCGCCGGCGCGCACGCGGCGGGCGATGCGGACCGGGCGGACCTCGAGCGGAGGCTCCGCGCCCTGCCGGGCTCCGACGACTGGCTCATCGAATGGCCCGAGGGGGCCGTGACGATCCAGGGATCCGGCCTGGACGCGGCCGCGCGGCTGCTGCTGGGGGTGCCCGGCGCCCACGACCTGGAGATCGTGCCGTCCTCCCTGGAGGACGTCTTCGCCGAGCTCACCCGCTGACACCCACCGAACTCGCGGCAGAAGATCACCGAACTCGGCGGAGAAGATCACCGAACTCGCGGGGGTCGGATCGCCGCCACGCCTAGAAGGAAGGACCCTTCCCATGACCGGTTCCGCCGCCTCGTCGGCCGCCTCCACCGTCATCGCCGCCCGCACTCCGGCGCCCCCGCTGCGCGGTGCGGGCCGCCTCGCCTGGACCTCGTTCTGGAAGCTGTTGACGAACCCGTTCTCGCTCTCGTTCGCGATCGCCCTGCCGATCTTCATGTACCTGATGTTCGGCGCGAACCAGGAGTACTCCGGCTACTCCGTCGGACACGCGAACGTCGCCGCGACCGTCCTGGTCTCGATGGCCGTGTACGGGGCGGTGATGACGACCTCGTCGGCCGGCGCGAACGTCTCGCTCGAGCGGACCTCGGGGGTCACCCGGCTGTTCGCGCTCACCCCTCTGAGTCCGGCCGCCCAGATCCTGGCCCGCGTCGTCGCCAGCCTGGGCGTGTCGGCCGTGGTCATCGCCGTCACCTACGTGGTCGGCGCGGCCACGGGCGCGCAGATGGACGGCCCCGTGTGGGCGCTGTCGGCGGTGCTCCTGGTCGTCCTGTCGATCCTGCCCGCCGCCCTGGGCCTGGCCGCCGGGTTCGCGGTCCGCTCCGACGGCGCGTTCGCGGCCACCTCGATCGTCACCGTGCTGTGCTCGTTCCTGTCGGGCATGTTCATCCCGCTGGACCAGATGGGCGCGTTCTTCCAGCACATGGCGCCGTGGACGCCCCTGTACGGCATCGTCCAGCTCGTTCAGATGCCCCTGGTCGGATGGGAGTCCTTCCAGTGGTCGTGGGTCCTCAACTACCTCGTGTGGACGGCCGCCTTCGCCGTGGTCGCCGTGTGGGGCCAGCGCCGCGACACCGGGCGCTGAGGGGCCGAACCTCGGGGGAGCACTTGGGCGAACCCCGGGGAGTGGAAGAAGGAGAGGTTCGGATCATGATCGAGCAGTCCCGGGTCGACGAGGGCGCCCTCGTCCCCGGACCGGAGGACGCCGGCGGCGCCGGGCACGCAGGCGGCGCCGGGCCTGCGCGCCCGGAGTCCCCGTCCGTCCCCATCCCCGCCC
>JAFAAX010000190.1 GCA_023426345.1 Actinomycetes bacterium
GCTCCGGCGCGGGGACGGCGGCGACGGGCGCGGCCGCCGGCGCGTCGCATGCCCGGGAGGCCGCGGCGCAGCTGCTGTGGCTCCTCGCCTCCCTCAACATGGCGCTGTTCGTGTTCAACCTGATCCCGCTGCCGCCCCTGGACGGCGGGCACGTCGCCGGCGCGGCCTTCGAGGGCCTGCGCCGCCTGTGGGCGCGCCTGCGCGGGCGGCCCGACCCCGGTCCGGCCGACACCGCCCGGATGATGCCGCTGAGCTACGCCGTCGGGCTGGCCCTGGTGGCGATGACGCTCCTGCTGGTCGTCGCCGACGTCGTCGACCCGGTCCGGCTGGGGTGAGGGGTAGCGTGTCGCCTATGACCGCTCACGTGCCGCCCGCCTGGATGGATCACGCGATCTGGTGGCACGTGTACCCGTTGGGCTTCACGGGCGCCCCGCGCGCGCTCGACCCGGCGGCGCCCGTCGCGCACCGGCTCGGGCGGGTCGAGGCCTGGCTCGACCACGCGCGCCGCCTCGGCGTCAACGGCCTCCAGCTGGGCCCCGTCTTCCGCTCGGCCACCCACGGCTACGACACGCTCGACCACTTCGCCGTCGACCCCCGCCTGGGCGACCGCGACGACCTGGCCCGCCTCATCGAGGCGGCCCATGCGCGGGGCATCCGCGTGATGCTCGACGGCGTCTTCAACCACGTCTCGCGCGAGCACCCGATCGCCGTCGAGGCCCTGGCGGCGGGCCCCGACTCCGACGCGGGACGCCTGGTGCGCTGGGACCGCGACGCCCCCGGCGGGCCGCGTCCCCGGGTCTTCGAGGGCCACGACGCCCTGGTCGAGCTCGATCACTCCCAGCCGGCCGTCGCGGACCTGGTCGCCTCTGTCCTCGAGCACTGGTGCGCCCTGGGGGTCGACGCCTGGCGGATGGACGCCGCCTACGCCGTGCCGCCGTCCCTCTGGGCGCGGGTGCTGCCGCGCGTGCGGGCGCGCTTCCCCGAGGTCCTCGCCCTCGGCGAGGTGATCCACGGCGACTACCCGGGGATCATCGCGGCGTCCACCCTGGACTCGCTCACCCAGTACGAGCTCTGGAAGGCCATCTGGAGCTCGATCGAGTCGCGCAACCTGTTCGAGCTCAACTGGTCCCTGCTCCGCCACAACGCGTTCCTCGAGACGTTCGTCCCGACCACCTTCGTCGGCAACCACGACGTCACGCGCATCGCCAGCCGGGTCGGGGACGAGGGCGCGGCGGTGGCCGCCGCGATCCTGTTCGCCGTCGGGGGGATGCCCGTCGTCTACGAGGGCGACGAGCTCGGCATGACCGGCGTCAAGGAGGACCGCGCGGGCGGCGACGACGCCGTGCGCCCGGCCTTCCCCGAGGATCCCGCCGACGCCGCGCGCAGTCCGCGGGCGGCGCGCATGCTGCGCCGCCACCAGGATCTCGTGGGGACCCGGCGGCGCCATCCCTGGCTGGTCCGCGCGACCACGCGCGCCACGCTGCTGGAGAACGAGCACGCCGTGTGGGAGGTCCTCGGCGCCGAGCCCGGGCAGCGCCTGGCCCTGGAGGTCGACCTGCGCGGGGATCGCCCCCGCGCCCGGGTGCGCGACGCGTCCGGGCCGCTGTTCGACTCCTGGGACTGACGGGAGGCCCCCGCCCGTGGCCGGTCCCACCCTCCTCGCCCGGGCGGTCGCGGGCCCCGGTGCGATAATGGGCGGCGTGAGTGCACCCGTGTCGCTTGGAATGCCCGTCGTCAAGGAACCGCCGTTCCCGCGCAAGACCACCCGCCGCATCATGGTGGGCGACGTCCCCGTGGGCGGCGGCGCCCCCGTCACCGTCCAGTCGATGACCACCACGAAGACCCACGACATCGGCGCGACCCTCCAGCAGATCGCGGAGCTCACCGCGGCCGGCTGCGACATCGTGCGCGTCGCGTGCCCCACCGACAAGGACGCGGAGGCGCTGCCGGTCATCGCCAGGAAGTCGACGATCCCCGTCATCGCGGACATCCACTTCCAGCCCAAGTACGTCTTCCAGGCCATCGAGGCCGGCTGCGGCGCCGTGCGCGTCAACCCCGGCAACATCCGCAAGTTCGACGACCAGATCGAGGACATCACGAAGGCGGCCCGCGACCACGGGACGTCCCTGCGCATCGGTGTCAACGCCGGGTCGCTGGACCCCCGGATGTACCAGAAGCACGGCGGCGCCACGGCCGAGGCCCTCGTCGAGTCCGCCGTCTGGGAGGCCTCGCTGTTCGAGCAGTACGACTTCCACGACTTCAAGATCTCCGTCAAGCACCACGACGTGCCGACGATGATCAAGGCCTACCAGCTCCTCTCCGAGCGCGGCGACTGGCCCCTGCACCTCGGCGTCACGGAGGCCGGCCCCGCGTTCCAGGGCACCATCAAGTCCTCCGCCGCCTTCGGCGCTCTGCTCTCCCAGGGCATCGGCGACACGATCCGCGTGTCTCTGTCGGCCCCACCGGTCGAGGAGGTCAAGGTGGGCTTGCAGATCCTGCGCTCCCTGGGCCTGCGCGAGCGCACCCTGGAGATCGTGTCCTGCCCGTCGTGCGGACGCGCCCAGGTCGACGTCTACACGCTGGCGGAGAGCGTCACCGAGGGCCTCAAGGACCTCACCGTGCCGCTGCGCGTCGCCGTGATGGGCTGCGTCGTCAACGGCCCCGGCGAGGCCCGCGAGGCCGACCTCGGCGTGGCGTCGGGCAACGGCAAGGGCCAGATCTTCATCCAGGGTAAAGTTGTCGAGACCGTCCCGGAGGACAGGATCGTCGAGACCCTGATCCGCCGGGCGAACCTCCTCGCCGAGGAGATGGGACTGGAGGCCGGTGACGGCGCCGTCGAGGTCATCCCGGCCGTCTGAAAGAGAGCTCCCCACATGCGTCGATCCACCGCCGTCGCCGGCCTGATCGGAGCGGCCGGTGCGGCGTGCGCCGCCACCGGCTTCCCCGTGCGCACCGGCCTCACGCGTTCCCAGGCGGCCGTCTCGCTGCCCGGCGATCTGCTGCTGCCCACCGCCCCGATCGTCGCGGACCGCGCGGTGCGGATCCGGGCGACGCCGGAGCGGGTGTGGCCCTGGCTCACCCAGATCGGCCAGGACCGCGGCGGCTTCTACTCGTGGACCGTCCTGGAGAACGCCCTGGGGTGCGAGATGGTCGACGTCGCCGAGCTGAGGCCCGAGTGGGCGGCGCGCGCGGTGGGGGACGCGGTCTCGCTGGCGCCCGGGATGGAGCTGCGCGTCGCGGTCGCCTCCCCCGGGCGCGCGCTGGTCCTCACCACCGCGGGCGGGCGGCTCCCCGAGGAGACGGAGGGGTCGGCCGCCATGGAGTTCGACTTCACATGGGCCTTCGTCCTCATCGACGAGGGCGCCTCCACGGTCCTCCACACCCGCGAGCGGTACGTGCCGCGGACGCGGATCGCCGACCTCCAGTGCCGCGCGGTCCTGGCGGGATCCGCCGTCATGACGGCGCGGATGCTGCACACGATCAAGCGGCTCTCGGAGCGGCCCCCGATGTGATCCCCGCCCCGGGGTTCGCGGGCACGCCGGGCGGACGGCTATCCTTCAGGGGTGCTGAAGACACTGTCCTCCTACTTCGTGCGCACGCTGCGCGACGATCCCGCCGACGCGGAGGTGCGCTCCCACAAGCTGCTGGTCCGGGCGGGCTACATCCGCCGGACCGCCCCCGGCATCTACACCTGGCTGCCGCTGGGCCTGCGCGTGGTCCGCAAGGTCGAGCAGGTCGTCCGCGAGGAGATGGAGCGCATGGGCGCCCAGGAGGTCCTCTTCCCGGCCCTGCTGCCCGCCGAGCCCTACAAGGCGACGAACCGGTGGGAGGAGTACGGGCCGAACCTGTTCCGCCTCCAGGACCGCCGCCAGTCCGACTACCTGCTGGCGCCCACGCATGAGGAGATGTTCACGCTCCTGGTCAAGGACCTGTACTCCTCGTACAAGGACCTGCCGCTGACGCTCTTCCAGATCCAGACGAAGTACCGCGACGAGGCCCGCCCGCGGGCCGGCCTGATCCGCGGGCGCGAGTTCGTGATGAAGGACGCCTACAGCTTCGACATCGACGACGCCGGGCTGGACGCCTCCTACCTGGCCGAGCGCGCCGCCTATCGCCGGATCTTCGCCCGGCTCGGCCTGGACGTCGTCATCGTCTCCGCCATGTCGGGCGCCATGGGCGGGTCGCGCTCGGAGGAGTTCCTCCATCCGAGCCCCATCGGGGAGGACACGTTCGTCCGCTCGCCCGGCGGATACGCCGCGAACGCGGAGGCCGTCACCACGCCCGTCCCCGACTCCCTGCCGATGGGCGGCCTGCCCGAGGCCGTCGTCCTGGACACCCCCGACTCGACGACCATCCAGGCCCTCGTCGACCGCGCCAACGAGCTCCACCCGCGGTCCGACCGCCCCTGGGCGGCGTCGGACACGCTCAAGAACGTCGTCGTCGCGCTCACGCGCCCCGACGGCGCGCGCGAACTGCTGGTCGTCGGCCTGCCCGGCGACCGCGAGGTCGACATGAGGCGCCTGGAGGCGGCCGTGGACCCGTGCGAGGTCGAGATGGCCGGGCCGGAGGACCTGGCCCGCCACCCCGAGCTGGTCGCCGGCTACATCGGCCCGCAGGTCGTCGGCCCCAACAGCCCCTCGCGCACCCGCGACGAGGACGGCCGCGCGGTCGGCTCCATCCGCTACCTGCTGGATCCCCGCGTCGTCGACGGGACGGCGTGGATCACGGGCGCCAACGAGGTCGACCGCCATGTCTTTGGGCTGGTCAAGGGCCGCGATTTCGAGGCGGACGGCACCATCGAGGCCGCGGAGGTCCGCGAGGGCGATCCCGCCCCCGACGGGTCCGGGCCCCTCCACCTCGAGCGCGGCATCGAGGTCGGCCACATCTTCCAGCTGGGCCGCAAGTACGCCCAGGCCCTGGGCCTCACGGTCCTCGACCAGTCCGGGCGCGCGCAGGTCGTCACCATGGGCTCCTACGGGATCGGCGTGTCGCGCGTGATGGCGGCGCTGGCCGAGGCGACGAGCGACGATCTGGGGCTGTGCTGGCCCGCGGGCATCGCGCCCTTCGACGTCCACGTCCTGGCCACGGGCAAGTCGGACGACGTCTTCACCGCGGCCGCCGATCTGTCCGCTCAGCTCGACGCCGCGGGCCTGGACGTTCTGTACGACGACCGGCCGAAGACGTCGGCGGGGGTGAAGTTCGCGGACGCCGAGCTCATCGGCCTCCCGATCACCGTCGTCGTGGGCAGGGGACTGGCGGCGGAGGGCACGGTGGAGGTCCGCGTCCGGGCCACCGGCGAGCGCCGTGACGTCCCCGTCGGCGAGGCGCTCGCCGCAGTCACCGGACTGCACGGCGCCCTGCTGGCGGCACGCGAGCGCGGGGGCGCCGCCCTCGTCGAGGAGGAGGACTGAGCCCATGGCGATCCGCGACATCCGCATCATCGGCGACCCGGTCCTGCGCACCCCCTGCGAGCCCGTCACCGACATCGACGACCACGTCAAGGCCCTGGTCGAGGACCTGCTGGAGACCGTCGACATGGACGGGCGGGCGGGGCTGGCGGCCAACCAGATCGGCGTGGGGCTCCAGGCGTTCTCGTGGAACATCGACGGCGAGCTCGGCTATGTGCTCAACCCGCGGCTGGTCGAGGTCTCGGAGGACGAGTACCAGGACGGCGACGAGGGCTGTCTGTCCGTGCCCGACCTGTGGTACCCGACCAAGCGCGGCTGGTACGCGCGCGTGGAGGGCATCGACCTGGACGGGCGGCCCCTGGTGGTGGAGGGCGAGGAGCTGATGGGACGCTGCCTCCAGCACGAGTACGACCACCTCCAGGGCATGATCTACATCGACCGCCTGGACCGCGCGACCCGCAAACAGGCGCTGCGCGAGATCCGCAAGCGGGGATTCTGAGGACGTCGGGTGATAGGCTGCCCCTGACACCGCGATTCATGGTGACGGGTTCTGAGGACGTAGGGGAAGACGCTCCTCAACGGAACCGGAGGTCACGATGAGAGGGACATACACCCGTGGTGTACTTTTCGTGCACTCGACGCCCCCCGCGCTGTGCCCGCACATCGAGTGGGCGGTCGGCACGGCGCTCGGCCAGGAGGTCCACCTCCAGTGGACGGACCAGCCCGCGGCGCCCGGCATGGTGCGCGCGGAGTTCTCCTGGGTGGGGGAGACGGGCTCCGGCGCCCGGCTCGCCTCGGCGCTGAGGGGCTGGGAGCACCTGCGCTACGAGGTGACCGAGGAGGCCACCGCCCACACCGACGGCGGACGCTGGTCGCACACGCCCGATCTCGGGATCTTCCACGCCCAGATGGACACGAGCGGCAACACGGTGGTGCCCGAGGACCGGGTGCGGGCCGCGCTGGAGGGGGCGGCGGACGAGGCCGCGCTACGGGACCTGCTCGACGTCGCGCTCGGCCAGGCGTGGGACGACGAGTTGGAGCCGTTCCGCTACGCGGGCGCGGGCGCGCCGGTGCGCTGGCTGCACCGCGTGGGGTGAGCGGGGCCGCCGGGTAGGCTGGCCCCATGGGAACGATCGCGGAGATGCTCGGGCTCGACCTGTCCGAGGCGCTCGGGTCCGGTGACGCGGCCATTGACGAGGACGGCCCTGCGGGCGGGGCGGACGCGGTCGAGGACCCCGAGGAGACCCCGTCCGCCGGCGACCCGGTCGGAGAGGCCGTGATGGCGGCGGTCCTGGCGGAGACCTCCCTGGACCCGGGGGACGCCCGCGCCGACCTGTCGCTGACGGGCCCGGAGCTGGACCTCGACCGGCTCGGCCGCTGGTCGGTGGCGGCGGCGATCGAGCGCGACCTCAAGGCCGCCTTCCGGGACGCCGACGTCGAGGGGCTCCAGACGCTGGGCGATCTGCTGGACGCGGCCCGGGCGCTGTCCCCGTCCTAGGGCTCGGGCCGCTGTCGGAGGTACTCCAGCACCGCCAGCACGCGCCGATTGCCGTCGACCTCGGCCAGGCCGAAGGCGTCGAAGACGTGCGAGAGGGTGCGCTCCACGGTGGCGGCGGACAGATGGAGCCCGTGGGCGATCTGGGCGTTGGTCCGGCCGGAGGCGACCCAGGCGAGCACCTCGCGCTCCCGGTCCGTCAGCCGCTTGACCGGAGGGTCGTCGCGGGCCAGCAGACGGGAGACGACGCGGGGATCGATGACGATCTCGCCCCGGCCGATGGCCTCCACGGCCTCGCGGAACCGCGAGACGCGCCCGACGCTCTCCTTGAGCAGGTATCCGGTGCCGCCGCTCCCCCCGGAGGCGCCCGCGCGGCCGGCCCCCGCCAGCAGCGCTCGGGCGTAGTCGTTCCCCATGTACTGGGAGAGGACCAGGATCCCCACCTCGGGGAACCGGGCGCGGACGGCCACCGCCGCCCGCAGGCCGTCGTCGGCGTGCCGGGGCGGCATGCGGACGTCGGTGATCACGACGTCGGGTCGATCGCGGGCGACCGACGGCAGGACCGCCTCGGCGTTGGCCGCCTCCCAGACCACCTGGTGGCCGCCGGAGACGAGCACGGCGCCGATGCCCTGCCTCATGAGGACATCGTCCTCGGCGATGGCGATTCTCATCCGCGCCCGCCCGGTCGAGGCGTCTCGGGGAACGCGAGTTCGAGAGTCGTCGGCCCGCCGGAGGGACTGTCGATCCTCAGGCGCCCTCCCAGCATCCGGGCCCGGTCTCGCATCCCCGCCAGGCCCGTGCCGCGGCGCACGTCCGCGCCGCCGACGCCGTCGTCGCGCAGCCTGAGGAGCATCTGGCCCCCGGACTCGGTCACCTGGATCTCCGCTCGGGTCGCGTGGGAATGCCGGTAGGTGTTGGAGAGGAACTCGGCGACCACGAAGTGGAGGCTCGACTCGACGGCGGGGTCCAGACGACGGTCGAGCGCGCAGTCGACGGCGACCGGGATCGGGGCGTGGCGGGCCATCTGCTCGAGATCGGCGCACAGGCCGTCCTCCAGGAGGATCCGCGGACGCAGTCCCTCGACGGCCGACCGGAGCGCCTTAGCGGCGGCCTCGATCTGCGTCTGGGCCTCCTCCAGCCGCGTGTCGGCGGGGGAGGGGCCGATGCGGTCGCGCGCCAGGCCCAGCTGGATCGCCGCATTCGCCAGGTGCTGCTGCGGTCCGTCGTGGAGCTCCCGCTCGATCCGCCGCCGTTCGGCCTCGAAGGCGTCGATGATCGCGGTGTTCCTCTCGGAGAACCGGGAGAGCTGTTCCTCGAGGAGCTCCGTGCCCCGCAGTCGGCCGACGAGCAGCGCCTGCCCGCGGGCGAGGGCCGCCGCCGCGCCCAGAGCGAGGGCCAGGAGCGCCCCGACCACCAGCAGCGCCAGCGTCCTCTGACCGATCGGTGCGTCGGGACGCAGGAGCCATCGCGAGGCGTCGAGGGGGATTCCGCTGCCCTCGAGCACCTGATGGCCGGCGGTGACGGCCACGGACACCCAGACGACGAGGCACAGGGCGGCCAGCGCGAACCCGATCTCGAGGATCGCCAGGACGGCCGCCCGCCATCCGGGCTCCGGTCGGGCGATCGGGCGGGCCCCTCTGCGCGCGCCTCGCCGGCGTCCCCCGGTCCGTCCGGATCGCCCGGATCGCCCGGATCGCCCGGTGAGCAGGAACGCCGATCGACGATCCTCGATCCGTCCGAGGATCGGCGTCCACAGCGGGAACAGCGGGATCAGCACCACGGTCGCCACGGTCAGAGCCCCCAGGACGGCGGTTCCGATGACGTGGAGAACGGATCGCACCAGGAGGCCTCCATCGCCGCGACCTCCAACGGGCCGGCGCCGCCCTCCCGTGCTCTGGCTGTCCACCGCTCCATCCTGACAGCGGGCCCCCGCGGCTCCAAGCCGCCGACCCCGGATTGAGGGTTTCCCCTCAGGAAGTGGAGGGACGCCCTCGATGCGCGGATCTCCCGCGTGGCCCACAGTGTGAGTGTCGGGCAGGATCCCTCGGAACGGAGACGCGGATGCGACCGAGCAGGAGGACCGGTGCGGGGGCGTCGGGCGCCGACGGGGCGATCGGCCCGGAATGGGCGATCGACGCCCGTGACGTCGTGAAGGACTATCCGGCGCCCGGAGGCCGGGGCGGGCGCCAACGGGTGCTCGGCGGCGTGTCGATCCGGGTGCGTCCCGGCGAGTTCGCGGCGATCGTCGGCCCGTCGGGCTCCGGAAAGACCACGCTGCTCCACTGCCTGTCCGGGATCGAGCCCCTCTCGGGCGGCAGCGTGTCCCTGCTCGGGACCGAGCTGGCCGGGCTCACCCCGCGTCAGACGGCAGCGGTCCGCTCGGGCCGCGTCTCCTTCGTCTTCCAGTCCCTCACCCTCATCGGCTCGTTGACGGCGCTCGAGAACGTCATGCTGCCCGCGCGCATCGGCGGCACGCCGGTCGACGAGCGCCGCGCCACGGACCTCCTCGGCCGGCTGGGCCTCGGCGCGCACCTCGGGCACCGACCCGCCAGGCTCTCCGGCGGGGAGTGCCAACGCGTCGCCGTGGCCCGCTGCCTCTACGCCCGGCCCAGGATCGTCTTCGCGGACGAGCCCACCGGGTCGCTGGACTCGGGGAACGGGGCGGTCGTGCTGGACCTCCTGTCGTCCATTCCGCAGCAGGGCGGCGCGCTGGTCCTGGTCACCCACGATCTCGAGGCCGCCTCACGCGCCGACCGGGTCCACGTCCTCACGGACGGCGCGGTCCGCGGGGCACTCGTCCGACCGACGCCCGAGGCCCTCCTGGAGGCCGTGCGGGACGGCGGACGGGGAGGTGATCGGCGGTGGGACGACTGATGGCGGCCGAACTCCGGGACGGATGGCGGACCTGGCGCTGGGTGACGCTGGTGGTCGGCGTGACCGCGGCGGGCCTCAGCCTCACGCTGCACCTCGGCGCCTGGGCGGAGGCGATCCCGGAGGGGCGCCGACGGGAGGCCGTGCTGGGCGTCGTGCAGCTGTCGGTCCTCATCACCGCCATCGTGGCCGTGCTGGCCCTCCTCTCCATGGCCCGCCTGTGGGTCGGCTGCGAGCGGCGTCGGCTGGCCACCTGGCTGCTGGCCGGAATCCCGCCTGCGGCCGCGAGCCGGCTGATCCTCGCCGAGCTGATGGTCGTCGGCGCGGCCGGCGGCTCGGGCGGCGCACTCCTGTCCATGGCCCTGCTTCCCGTCTTCCACGTCGAGATCGCCGCCAACCTGGGTGTTCCGGCGGACGGCCCGGCCGGCGCGTCGTGGTCGGCGATCCTGGGATCGGCCGTGGCCTCGGTCGTCCTGACCCTCCTCGGAGGGATGGCCCCCGCCCGAGGAGCGGTGTCGGCCTCGCCGCTGCGGGCGTTGTCGGACGGGGAGCCGGAAGGGAGCACCGCTCCGCGGGGAAGACGGCGCGCCCTGGCCGGCCTGGTCGCGGCGGCGGCCGTGTGGTCCGTCGTCGGGATCGCCGGGGCCCCGACCCTCGACGAGGTCTTCATGCCGTCGATGTCCCTGCTGGCCGTCCTCTGCTGCGGGCTCGCGCTCTTCGCCGAGGCCCTCCTCCCCGCGGCCGTGCGGGCGTGGTCGTGGGGGATCCCGGACCGGTGGGCGCTCAGCTGGTACCTGGCGCGCCGGTCGGCCGCCGCGCGGCTGACGCGGACGGCGGCTCTCGCGACGCCGCTGATCCTCGGATCGCTGCTGGCGGGCGGCATGTACTCCGTGATGTCCGTGATGGTCGCATCGTGGCGGGCCAGCGGCGGGACGTTCGAGGGAGGGTCGTCCTCGCCGGTGGAGAATCTCGCGCTGGTCCTGCCGGCCTTGGCGATCTGCGCCGCGACGTCGGTCGGCGCGCTGCTGGCCACCGGTGAGGGCCAGGAGCACGACGAGGCCCTGCTCGAGGCCGCCGGCGTGGCGCCGTCCACCTGCCGGCTCACCGGCGCCCTGACGGTCGTGGCGGTCGTGGTGACGGCGACGCTGGTGGGCGTCGGAGCACTGGTGGCGCTGTCCGCGGTGATGACCGCCGCGATCGCGACGTCGAGCGCCGCGACGGCGCGCTTCGCAGCCGACCTGGCGCCGACGGTGGGGTTCTGTCTGGTCGTCGGCGCCGCCCTGCTGATCGTGGCCGTCCACCACGGTCGCAGGAACGGCCGCGTGCCGTTGGCCGTCCGGCTCAGGGGGCGTTCGGGGCGTTCGGGGCGGCGGGTTCGCCCTCGTCGATGAGCGCGGCGGCGCCGGGCCGCACCCGGCCCGCCAGGACCGCCATGCCCAACGCGGCGACCGCCAGGACGCCCATCGCCCACCGCAGGGTGAACCGCCCGGCGAGGAGGCCGATGAGCGGCGGCCCGAAGAAGAAGGCCGGCCACTGGCCCATGTTGACGACGGCCACGCTGCGGGACGGCGGGATGCCCGGGATCCTGCCGGCCAGCCCGAACGTGGTCGGGACGACGCAGGCGCATCCGACGCCGAGCAGGGAGAACCCGACCAGTGCGGCCGTCGTGGTGCCGACACCGACGGCCACGGCCACCCCGGCGGCGGAGATGAGGGCCGAGGCCCGGATGAAGGAGGAGGGGCCCAGTCGGTTGACGAGGGCGTCGCCGACCATGCGGACGACCGCGATCGACACCGAGTAGGACGTGAGAGTGAGAGCGCCGAGGGCGGCCGTGGCGCCCAGGGACACGGAGAACTGCGCGCCCCACTGGACCGCGCCGCCCTCGCACAGGCCGCTGAGCAGCACGATCCCGGTGAGGAGCCAGAGCTGGGAC
>JAFAAX010000012.1 GCA_023426345.1 Actinomycetes bacterium
ACTTCGGTTCTCTTTCCCCGCGACTTCGGTTCTCTTCCCCCGTCACTTCGGTTCCGTCGCCGTGGACGAGGGCGACCCCGCTGTGCGCTCAGCTGCGGGCGTCAAAAGTGTCGTACGCCGAGGCCAGCAACAGATGATCGGCGGTCACCAGGGTGAGACCGTCGGTGTGCGACTGGGCGATGAGCATGGTGTCGAACGGGTCGCCATGGGGCAGATCGACGTCGGGGAGTGCCACGAGATGGCGGTGGGCGACGGATAGTTCCGCGGCGCCCAACGCCTCGACTCCAGCGGCCAGTTGGGCGGGCGAGTGGGGCAGTCGACCCTTCGCGAACGTGATCGCGAGCTCCCACAGGGAGGCCGTCGAGATGCAGACGGATTCTGCTGCTCCGAGCAGGTCAACAGTCTGGGGGCCCACGTGATGGGGCGAGAACAGGGCCCAGAGCAGGACGTGGGAGTCCAGGAGCACCTCCATGTCAGGACAGCTCGCGATCGAGGGAACGCTTGAAGTCGTCCGCGATGTCCGGGTCCGGCCCGACGAGGGCGACGCCCCCTCGCGCTGGTCAGTCCCACGTGAGGGGGCGTCCTCGTCCTTGCGTGTTGTACCTGTAGGTAGGTACACTCGGGGCATGGACTCGCGGGAGCGGCTGGTCGAGGCGATGAGCGACCTCATCTGGGAACGCGGTTATGCCGCGACCAGCCCCCGCGAGGTGCGGGAGCGCTCCGGCGTCGGCCAGGGGAGCATGTACCACCACTTCCCGACCAAGCGTGACTTGGGGATTGCGGCGATCCGGCGCAACTGCGAAACCTTGCTGCCTGGAACGCTCGCGCCGCTGTCCGAGGCCCAGGATCCGATGGACGCGCTGATCCGATACCTCAGCCGCGACTCCGATCCGCTGAGGGGATGCAAGGTGGGGCGGCTCACCCAGGACCCCGAGGTGGTCGCGGACTCCGGCATGCTGGCTCCGATCCGTGACGCCTTCCAGGCCGTCCACCGCAGCCTGGTCCCGGTGATCGCCCAGGCCATCCGGATCGGCCAGCTCCCCCCGACCGTCGACGCCGACCGCCTCGCGTTCGCGCTGACGGCGATCATCCAGGGCGGCTACGTGCTGGCCATCGCCGCGCAGGACCGGCGCCCCTTCGACGAGGCGCGGGCGGGAGCGCGGGATCTTCTCCGCGCCACCGCTTCAGGACGTGCCGCCGCGCCTGCGGCGGCATCAGGAGAAGGAGAATCCTCATGACTGTTCGTATCGGCATCAATGGATTCGGCCGGATCGGCCGCACGTATCTGCGCGCGGCCCTGGCCGGCAAGGCCGACGTCGAGGTCGTCGCCGTCAACGACCTCACCGACGCCCGGACCCTGGCGACCCTCCTGGAGTGGGACTCGATCTCCGGGCATCTGGAGGGCGTCGGCGTCGACGGCGGCGGAACGCTGACCGTCGGCGACCACGAGATCGCCGTGTTCTCCCAGCGCGATCCGGGCGCCATCGACTGGGGCGGCGTCGGCGCGGATGTCGTCATCGAGTCCACCGGCTTCTTCACCGATGGCGAGAAGGCTCGGGCCCACCTCCACGGCGGGGCGAAGAAGGTCATCATCTCGGCGCCCGCCTCCGGTGACGTTCCGACGTTCGTCCTGGGCGTCAACGACGATACACTGGACGTCGGCGCGTCCGACGTGTTCTCCAACGGGTCGTGCACCACGAACTCGCTGGCGCCGCTGGCGAAGGTCCTCAACGACGCGTTCGGCATCGAGTCCGGCCTCATGACCACGGTCCACGCCTACACCGGCGATCAGCGCCTCCACGACGCCCCTCACAAGGATCTGCGCCGGGCCCGCGCCGCCGCCCTGTCCACGATCCCGACATCGTCGGGTGCGGCCAAGGCGATCGGGCTGGTCATCCCCGAACTCGAGGGGAGGCTCACCGGCGCCGCTCTGCGCGT
This sequence comes from Actinomycetes bacterium, assembly GCA_023426345.1. Lineage (GTDB taxonomy): Bacteria > Actinomycetota > Actinomycetes > Actinomycetales > Actinomycetaceae > Pauljensenia. The sequence continues at coordinate 1,939 of JAFAAX010000012.1, forward strand.
GCCGGTCCCGGTCGGATCCATCACGGACCTGACGGTCGTCACCCGCGAGACCGCTTCTGCCGAGTCCGTCGACCAGGCGTTCCGAGCCGCGGCCGCCTCCGGCCCGCTCGCCGGCTATCTCCAGTACTCGGAGGCGCCCCTGGTCTCGCACGACATCGTCGGCAACCCGGCGTCCTCGATCTACGACGCGCCGCTGACCGAGGTCATCGGCCGCCAGGTCAAGGTCTTCGGCTGGTACGACAACGAGTGGGGCTTCTCGAACCGACTGGTCGAGTTCTCCGAGAAGGTCGGCCAGGCGATCTGACCGGTCCCGCCCGGGCCCGCCGGATCGGGCCGATGCCGGGTCTTCCTCACGATCGACGAGGGCGACGCCCCCTCACGCTGGTCAGCCCCGCGTGAGGGGGCGCCCTCGTCGCGGGGGATGGGCCGGCGCCTACGATGGGCCCATGTCCCGGAGAAGGATCGACCCGGCGGAGGGGATCGAGGCGCTGCGCGCATGGCGGGCGGATCCGGCTGGCGCCCCGCGAGGCCTGATGCTGGTGGCGGTGCGCTTCACCCTGGAGGAGCTCGGCGAGCTGCATCCCGGCCGGTCGGTCGAGGTGAGGGTGCCGCCGGCGGGGGCCGTCCAGATCCTGCCCGGCACCGTCCACCGCCGGGGAACGCCTCCAGCCGTCGTCGAGACGGACATGCCGACGTGGCTGGGTCTGGCGGTGGGGGACGTCGGGTGGCGGCAGGCGGAGGACGATGGCCGGGTGCGGGCGTCCGGCCAGCGCGCGGACTTGGCGCCCTATCTGCCGGTGGTCGATCTCTGCTGAGGGGAGTCAGGCCAGTCCGAGCGCCTCACGGGCGTGGTTGCGGGCGTCGCCGGGGTCTTCGGTGTTCTGGATGGCGCGGGCTGCGGCGCGGCACTGCTCCATGGTGACTTGTGCGAGTTGGGCCCCCACGGCGGGGATGGCGTTGGTGGCCATGGAGAGGCTGGTGATGCCCATGCCGGTGAGGACGCAGGCGAGGAGGGGGTCGGCGGCGGCTTCCCCGCACACGCCGACAGGTTTGCCGGCGGACATCCCGGCCTCCGCGGTGTGGGCGATCAGTGCGAGGACGGCGGGTTGCCAGGGGTCGGAGTATTCGGCGAGATGGGGGGACATGCGGTCGGCGGCCATCGTGTACTGGGTGAGGTCGTTGGTGCCGACGGAGACGAAGTCGACTTCGGTGAGGAACTGGTCGATGAGGATGACGGCGGCGGGGACCTCGATCATGATGCCCGCGCGCAGTCCGCGCTCGTGGACGAGCTGGGCGAACCAGCGGGCTTCGGGGATGGTGGAGATCATGGGGGCCATCACCCACACGCTGGTGTGGGGCTGCTGGGCGGCTGCGGCGGCGATGGCGTCGAGTTGGTGGGTGAGCAGGTCGGGGTTCTGGCCGGTGGTGCGGATGCCGCGCACGCCGAGTGCGGGGTTGAACTCCTCGGACAGGGTGGCGAAGGGGACGGGCTTGTCGGAGCCGGCGTCCAGGGTGCGCACGACGACCTTCGAGGTCGGGAAGGCCGCGAAGACGGGTTCGTAGGAGGCGGTCTGGGAGGCGACCGCGGGTTCGACCTGCGTGTTGAGGAACAGGAGCTCCGTGCGGAACAGGCCGACGCCCTCGGCCTGGCCCTGGGCGGCGGTGCGGGCACCGGGTCCGTCCTGGACGTTGGCGAGGAGTTGGACGCCCACGCCGTCGGCGGTGTGCCCGGGGCCGCGCCAGGTGCGGATCAGCGCCACGCGCTCGGCGTCCTCGGCCACGAGGGCGCGGGCGGTGTCCTCTGGGACGCCGAGGGTGAGGGAGCCCGCGTGGGCGTCGACCAGGACGGGGGCGCCCTCGGGGATGGAGGCCAGCTCGCGCGCCGCGACGATGCAGGGGATGCCGAGCTGGCGGGCGATGATGGAGGTGTGCGACGTCGGCCCGCCCACCTGGGTGGCGATGGCGACGTAGCGGGCGGGGTCCAGGCCCGCCGTGTCGGCGGGGGAGAGGTCGTCGGCGAGCAGGACCACGGGATGGTCAACGAGGGGGATGCCGGGCTCGGGCTCGCCTGTGAGGTGGGCGATGACGCGGTCGCGGACGTCGCGCAGGTCGGTCGTGCGCTCCTCCATGAGGCCCCCGGCCTTCTGGAACAGGTCGACGAACTTCTCCGTGGCCGCCATCGTGGCCTGGATGGCCGGCGTGCCCTGGCGGATGCGCCGGGTCGCCTCCTTCTTCCAGGCCTTGTCGGTGGCCAGGGACGCGGTGACGGCCAAGACCTCGGCCACGTGGCCCGTGGCCGAATCGGCCCGTCGGAGCAGGCCCTCGGCCACCTCTCCCGAAGCCCGCTCGAACGCCGCCACGGCGTCCTCGCGCTGATCCTGCGCCAGCTCCGGCGCGCTCACCGGCGGCAACGCGGGGCGCCGCGTCCACGCCGCCGGCGCCCACGCCACCCCCGGCACCACCGGCGTCCCGTAGACCACGGAAGGGGCGGGACCGCTGTCGGCCGTGCCCGCCGCATCGGCGGGGCCGGAGCCCTCTGTGATGTCCATGGTGTCGCTCATGCCGATCTCCTCCTCCATGACGAGTTGTGGCCCAGCGTACAGTCGAACCGGCGGAGCGTGAGCTGCCTCTCAGAACGATGTGGCCTACACCCATGAAACCACACAAACTCACTGTTGTAATCTGTTGGATCGACCGGTAGTGTGGGGACAGCAGAAGGACCCATCGACGAAGAAGCCCCCGCAGACGAAGAAGCTGAGGACCACCACCATGTACGCAGAGGAGCGTCACCGCCAGATCCTCCAGGCGTGCGCGTCCGACGGACGCGTCGCGGTGTCGGAGCTGGCCGCGCGCTTCGACGTCGCCACGGAGACGATCCGGCGCGACCTCGACGCCCTGGACCACCGGGGGCTCCTCACGCGCGTCCACGGCGGGGCGATCCCCCGCGGCGACGGCGACATCGAGCCGGACCTGCGCACACGCCTCACCCGCAACACGGAGGCGAAGCGGCGCATCGCGGCGGCGGCCGCCGCCTACCTGCCCTCCGACCCCGACGCCTCCATCATGCTCGACGCCGGCTCCACCACCGTCGAGCTGGTCCCCCACCTCGTCGGCCGCGGCCTGCGGGTGGCCACCCACGGCCTCGACATCGCCCAGGCGCTGCTCGACGCCGACGTCCAGCCGGTCGACATCCTCCCCGGACGCCTCCGCGGCCGCACCCACGCGGCTGTGGGCGCGCAGACCGTGCAGGCGCTGTCTCGCCTGCATCCCGACGTCGCGTTCCTCGGATGCAACGGGATGGGCGCCGCCGGGTTCACCACCCCCGATCTGGACGAGGCCGCCGCCAAATCCGCCATGGTCGCCCAGGCCGCCCGGCGCATCGTCGTCGCCGACGCGTCCAAGGCCGGCCGCACGCAGTTCGTCACGTTCGCGGAACTGGCCGACATCGATGTGCTCGTCACCGACACGGCCCTTCCCGCCGCCTCCCTCCAGCTCTTCGAAGACTCCGGAATCGAGGTCGTCCGCGCATGATCATCACCCTCACCGCCAACCCGTCCCTGGACCGCACCGTCTCCCTGTCCGGCGCCCTGGTCCCCGGCGGGGTGCACCGCATCGTCTCCGACCGCACCGGCCCGGGCGGCAAAGGCATCAACGTCGCGCTCGGCGTCGCCCGTGCGGGCCTGGACACGCTGGCCGTCTTCCCCGCCGACGAGGGCGACCCCCTCCTCGGCCTGGTCGACCGCGCCGGGCTGCCCCACCGGGCCACCCCCCTGGGGGGCCGCGTCCGCACGAACCTCACTGTGCTGTCCGACCCGGACGTCACGACGAAGATCAACGAGCCGGGCCCCACGCTCACGCAGGAGCAGGTCGAGGCCCTCGAGACGGCCCTCGCGGACGCCGTCGCCGACGGCGACATCGCGATGCTGTCGGGGTCCCTGGCCCCCGGCCTCCCCGTCGACGAGTACGCCCGGCTGGTGCCCGCTCTGCGCGCCCGCGGCGTCTGGGTGGGCGTCGACACCTCCGACGCGCCGCTCGTCGCGCTGGCGGAGGCCGGGCGCGAGGGCGCTCCGGACTTCCTCAAGCCGAACGCCGAGGAGCTCGGCCAGCTCCCCGGCGCCGATGGCGCCGCGCTGGAGGCGCAGGCGAAGGCGGGCGAGGTCGCGGGGGTCCGCGACGCCGCCCGCCGCCTCCATGACGCGGGGGTGTCCGACGTCCTGGTCACCCTGGGCGGAGCGGGGGCCGTGCTCGTCACGGCCGGGGGGGCGTGGTACGCCCCCTCCCCGGACGCGCCCGTCGTGTCCACCGTCGGCGCCGGGGACTCCGCCGTCGCCGGCTACCTCATCGCCCGCGCGCAGGGCGGCGAGGGACCCGACCGCCTGGCCCTGGCCGTCGCCTACGGAGCGGTGGCCGTCTCCTTGCCGGGCACGACGATCCCCATGCGCGACCAGGTCCACCCCGACGTCTCGACGGTCGTCGAGATCTGACGGGGCCCGATCGCGCCGCCCCGTCTCACCGAAGTCACCGCCATACATCACCGAAGTCACCGCCATACATCACCGAAGTCGGCAGCAGACATCACCGAAGTCGGCAGAAGAAGGGAACCACACCGATGAGCACACCCCTGATCACCCCCGACCTGGTCAGGCTGGGGGTGGACGTCCCCGGCGACAAGCACGCCGTCATCGCGCAGATGGCGCAGGTGGTCGCCGCCACCGGCCGCGCCGACCAGGCAGGCCTCCAACAGGCGTTCGAGGACCGCGAGGCCCAGTTCGCCACCGGCATGCCCGGCGGCATCGCGATCCCGCACTGCCGCACGACGGCCGTCCGCGAGGCCTCGCTGGGCCTCCTGCGCCTGTCCACCCCCGTCGACTTCGGCGCCTCGGACGGCCCGGCGGACCTGGTCATCGGCATCGCCGCACCGGACGAGTCCGGCTCGGAGCACATGAAGCTCCTGGCCAAGCTCTCCCGCGCCCTGGTCAAGGCCGACTTCGTCGCCGCTCTGCGCGCCGCCGCCACGCCGGAGGAGGCCGCCGACCTGGTCCTCGGGGTCGTCTCCCCGGCGCCGGCCGCCCCCACCACCGCGGCAGCCGCCCCCGCCCACGCGGCGGTCCCGGCGGCCGGTGCGTCGCCCTCGTCGGCGGGGGAGACCTCTCCCGCGGGCCCGGCGAAGGTGATCCTGGCGATCACGTCCTGCCCGACGGGCATCGCGCACACCTACATGGCGGCCGAGGCCATCGAGCAGGCCGGCGCCGGCAAGGGCGTCGAGGTCCACACGGAGACCCAGGGCTCGGGCGGGATCACCCCGTTCCCCCAGGAGGTCATCGACCGCGCGGACGCGCTCATCATCTCCGCGGACGTCAACATCACGGGACGCGGTCGCTTCGCTGGCCTGCCCGTCATCGAGTCGGACACGAACACGGCCGTCGCCCACGCGGACCAGCTCATCGACCGGGCCCTGGCGGCGATCGACAACCCCAACGCTCCGCGCGTCGCCGCGGAGTCGGGCGGATCGACGTCGATGGAGGGCGCGGGCGCATCGGGCGCCAACGTCGGCTGGGGCCGGCGCATCCAGCAGGCCGTGATGACCGGCGTCTCCTACATGATCCCGTTCGTCGCGGCTGGCGGCCTGCTGACGGCCCTCGGCTTCCTGGTCGGCGGCTACGACGTCGCGTTCGTCGCCCAGAACGTGGTGCTCAAGTACTCCCTGTGGAACCTGCCCGCGGCGCAGGACTACGTCAACGCCGCCGGGGCCACCCTGGTCACGGACCACGCCGGGCTGTCCCTGTACCTCGGCGCCGTGTTCAACGCGCTCGGCGGGTGGGGCATGGGATTCCTGGTCGCCGCCCTGTCCGGCTACATCGCCTTCGGCCTGGCCGGGCGCCCCGGCATCGCCCCCGGATTCATCGGCGGTGCGCTGTCGGTCGCGATCGGCGCCGGATTCATCGGCGGCCTCATCACCGGCATCCTGTGCGGCCTGGTCGCGATGTGGCTGGCGGGGCTCAAGGCGCCGCGATGGCTGGCGGGCCTCATGCCCGTCGCCATCATCCCGCTGGTGACGACCCTGCTGGTCGGCTCGCTCATGCTGTTGCTGCTGGGACGCCCGCTGGCGTCCGTCATGGAGGGCCTGCAGAGCTGGCTGACCGGCATGACCGGCACCTCGGCGATCCTGCTCGGCATCATCCTGGGCCTCATGATGTGCTTCGACCTGGGCGGGCCCGTCAACAAGGCGGCGTATCTGTTCGCGACCGCGGGCCTGTCCGCGGGCACCGAGGCGGCCTACATGATCATGGCCGCCGTCATGACGGCCGGCATGGTCCCGCCCCTGGCGATGGCCCTGTCCACCACCCTGCGGCCGAAGCTCTACACGGAGGCCGAGCGTGAGAACGGCACGGCCGCCTGGCTGCTCGGCGCCTCGTTCATCTCCGAGGGCGCGATCCCCTTCGCCGCCGCCGACCCGCTGCGCGTCATCCCCTCGATGATGGCGGGCGGAGCGGTGACCGGTGCGCTGTCGATGGCGTTCCACGTCGGGTCGAAGGCGCCGCACGGCGGCATCTTCGTCTTCTTCGCGATCGATCCGATCTGGGGCTTCCTGGTGGCGCTGGTCGCCGGCGTCCTCGTGGCGGCCCTGGCGGTCACCGTGCTCAAGACCGCCGGGACGCGCACCAAGCGCGCCGAGGCGCCCCAGCCGGTCGCGGCCTGAGCCCGGTGCGGGGAGGGCGGTCGTGGCCCGCCC
>JAFAAX010000051.1 GCA_023426345.1 Actinomycetes bacterium
CCGTTGTCCGACGCGGACATCGAGTGGATCGTCGACCATGCGGTCGAGGAGCCGAACATGCCGAACAGTGCGGTGACGCCGTCGCGAGACGACATCCGGCGCGTGCTGGTCGACGCCTGGGAAGGTCGTGAGCTCCGATGCTGATCGGCGTGGATGTGGGGACCACGGGGGTCAAGGCCGTCGCCTTCGACGCCGCCGGCGCCCAGGGCTTCGTCCGGTCGTGCCCCTCCCCGGTGGCGACGGCCGCCGGCCGCAATGAGCAGTCACCGGCCACCATGCTCCGGGCGGTCCAGCAGGTTCTCACCGAGTTGGCCGGCGATCTCCGCGGCGCCGGTCGGACCATCGACGGGATCGGGGTGACGGGGCAGGGCGAAGGCCTGTGGGCGCTGGACGAGTCCGGTCGGCCGTTGGAGCCCGCGATGCTGTGGAACGACAGCCGCGCCGAGGAGATCGTCGAGGAGTGGCGCGCCGATCCGGCGCTCTACCGCCGCCTCCGCGATGTCCTGGGAACGAACGTCAAAGCGGGGGCCACGCTGGCGCTGTTGGTCTGGGAGGCCCGCCACCGCACCTACCCCAGGCCCATCGCGCAGGTTGTCACCTGCAAGGACATGGTGCGGGCCTGGCTCACGGACGAGGTGCAGTGGGAGCTCACGGACGCCTCGTGCTCCGTGATGGACCTGCGCTCCCGGACGATCGCCGACGACGTGCTGAAGGAGGTGGGGACCGGCGAGTTCGTCGGGAGGTTCCCGCCGCTGGTCAGCTCCACGGAGATCACCGGGCGGACGACGGACCGCATTGAGGAGTTGACGGGGATCCCGTCGGGGACGCCCGTGGCGGCCGGAGCGATCGACATCGTCGCGACGGCCGTGGGCGCCGGCGTGTCGAGGCCCGGCGACTGCTGCGTGATCCTGGGCACCACCGGGATGACGTTCACCGTGACCCCCGACTACACGCCGGACACCGACCAGGGCGGATGGGAGTACTTCATCGACGGGACGAACTACATCCACGGGCTCGGCACGATGGCGGCGACCCCCAACCAGGATCTCTGGCTGGAGCTCCTCGGCATCAGCCTGGCGGAGCTGTCCGCCCAGGAGGACCGGTTGTGGGCGCGGATGGAGGAGGGCCCCTGGGCGGGCGGCCTGCTCTACCTGCCGCACGTCTCCGAGGGGGGCGAGCGCGCCCCGTTCGTGGATCCCCACGCCTGCGGCGAGCTCAAGGGCTTCCGGGTCGGGACGACGAAGCAAGACATCCTGCTCGCCGTGATGGGGGGCGTCGGCATGTCCGTGCGCGCCTGCCTGGAGGCCGCGGGCGGCGGCGACGGACGCCTCTCCTTGACGGGCGGGGGCGCGAGGAGCCGCGTCTGGGCGCAGATCGTCGCCGACTGCACCGGCCGGGAGGTCGCCACCTCCAGTGCGACGGAGCTGGGGGCGCGCGGCGCCGCCCTGCTCGTCGGCATCGGGATGGGCGCGGTCTCCCGCTTCGACGCGGACGGCGTCACGTATCGGCCCGACCCCTCGCGGCAGGGGGGCTGGGACGCCCTGTATGAGGAGTATCTGGCCGCCCAGAGCGGCGCACGACGGTTCTGGGCTCGACGAGCAGAGAGGATGAGCAGATGAACAGCAGGCACGCGGCCCTGGTCACGGCCGAGATCGAGCGGGGGCTCCTGGAGCCGCTCGCGGACACCTACGACATCACCTACGCGGGGTGGGCCATCGACAAGAAGGTCCTGGACGAGGGCGCCCTCGTCGACCGCCTCCGGGGAATGGAGGTCCTGGTCACCAGCTACGACAAGGTCACGGCGACGGTGATCGAGTCCTCGCCCTCGCTCCGGCTGGTGGTGTGCACCCGTTCGAACCCGGTGAACGTCGATCAGGAGGCGGCGCGGAAGGCGGGGATCTCCGTCGCCTACACGCCGGGCCGCAACTCCGACGCCACGGCGGAGTTCGCCGTCGGCCTGCTCCTGGCGGTCTCCCGCAACATCGCGCGGGCGAACCACATGATGCTGGAGGGGGAACTGACCACGGACGACGCCGAGCGCCCGGGTCCCCTGCGCGACGACGTCACTTGGGGAGCGGTCAAGCAGGTCCATCCGTACGTCGACCTGGAGGGGCCGCAGATCTTCGGCAAGACCATGGGCATCATCGGGTTCGGCTCGATCGGCTCGCGGGTCGGCCGCCTCATGGGCGGCTTTGGGGCGGAGGTGATCGCCTACGATCCCTACCTGACGGAGAAGGACGTCGCGGGCGCCGGCGTCCGGCTGGTCGACCTGGACGAGCTCCTCCGGACGTCGGACTTCATCAGCTGCCACATGAAGGTCACGGACTCGACCCGTGGCCTCATCGACGCGGCGGCGTTCGACAAGATGAAGAGGACGGCGTTCCTGGTCAACAACTCCCGCGGCGCCATCCTGGTGGAGGAGGACCTCATCGACGCGCTCCGCGAGCACAAGATCGCCGGAGCGGCGTTGGACGTCTACGCCTTCGAGCCGCTGTGGGCCGGCCATCCGTTCCTCACCGAGCGCTTCGACAACCTGGTGATGACTCCGCACATCAGCGGGGCCTGTGAGGACGCGATCCGGAACCACACCGCGATGGCGGTCGACGAACTGCGGCGCTTCGCGGCCGGCGACGCTCCGAGCCATGGGTGGGCGCCGCCGACCCGGTGACCGCAGAGGGAACGGGCGGAGACTCCAGGACCAGGCGATGCGCACATAAGCTTGGCCGTGGAACAGGGAACGACGCCGTTGGCCTCGACGACCGTGAGGGTCCGGGGACGGAGGGAGAGGGAGATCGGTATGCTTCCGGAACAACGCCGGGCCGAGATCAAGGCGATGATCCTTCAGCGCAAGGTCATCAGCGTCCACGAAGTCGCCGACAAGCTGGATGTCAGCACCGAGACCGTGCGGCGGGACTTCTTCGCCCTGGAGCGCGAGGGCGTTCTCGAACGGACGCGGGGCGGGGCGCGGATCTCCACCCTGGTGGCTCCGGGCGCGTCGAATCTCGAGCTCGAGGGGGTGTTCGTCGAGGAGAAGAGGGCGATCGCCGCGCAGGCGACTCGGATGGTGCGTGCCGGCGCCTGCGTCTTCCTGGACTCCTCGACGACCTCCCTGGCGCTGGCTCGGCAGCTCGGCCACGGTCCGATGACCGTCGCGACCAACTCGCTGGCGATCCTCTCCGAGCTCTCCGGACGCGAGGACATCAACCTGGTGGCGGTGGGCGGGACGCTGTCGCGCCGCCGACGGTGCTTCGTGGGCCGGATCGCCCGGGAGATGCTCAACGACTACTACTTCGACATCGTCTTCCTGTCCTGCCGATCGCTGGACATGCGCGCCGGGGTCACGGACTCCAGCGACGAGGAGGTCGAGATCAAGTCGACCGTGGCCGGGCGGACGAACCGGCTGGTGCTGCTGGCCGACCACTCGAAGTTCGGCCGCGCATCGTTCTCCCGGGTCTGCGAGATCGCGGACCTGGACAATCTGATCACCGATCAACGGCCCGACCCGGAATGGCTGGCGTTCCTCGAGGACAACTCCGTGGGGGTCTCCTGGCTGGCGGGCGCGTCCGACGCGCCGGCCGCGGGGGATGAGCGTGAGCCGGAGGCGATCGCGGACCGGGGCGACGTCCCGGAGGGGCTCCAGGCGGAGGGTCGTTGACGACCATGGAAAGAACAAGGATCTGTGGGCACGCACAGGCAGGCGACATGCGGACTCCGTGAGGCCGCGACGCCGGTGGAGGACGGCCGCGATGACCACCGGATGGGGAGTGGACTCGTGGCGCGTCGCGATGATGGCACCTTCTTCGAGGTCGTCGAGAGGCACACGGCCGTGTGCCGGAGCTCCTTCGAGGTCTTCTCGGGCGGTTCCGGGGGCGCGGGCGGGCGGCGCGAGCGAACGGCCGCAGCCGCGTCGTACTTCGCCGCATGCGGGAAGACGGACGGGTTCTTCGCCCCGACGCTGCCGGATCCGCGGGCGCGTCCCTATGACGTGGTGCAGCACGTCATGGATGCCGAAGCCGCCGCGTGGCGCCCGACGTGGGTGTGGGTGACCGAGCCGGAGCAGTGGGAGCTGGCGCTGCAGCTGTGGCAGTCGGGCTTCAGGACCGTGGGGCACCTGTCGCTGATGCGCCGGCCTCTCGTCCCGCGGGAGGCGGGGGCGTGCGGCTGCGCGGAGCAGGTGAGACCGGCCGCGTTCGGCGACTTCCGTGGACTCTACCGCCGCTACCTGGGACTGACGGGCGGCCAGGAGTCCGACGTCGACTACTTCGCGCGCGACGACGTCCTGGCGGACGACGCGGTGGACGCCGTCCTGCTGCGGATCGGGGGCGCCGCGGTGGCGGGGGCGATGGCCGTGTCCGCCGGCTCCGCGTCGGTGGTCTACCGGGTCGTCACGATGCCCGAGCATCGGGGGCGCGGCATCGGCAGGGCCGTCATGCGGACGCTGATGTCCCGCCTGGCCGAGAGGGGGCAGTCGGAGGTCCTCCTCCAGGCCACCGCGCCGGGCCGTCCGCTGTACCTGCGGCTGGGGTTCGTCGACGAGGGCCACATCTCGCTGTGGCAGAGCGGGCAGTCGCTGACCAGCGCGGCGTGAGGGGCGCGAGCCGCCTCGCTCGGCTCGCGCCCTCGGTGCGCGGACGCTTGACACCGCGGGGCGAAGTGGTGCACACTTGTCACTGGTTGGAAACGATTCCACAGACGGATCGCCTCCTGCACGCATTACTCGCACCGCTCCTCCACCACCGGCTTCTCACTGCTGAGAGGGTGTCCAGATATGGGCCAGACGCGCGTCACCATCGCGGACGTCGCCCGCGCCGCCGGCGTGGGCATCGGCTCCGCCTCGCGAGCCCTCAACGGCAAGCACGCGAGCCCCGAGATGATCGAGCGCGTGACCCGGGCCGCCCAGGAACTCGGCTTCACGATCAACGAGCGGGGGCGCGCTCTGCGCTCGCACGTCACCCACCAGGTGACCTTCGCCGTGGCCGACATCGGCAACCCCGTCTACGTCGAGATGCTGACGGGGGTCCAGGAGGTCCTGGAGCCGCACGGGTACCGGATCGTCATCGCCTCCATCGGCGAGCACGCGGACACGGCGATCGAGACGGTGAGGAGCCTCCAGAGCGGCCTGGCGGATGGACTCATCCTGAGCCCCCTGCAGGTCAACAGCGAGTTCGTCGCCGAGCTGGCGTCCTCGTCCCTGCCGACGGTGATCATCGGACGCGCGATCGAGGGCGCCCACGTCGACTCGATCGCCACGGACTCCGTGGCGGGCGTCGGCATGGTCGTCGACGAGCTCGTCTCCCAGGGCTGCCGACGCATCGCGTTCCTCAACGGCCCGTCCGACACGACTCCCGGCCGATCCCGCCGGGAGGGCCTGTCCCGCGCACTCGCGAACCGCCCGGACGTGCAGGCGGAGGTGTGGGAGGCGCCCTCCTTCACGATCGAGGCCGGCTACGACACGGCATCGGACCGTCTGAGGGGCGCGCCGGACACCGCGGTCCCCGACGCGGTCCTCGCGGCGAACGACCTCATGGCCATCGGCGCCATCGGGGCGCTGAGGGAGATCGGGCGCGAGGTCCCCCGCGATGTCGCCGTCACCGGCATCGACGACACCCTCATCGGGCGCGTCTACCGCCCCGCGCTGACGTCGCTGTCCCTCATGGCGAAGGAACGAGGGCGGCTCGCCGCCCGTCGGCTCCTCGCGCGCATCGACGATCCTGATTCCCCGAGGGAGCACGTCGTCGTCCGCCCCGAGCTGCGGGTCCGGGAGTCGTCCCAGCGAGGGGAGGGGACGAGATGACCCCGCCTGCCGCCCCCGCGCGGCGCGCCCGTCCTCGGGCGTCCGCCCGGCGCCGCGAGCGCCGCATCGAGGCGACGCTCCTCGTGCTCCCGTCGCTCATCCCGATCCTCCTGCTCTCCGTGGCGCCGCTGCTGATCGGCATCCTGCTGGCGTTCACCGATGCCAGGCTGGTCCGCCATCCCAGCTACCACCTGGTCGGCCTCGACAACTTCGCGCGCCTGTCCGGCAATGCGATGTTCTGGGACTCCTTCCGGATCGGCATGATCTGGGCGATCTCCGTGACCGTCCTCCAGGCGATCGCGGGAATGGGGCTGGCCCTGCTCCTCAACAGCAACATCCGGTTCCAGAGCCTCGCCAAGGTCCTCGCCCTGATCCCCTGGGCGATGCCGCCCGTCGTCGTCTCGATCATGTGGCGGATGATCTACTCGCCCAACGCGGGCCCGCTCAACGCGTTCCTCGGATGGTTCGGCCTGCCCGACGACATCAACTGGCTCGGCGACTTCTCCACGGCGCTTCCCGCGGTGATCGTGGTCGGAGTCTGGGTGGGCATGCCCCAGACCACCGTGACGCTGCTGGCGGGGCTCCAGCAGATCCCCGACGAGGTCAACGAGGCCGCCGCCGTCGACGGCGCCGGGGCCTGGCGCGCGTTCTGGTCGATCACGCTCCCGTCGCTGCGGCCGATCCTCGCCTCGATCACCTCGCTGAACTTCATCTGGAACTTCAACTCGTTCAGCCTGATCTACGTCCTCACCGAGGGCGGCCCGGGCGGTCGGACGATGCTGCCGATGCTCTTCACCTACATCGAGGCGTTCAAGAACCGGAACATCGGCTACGCGGCGGCCATGGGGCTGGTCCTCGTCGTCGTGGTCGTCGCCCTGCTCGCCCTCTACCTGTGGCTGCAGCTCCGCGAGAAGAAGGAGGCCCAGTCGTGAAAGCCGCCGGCGCCGCGGGGAAGTACCTCCTCCTGTTCCTCTACGTCGTCTTCCTCGCCTTCCCGCTGATCTGGCTGGTCTCGGCCTCGTTCAAGTCCTCCGCGGAACTCAACTCCCTCAACATCTCCCTGATCCCGCGGACCTGGCACGTCGAGAACTACTCGGAGGCCCTCACCCGGCAGAACCTCCTGTCCTCGGGGGCGAACTCGCTGGGCGTCGCGCTGGCGTCGACGCTGCTGGTGATCCTCATCTCGATGCCCGCCTCCTACGCGCTGGCCCGCTTCCGCGGCGTCGTGCGCACCGTGTCGACGGGGTGGATCCTGGTCAGCCAGGTGTTCCCGACGATCCTCATCATCCTGCCGCTGTTCCTCATCCTGCGGACCATCGGGCTCACCGACAACCTCGTGGGCCTGGCCCTGGTGCACACCACCTACACCCTGCCGTTCGCGCTGTGGATGCTGCAGGGATACGTCGCGTCGATCCCCGTGGACCTCGAGGAGGCCGCGGCGATGGACGGCGCCAGCCGATTCCAGGTCCTCCGCCGGGTCGTCCTGCCGCTGCTCCTCCCCGGCGTGGCGGCCACCGCGATGTTCTCCTTCGTGTCGTCCTGGAACGAGTTCTTCTTCGCCCTGGTCCTCCTCCAGACCCCGGAGCACTACACCCTGCCCATCACCCTGGCGATGTTCGTCGGCGGGGAGGGCAAGGTCGCGCTGGGCCCGCTGGCCGCCGGGGCCGTCCTGGCCGCCATTCCCTCGATCATCTTCTTCACCCTCATGCAGCGCCGTCTGACAGGCGGCATGCTCGCCGGGGCCGTCAAAGGATGACGGCGCCGTCGGACCACAGAAAGGAACACACCCCATGAACAAGCGATTCCTGGCGGTCACCGCCGTGGCGGCGACCACGGCCCTGGTGGCCTCGGCCTGCTCGTCGGGAGGCGATCAGTCGTCCTCGTCGAGTGGCGGCGGCGGTTCGGCCAGCGGAGGCGGCGAGGCGGTGACGCTGGTCTTCCAGTCGCTGTCGGACCAGCCCGCCGCGATCGCCGCCACCGAGGACATCGTCGACCAGTGGAACGCCGACCACCCCGACATCCAGGTGAAGATCCAGCCGGTGGGCTGGGACGGCGTCTACGACAAGCTCATCACCCAGTTCAACGGCGGAGCCGCTCCCGACATCATCCACTACGAGGCCGCGAGCATCGTCTCCTTCGCCCAGGACGGATACCTGGCCGATCTCACCGACCTCATGCCGAGCGACTTCGCGAACGACCTGCCCGAGGGACTGCTCGACACGGTGACGGTCGACGGCCAGGTCATCGCCTACCCGACCGAGATGCAGACCTACACCGTCTTCGCGAACAAGACGCTGCTCGACCAGGCCGGGGTGGAGATCCCCACCGGCGACACGGTGACGTGGGACCAGATCCGCCAGATCGCGAAGGCGACGACGAAGGACGGCGTCTACGGCCTCGCATGGGGCCTGAAGAGCCCGACGGCGACCTTCATGACGATGGGCCCGCAGTTCGGCGGGACGTACTTCGAAGGCAGCGGCGCCGACGCGACGATCTCGATCGGCGAGGGCGAGCTGGCGCTCCCCCAGCTGGTCCACGACATGGCGGACGAGGACGGCTCGATCATGCCCGTCACGCTCACCCAATCCGGCTCCGAGGCGCTGGCCGCCTGGTACGACGGGCAGGCCGCCCTGACGGTCCAGGGATCCTTCCAGGCGGCGAACATCGCCGCGGACGCCCCCGAGGGATTCGACTGGGTCGTCCTGCCGCCGGTCGAGGGCCCCGAGGGCCCGTCGGTGGCCGCGAACCCGCAGACGCTGTCGATCAACATCGACTCCCCGCACGTCGAGGAGGCCGCGCAGTTCCTCGACTTCTTCACCTCCGCAGACAATCTGGCGGCGCTCAACAAGGCCGATGCCCTGATCCCCGCGACGCTGTCCGCGCAGAAGAAGCTGGCGGACGAGCTGGGCACGACGGACGGGTGGGACAAGATCCTGGCGTCGGGCCAGTACATGGGATCCGCCCCCTACCTCAGCGTCGACAAGTACGCGCAGTGGAAGGACACGGTGGCCACCCCCGCGTTCCAGAAGTACCTGGCCGATCAGACGGATCTGACCGGCCTGCAGGAGGAGCTCACCACCGGTTGGGACACCCTCGACCAGTGAGAGCCGCGGCCCCGCGGCCGCCGGACGGATTCCGGGCCGCGGGGCTGTGGCCACCATCCGCGAAGATCCGCGACGAGGAGAGGAACGAGCTGTGACCTGGCTTGACGATCGGATCGAGGCCGTCATCTGCGGGATCGGCGTCGGAGACGCGATCGGAGGAGCAGTCGAGGGCTGGACGCCCGAGCAGATCGAGCAGCGCCATCACGGCAGGATCCGCGGCATCGTCGCGCCCTTCCTGGACGATTGGCGCACGGCGCGGCCCATCGCCCCCTATCACAAGGGGGACGGGCACATCACCGACGACACCTTGATGACGATCGCGCTCATCGAGACCTACGAGCGTCGAGGACGCCACCTGGGGGCCTACGACCTCGCGGAGGTCCTAGTCCCGATCCTCAACACGGAGAAGCGCTGGATTCCCGAGCTCGAGCAGGAGACCGTGCTCATGCAGCGGATCTTCTTCGCGGAGAAGTGGATGGTGGGGCGTCTCCACTACGGGCACAACGACCCGCGGGAGGCCGGGGTGGGCAACCTGGTGAACTGCGGCGCCGCGATGTACATGGCTCCCGTCGGGCTGGCGAATCCCGGGAATCCGCGGGGCGCCTACGACGAGGCCATCGACATGGCCGGCGCTCACCAGTCGAGCTACGGGCGCGAGGCCGCCGGCGTGTTCGCGGCGGCCGTCGCCGCCTCCCTCGCCCCCGGGGCCGACGTCCGATCGGTCCTCGACGCGGCATCGGACCTGGCCAAGGACGGGACGCGGGCCGCGATCCGCGCGGTGCGCGAGGCCGTGAAGGGGCTCGGCGCGCCCGGCGACGACGAGGCCGCCCGCCGGGCCGGGCGCGCGATCCGTCGCGCCGTCGCGCCGTTCGACACCGTCGGCGACCAGTACCGGGAGATGGACATGGATGCGCGGCGCCCGTCGCGCACGAAGTCCATCGAGGAGCTCCCCGCCGCCTTGGGGATGGTGGCCGTGTACGGCGGCGACTACCTGCCGGCGGTCCTGGGGGCCGCGAATTACGGCCGCGACGCGGACTCGATCGCCGTGATGGCGGGCGCGATCTGCGCGGGCATCGGCGGCCCGCAGTCCGTCCCGGCCGACCTCGTCGAGCAGGTCTCGACGGCCAGCCGGACACCCCTGCGCGAGTGGGGCCGGCGCCATGCCGCCAGCGTCGCAGCGATCCTCGCCGCCGACGTCGCCCGGCACACGGAGCTGGCGGCGACGCTCGCGTCGATCGCGGGGAAGGCGCAGTGACGATGAGACTGACCTGGGCGCAGCCCGAGGACCTCCTTCCCCATGAGTTCGTGCAGGCCGCCCACGAGGGGCGGGACATCCGGCCGTTCGTCCAGGAATGGGTGGCGGCGGGAGGCGGCGTCGAGCCCATCGCATCGGGCGCCAGTCCCACGCCCGCATCCCCCGAGAGGCGGGAACTCGCCAGGCGTCTCCTCGACGAGGTCGGGCGGACCGCGCCGGATCCGCACCTGGACGTCGACCAGCCGAGCGACTGGGAGTCGATCGCCCGCCTGCTCGCGGACGGGCGAACCGCTCCGGCGGCGGGCGGGCGCGGACGCGGGATCCCCGAACCGGCCGAGCTGCGCCGGCGCCTCCACGGCGCGTGGCTGGGGCGATGCTGCGGGTGCGTGACGGGCAAGCCCGTCGAGAAGATCCCGCGCGAGGGGATCCGGGAGATCCTGCTCTCGGCGGGCCGCTGGCCCCTCGACCGCTACTTCACGGCCGTCGGCGTCGCCCCGGAGGTTCTGGCGCGGTGGCCGTGGAACCGCCGCTCCGCGCCGACCTCCCTGGAGGAGAACATCGACGGCATGCCGGAGGACGACGACCTCAACTACCCGCTGCTGGCCCTCGACCTGCTGGAGGGCAGGGGCGCGGCGTTCACCACGGACGACGTCGCCGAGCTGTGGCTGGCCTCCATGCCGGCGGGCCGGTGCTTCACCGCGGAGCGCGCCACCTACCGCAACATCCTCGACGCGCGGCCCGTCCCGGAGACGGCCACGCACGTCAATCCCTTCCGGGAGTGGATCGGAGCCTTCATCCGGGGGGACGTCTTCGGATGGGTGAATCCCGGCGACCCGCTGCGCGCCGCGCAGTGGGCATGGCGCGACGCGCGGCTGTCCCACGTCCGCAACGGCATCTACGGCGAGATGTGGACGGCCGCGCTGGCCTCCGCGTCGCTGGTGTCCGGCAGCGCCGAGGAGGCGCTCGACGTCGCCGGCCAGGTCCTCCCGCCGCGCAGCGAGCTGGCGGCCGCCGTGCGCCTCGGCCGCGAGCTGGGGACGGCAACCGCCGGGGGCCTCGATCCCTGGGAGTCCTCGGGCCCCGCCATCGACCGCGCGCTGGACGCGCTCCACGCGGCCTACGGGCATCTCCACTGGGTCCACGTCCTCAACAACGCCGCGACGACGGCCTTCGCGCTGAGCGCGGGCCGCGGGGACTTCCGCCGCTCCGTGGCGCTGGGGGTGATGGCCGGGTGGGACACGGACTCCGTGGGCGCCACCATCGGCTCCGTCGTCGGCGCACTGGGCGGCCCCGAGGCCGTCCCCGGGGACCTGGCGGGTCCGATCCACGGGCGGCTCGAGACGACGCTGCCCGGGGGCGGCGTTCACCGCTTGTCGGACCTGGCCGATCGCACGCAGCGCCTCGCGGAGGCTCTGCGATGAGCGCCGGCCGGCAGTACACCTTCGATTCGCTCGTCCCCCGCCCCCTCGACCTCCCCACGGCCGTCCCCCTGGACGAGGGCGCCGACCTGTCCGTCCTGGACGACGCCAAGATCCTCATCGCGCCCGAGGACCCGGCCGAGCGGCCCGCGTGGCGGGCGGCCCTGGCGCGATGGCGCTCGGAGGCCAGGACCCGACTGGGGCATGACGACAGCATCTACCGCATCCCGGGCGCCCAGTGGGCGCAGCGCGCATACGCGGTGGCGCAGGTCTGGCTGTGGGACGAGCTGCTTTTCGACGCCGAGGCGCACCGGTTCACCCCCGACCGGTTCCTCGCCGACGCGACGGGGCGGCTGGGCGGCCTGGACGCGGTGGTGCTCTGGCACGCCTACCCGGTCATCGGCCTCGACGACCGCAATCAGTGGGACTACTACCGGCAGGTCCCCGGCCTCCGCGGGCTCGTCGACGATTTCCACCGCGCCGGACTCGCGGTGTGCGTGGACTACAACCCGTGGGACACGGGCACCCGGCGAGGCGCCCCCGATGCGGAGGAACTGGCCGCGCTGGTCGCGGACCTGGGTGCGGACGGCGTCTTCCTGGACACCCTCAAGGAGGGGGATCCCGATCTGGTGGCCGCGCTGCGGGAGGCGAACCCGGCGGTCGTCCTGGAGGGGGAGTCGAAGCTCCCGCTGGCGCGCGTCGCCGATCACGCCTCCTCGTGGGCGCAGTTCTTCGCGGACTCGCCCGTCCCCGGCGTGATGAAGACCCACTGGTTCGAGCGCGCCCACATGCAGCACCACATCCGCCGGTGGCATCGCGACCACTGCGAGGAGCTGTCCTCCGCGTGGCTCAACGGCGTCGGGATGATGGTGTGGGAGGTCGTCTTCGGGGTGTGGGTGGGGTGGACGCCGCGCGACGCCTCCGTCCTGCGGCGCGCCCTCGCCGTGCAGCGCAGCGCCCACGAGGTCCTTCAACGGGGGGAGTGGGAACCGCTGACGGCCCTGTCGGACCAGGCGGAGCGGGCGCGCGTCTACGCCTCGCGCTTCACGCTGGGCGATGTCCTGCTGTGCGTGGCGAACAGGGGCGAGGCCGACTATGAGGGCCCCCTGTTCGCGGCCCCCGCGAGCGGGCGCGTCCTCGACCTGATGTCCGGGGCCGACCTGGATCCGCTGGCCACCGTCACCGTGCCGGCCCAGGGGATCGCCGCGGTCGCCCTCGTCCGCGGGAAGACCCCGCAGTGGGCGGCGTCCGCCATCGCCGCCACCGCGGGACTCGCCCACGAGGGCGACGCCTCCTTCCCCCACCGCCTCGCGCGCCGCCTCCACGCAGACGAGCGCAGCGCCGGATCCGGGCCCTCGGACGGCGTCGTGAGCGTCCCGGCGGGGACGCACGTCCTCACCGTCCGCTACCGCGCCCGCGAGACCGGCATGTACCAGGGCGCGCCCTATGTCGACGAGTGGAAGCCCCTGGTGCCCAGGCTCCACGATCCGCGCACGCTCCAGCGGGTGCTCGAGGCGGACCATCCGGTGGCCGTGGCGGACCAGGAGGTCAGCGTCGGGGAGTTCCTCGATTTCGTCGCGCGGACCGGATACCGGCCCCACGTCCCCCACCGATTCCTCCAGGGCGTCGACGTCGCTCAGCGGGACCGGCCCGTCACCTTCGTGGACCTCGAGGATGCGCGCGCCTTCTGCGCGTGGGTCGGCGGACGCCTCCCCACCGAGGACGAATGGCAGGTCGCCGCGGGACGGCCGGGGTTCCGCCGGCGCCGGCCGGTCGTGTGGAACTGGACGAACTCCGAGCACTCGGACGGGCGGACCCGCTTCGCGATGCTCAAGGGCGGGGCCGATCACGTCAGCGACGGCTCCGAATGGTACTTCGACGGAGGGGTGCGCTCCCCCGAGTTCAGCGCGAAGCTGCTCCTCCCCGGACTGGGCCTCGCCCGTTCCGCGTCCATCGGATTCCGGGTGGCGTGGGACGGCCGGACGGAAGGAGATTCCCCGCATGACCGTGAGCCGTGATCCCGCAGAAGGGCCGCTGGCCGGCCTCCGGGTCGTCGACGCCTCGACGCTGTTCGCAGGACCCATGGCCGCCATGCACCTCGGCGACCTGGGCGCGGACGTCGTCAAGGTCGAGCACCCCTCGCGCCCCGATCCCTCACGGGGGCACGGGGCGGCCAAGGACGGCGTCAACCTGTGGTGGAAGACGCTGGGCCGCAACAAGCGCTGCCTGACCGCCGACCTCCACACCGACGGCGGCCGGGAGATCTTCCTGCGGCTCGCGGCAGGGGCCGATGTCGTCATCGAGAACTTCCGCCCCGGCACCCTGGAGAGATGGGGGCTGGGCTATGCGGAGCTGTCGGCGCGCAACCCGGGGCTCGTCCTGGCGCGGGTGAGCGGGTTCGGGCAGATCGGCCCGTACCGGGCGCGTCCGGGCTTCGGGACGCTGGCCGAGTCCATGAGCGGGTTCGCCGCGATGACGGGCGACCCGGACGGTCCGCCGACGCTGCCTCCTTTCGGGCTGGCCGACGGCATCGCGTCGCTGGCCACGGCGTTCGCCATCATGGTCGCGCTGCGCCGCCGCGACTCCACGGGCGTCGGACAGGAGATCGACGTCGCGATCATCGAGCCGATCCTGGCGATGCTGGGCCCGCAGATCACCCGGTGGGACCAACTGCGCACGGTCCAGCCGCGCACCGGCAATCGGTCGTCGAACAACGCGCCGCGCAACGTCTACCGGACGGCGGACGGCCAGTGGGTGGCGGTGTCGACGTCCGCCCAGTCCATCGCGGAACGCGTCATGGAGCTGGTGGGACACCCCGAGGTCGTGCGGGAGCCGTGGTTCGCCACCGGGGCGCAACGGGCTCGCCACGCCGACGAGCTCGACCGGATGGTCGGCGGGTGGATCGGGCTGAGGCCCCTCGACGAGGTCCTCTCGGAGTTCGAGCGCGTTCAGGCGGCCGCCTCCCCGATCTACACGGCGAAGGAGATCGTCGAGGACCCCCAGTATCAGGCGCTCGGCACGATCCACCGGATCGACGACGACGAGTTGGGGCCGATGCGGATGCAGGGGCCGCTGTTCCGGATGTCGGCGGATCCCGCGGTGATCGCGTTCACCGGCCGCGCCCACGGCGCGGACACCGACGAGGTCCTCACCGAGCTCGGATTCACTGCGGACGAGCTGGCCGATCTGCGTCAGCGGGGGGCCATCCGATGATCCCGCTCACCCTGCTCTACGTCCCGGCAGCCCGCCCGGACCGCTTCGCGAAGGCCGCGGCCGCGGGCGCGGATGTCGTCATCATCGACCTGGAGGACGCGGTGTCGCCCTCGTGCAAGGACGAGGCGCGTCGCGCGATGGCGGAGGCCCTGGCCGGGCCGGCGCCGTCGCTGGCGGCTGGCGGGGCCCGCGGGGGTGGTCGCGAGGGCGGCGCGGGGGGTGTTGCCGAGGGCGGCGCGGGGCGGATCCAGGTGCGGATCAACGCGGAGGGATCCCCCTGGTTCGCGGACGACTGCGCGGCGCTCGCGGACCTGGACCCGGCGGTGGAGGCGCGGATCCCGAAAGCGGAGTCCGCCGAGCAGGTGAGGCGCATCGCCGAGCGGCTACCGGGGCGCCGCCTCCATCTGCTGGTGGAGTCCGCCGCGGGCCTGGAACACGCGGGTGAGATCGCCGCGGCGCACGATCGGGTCGCCTCCCTGGCGTTGGGGGAGTCGGACCTGCGTTCCGACCTGCGCACGGACTCGTCGCGGGCGATGGCCTGGGCGAGGATGCGGGTCCTGGTGGCGGCGCGGGCGGCGGGTCTCCCGTCGCCGTCGATGTCCGTGTATCCGCACGTCACGGACTTGGAGGGGCTGGCGGCCGACTGCCGCGAGGGAGCCGCCCTCGGGTTCGTCGGGCGCGCGGCGATCCATCCCCGCCAGCTCGCGACGATCGTCGAGGCCTTCCGGCCCGGCGAGGCCGAGGTCGAGCGCGCCCGGGCGGTCATCGCGCAGGTCCGGGATGCGCAGTCGCGGGGATCGGGGGTCGTCGTCACCGCCGACGGGGCCTTCCTCGACGCGGCGATGGTGAGCGCGGCCAAGGCGGTGCTGGCCCGGGCGGCGGCGGGCGGGCGTTGAGCGGGCGGGCGACCGCTGAGTGGGCGGGCGACCGCCGACCGGAGAACGACCGCGATCCCGGGCTGAGACTCAGGGAAGGACAGGAGCAGACGGACATGGGACGGGTCATCACACTGGGATCGGTGAACCAGGACATCACTGTTACCACGCAGCGGTTCCCCGCGGCGGGGGAGACGTTGACGGGGAGCTCGGTGAGCTACCGCCTGGGAGGCAAGGGCGCCAACCAGGCGGCGGCCGCCGCCCACGCCGGCGCCGAGTCGGTCTTCGTGGGCCTAGTGGGCGACGACGCTCCGGGCGCCATGCTGCGCGAGGGACTGGAGCGCCATGGCGTGGACACGCGCCGCCTTGGGACGGTTGCGGGCGGGTCCAGCGGCACTGCGCACATCACGGTCGATGCCTCCGGGGAGAACACGATCATCGTCGTGCCGGGGACGAACCGGCTGGTGGACGCCGCCCTGCTCGACCGGATCGTCCCGCCCCTGGCCGCCTCCGACGTGCTGGTCCTCCAGGGGGAGGTGCCGCTGGCCGCCGACGTCGCCGCGGCGAGGGCGGCGCGCGGCGTGGGGGCCGTCGTCATCCTCAACCTCGCCCCGGCCGTCCCACTGGACGAGGGCGTCCTCCGGCTTCTGGATGTCCTGATCGTCAATGAGACCGAGGCGGGCATCGTCCTGGGCGGACCGGCGCCGCGGTCGCGCGACGAGGCGGCGAGCGCCGCCCGGCGGCTGGTCGGCCGCGGGCCCGGGCATGTGCTCATCACGCTGGGCGCGGACGGGGCCGTGTGGTCCGACGGGCCGCGGGCGGGCTCGGTGCCTGCTCCTCCGGTCGAGGCGGTGGTGGACACGACCGGCGCGGGCGATGCCGTCGTCGGCGTGCTGGCCGCCGGCCTGGCCGCGGGGCTTGGGTTCCCGGAGGCCGTCCGCGCAGCCGTGCGCGCGGGCAGCCTGTCGGTGGGGCGGGCAGGCGCGGCGGACTCATATGGGACGTTCGAGCTCGAGGAGGTCAGTCGTGGCTGATCGGTGCTACTTGTCCCACTCCGCGTGCAAGCGAGCAGCCACGATGCCATAGGTTGTTTCGGCAACACGTGGCGATGCGGACGATGGTCCCCGCCCGCGTGGGGATGAGCCCAGCGCTCGCCGTCTTCGCTCTGAGCGCCCTCGGCCGTCCCCGCTCGCGTACAGCGGGATCTGTCATGCGCGGCATGACGTCATTTCTCTCAGCTCATGAGACTTCAGCATCCAGCCCGGGGTAGTTCAGTGCACGACGGACAGGATCAGCGCCGAGGCGATCAGTGGGATCGTTCGTCCATAGATGCCGAGCAGCAGGAAAGCTCCGGGAGCGGGAGCCCGTCACGCCGGGCGCGGAGCGCACCCACAGGGGTCCGCGATCCACCGGGCGCACCTCGAGTCTCCCTGGAGGGCACCTGCGCCTCGGGACCTCACCACGCGGATGGTTCGGCGTCAGCCGGTGCCATCAATGATCCGCGTGTGCGCCGGGAAATCGGAGGCGTCACGGCGCCGCGAGGGTCGTGGCGCCTCCGATTTCGCGCGCAGGCCCCAGCAACTCGCGCCCCGCCCCGCTACGTCAGCCCGGGGAACACCTTGACCGCGCCGGCGGTGATCATCTGGACGGCGATGGCCGCCAGGATCATGCCCATGAGGCGGGTCATGATCGTGCGCAGCGTCTGGGACAGGAAGTGGCCGATGTTGCCCGCGAAGTACAGGACGACTCCGAGGATCGCCAGGACGGCGACCACCGCCAGGCCGACCGACAGGTACGCCGCCGCCCCCTCGCCGCCCTGCCCGCCGCTCTGTCCGTCGCCCTGGGCGCCGCTGACCAGCAGGATGAGCGTCGCGATGGTGCCGGGGCCGACGATCATCGGGAAGGCGAGGGGGTAGAAGGACGGATCGGCCACCTTCGCATGGTGCTGCTGCTCGTCGGCGGTCCCCGTGTGGGCGGTGCTCCCGGTCCCGTTGAGCATGCCGAGCCCGATCATCAGCAACACGATGCCGCCCGCGATGCGGAAGTCGTCGACGCTGACGCCGAAGAAGGACAGGATCGCCGACCCGCCCAGCAGGAGGACCAGGGACAGGATCAGGCTGTACAGCGCCACCCGCAGGCCGGTGCGGCGCTGCTGCGCCGTGGCCATCCCCGCCGTCAGCGCCAGGAACGTCGGCAGCGCGACGAACGGGTTCATGATGGCGAACAACGCGGCGAACGCCTTGACGAACAACCCGATGTCCATGGCTCCTCCAGGATGGTCGAGGACACTGCGCGTGCGAACGTCCGATAGCCCCCACGGTAGCCGACCCCTGCGGCGGGCCCGCAGCTTCGCGCCCGAGATGCCGATACGCCGTGGGATACTTCGGGACGTGTCCATTCAGCGCAAGGAAGCAGCCCACGCGGCGTCCCGGGAGGCAGGCAGGCAAGTCGGCCAGGTCGTTCGGGCGCAGACCAGCACCGCCCAGCGCGACGAGCTCCATCGCACGATCTGGCGGATCGCCAATGACCTGCGGGGAAGCGTCGACGGCTGGGACTTCAAGTCCTACGTGCTGGGCTTCCTGTTCTACCGGTTCATCTCCGAGAACCTCACGGCCTTCATCAACCGCCAGGAGCACGAGGCAGAGGACGGCGCTCCCACGTTCGACTACCGACTCCTGGCCGACGAGGACGCGGAGCCGGCGCGGGCGGACCTGGTCGAGGAGAAGGGCTTCTTCATCAAGCCGTCGGACCTGTTCGCCAACGTCCGGGCCCGCGCGCCCCGCGACAACGACCTCAATGAGACCCTGGCCCGGGTCTTCCACCACATTGAGGGGTCCGCTTTCGGCACGGAGTCGGAGGCCGATCTCAAGGGCCTGTTCGACGACGTCGACGTCAACTCGAACAAGCTCGGCGCCACGGTCATCGAGCGGAACAAGAAGCTGGTCAAGCTGCTGGATGCGGTGGGCGACCTCAAGCTGGACGGGGAGTACCAGGACGCGTCGATCGACACCTTCGGCGACGCCTATGAGTACCTGATGACGATGTACGCCTCCTCGGCGGGCAAGTCGGGCGGTGAGTTCTTCACCCCCCAGGAGGTCTCCGACCTGCTCGCCCGCCTGACCGTCGTGGGCAAGACGCGCGTCGAGCGCGTCTACGACCCGGCGTGCGGGTCGGGCTCATTGCTGTTGCGCTTCGCGAAGGTCCTGGGCCGGGACAACGTCGGGAGGTTCTTCGGCCAGGAGATCAACCTGACCACGTACAACCTGTGCCGGATCAACATGTTCCTCCACGACATCAACTACTCGGACTTCGATATCGCGCACGGCGACACGCTTCTGCAGCCCGCTCATTGGGACGACCAACCCTTCGATGCGATCGTGTCCAACCCGCCGTACTCGACGCGCTGGGAGGGCTCGGACAACCCTGTCCTCATCAACGATCCGCGCTATGCGCCCGCCGGGGTCCTGGCCCCGAAGTCGAAGGCCGATCTGGCGTTCACCATGCACATGTTGTCGTGGCTGGCCACGGACGGTACGGCTGCCATCGTCGAGTTCCCCGGCGTCCTCTACCGCGGGGGTGCCGAGCAGAAGATCCGCCAGTACCTCATCGACAACAACTACGTGGACGCCGTCATCCAGTTGCCGCCGGATCTGTTCTTCGGAACCACGATCGCGACGTGCGTCATCGTGCTCAAGAAGTCGAAGGCGGACAACAGCGTCCTGTTCATCGATGGGAGTTCGCTCTTTCAGCGCCAGGGTAACAAGAACAAGTTGATGGAGGCTCACCGCACCCAGATCCTCGACGCCTTCACCGGGCGCCAGGACGTCGAGCACTTCGCACGGCTGGTCCCGCAGGCGGAGCTCGCCGACAACGCCTACAACCTCTCCGTCTCCAGCTACGTCCAGCCGGAGGACACCCGCGAGGTCATCGACATCACCGAGCTCAACGCCCGCATCGCCGGCATCGTCGCCCGCGAGGCCGAGCTGCGCGCCCAGATCGACGCGATCGTCGCCGACCTTGAGGGGACCGGGAGTTCCATTGACGAGGGCGACGCCGCTGGCCAGGACGGTGCGTCCGCATGAGCCGGCTCGAGGAGTTGATCGAAGAACTGTGCCCGGAGGGGGTGGTGTACCGACCGTTGGGCGAGGTCGGGACATTCACTCGGGGAAGCGGCTTGCAGAAGAAGGACTTCGCCGAGTCCGGGTACCCGTGCATCCACTACGGCCAGATCTACACGCACTATGGCGTGTGGGCCACGGAGACGAAGTCGTTCATCGACCCGGACCTCGCCTCACGCCTGCACCGCGCCCAGCCGGGAGACCTCATCATCGCGACGACCAGCGAGAACGACGAGGACGTCTGCAAGGCGGTGGCGTGGCTGGGAGAGGGAGAAGTCGCTGTCAGTAACGACGCGTGCTTCTATCACCATGATCTCGATCCGAAGTTCGCTTCCTACTGGTTCCAGTCGAATGGATTCCAGGACCAAAAGAACCGGGCGATCACTGGGACGAAGGTGCGTCGGGTTTCCGCAGAGAGCATGTCAAAGATGCAGATCCCGGTTCCACCGCTTCTGGTGCAGCAGGAGATCGTGCGGATTCTTGACACTTATGTTACGCTGAAAGCGGAGCTGAAAGCGGAGCTGAAAGCCCGTGAGCATCAGTATGTGTGGTATCGGGACCGTCTTATCGAAAATGCAAATGATGAGGTTCCATGGGTGCCGCTCAGTAATCTTGGAGAATTCTTCAGAGGCAGGCGTTTCACCAAGAAGGACTACGTTGACGAAGGCGTTCCAGCAATTCACTACGGGGAGATCTATACGTCGTACGGGGTCTCTGCAGACAAGACTTTGTCGCATGTACGCAGCGATTCTGGCTTGAAGCTTCGATTCGCTCAGCCTGGGGATGTCGTTCTCACGGACGTTGGCGAAACGGTGGAGGATGTCGGGAAGGCGGTTGCGTGGGTAGGCGCGAATGACGTTGCGATCCACGACCACTGCTATGCATTCAGGAGCATGATCGATCCCGTGTACGCGTCCTATTGCATGCAAACTAGCAGATTTGTTCGGGAAAAGGCGAGGTTTGTCGCCCGAACGAAGGTCAAGACTCTCCTTATTGAGGGATTCTCAAGCATCAGGATTCCTGTTCCGTCACGTGACGAACAGGGGAGGATCGTGAAGGTTCTCAATAGCTTCGACGCTCTCGTCAATGACCTGTCGTCTGGCCTGCCGGCGGAGATCGCGGCGCGGCACCAGCAGTACGAGTACTACCGTGACCGGCTGTTGTCCTTCGCAGAGCTTCCGGCATGACAGCTGCTCCTGAGGGAGGCGTCAGTCCTCGACGACGCGCGTGATGTAGCGGCGAATCGTGGGCAAGTCGTTGACCAACGTGTCCCAGACCGCCCCGTAGTCTGTCCCCTCGTAGTGATGGGCCAGGCGATCTCTCATCCGCTTGATCTGCGACCACGGGACCTCGGGATGCTGCTCACAGGTATCGGTGCTGAGCCGTGCCACATTCTCACCAATCTTGATGATCAAGGACTCCGCGGCAAGGCCCGGGACATTGGCGGTATCGCCGACATACCAGTCGCGCCCTCGTGCGACAAGGCCCTCACCGACCTCACACAGACGGACGATCTCCCGCAAAGCGGCGACATCGCGGGTGTTCACACCGGCACCGCCGTGGAGAGGATCTCATGATCCTCCGTGAGTCCGCCATCGGAGACCACGTCGACGTCGACGCCCAGAAGATCCTCCGCCGCCTCGGTGAAGCCTGCGAGAGTGAGGAGGCCGACCCCGGGATCCCGCGTGACCAGCAGGTCCAGGTCGCTCCCCGGTTCGTCAGTTCCCCGCGCTGTCGATCCGAAGACGCGGAGGTTGCGGAGTCCGTACGCGGCGGCAAGGTCTGCCAGTGCTTGGCGATGGGCATCCAGCGTCGTGTGGGGCAATGGGCGCGCAGCGTTCCGGAGGCGTGTGATCATGTCCGGACTCGGCCGACGCCTCCCGGCCTCATAGGCGGCGATGTTCGGCTGGCCCACGCCCGCCCGCCGGGCGAGTTCGGACTGAGTGAGACCGGCTGCCTCTCGGATCTCGCGAACCTCGTTGATCATGGCGGCATTATATCGTGTGACATGCGTCGGTCGATGCTCCGTATGATGAAGGATGTTCTCCAGAATAGGAGAACTCGTGATGCCGATGGTCACGATGGAGACGAACGGCCGATGGGAGGCTGGGAGTATGGTGACGGCTCGCGACGACGCATCGTTTCCGGTTCGCCACATCGAGACCCTGTCCATCGGGGAGGAATCGACAGTCGTGGCGGCGTACGATGTGGAGCCGCGATCGAGCGAGGACTACCAGAGCGAAGCGGCCCTGGAGCGTGCCCTCATCGACCAGCTTCAGCGTCAGGCGTATGAGTACGTGGTGTTCCCTGACGAGGCCGCGCTGATCGCCAATCTGCGCCGTCAGTTGGAGGCACTCAACGGCCTCGCATTCTCCGACGCGGAATGGAAGCGGTTCTTCACCCAGCAGGTGGCATCCTCGAATGCGGGGATCGTGGAGAAGACGCGGACGATCCAGCAGGACCACATCAAGATCCTCACCCGCGATGATGGCACGAAGAGGAACATCTATCTGCTGGACAAGGCGCACATCCACAACAACCGTCTGCAGGTGACGAACCAGTACGCGACGGACGCGGGGTCCCACGACAACCGCTACGACGTGACGATCCTGGTCAACGGCTTGCCTCTGGTCCACATCGAACTCAAACGGCGCGGCGTGGACATCCGCGAGGCCTTCAATCAGATCACGCGCTACCAGCGGGAGAGCTTCTGGGCGGGGACGGGCCTGTTCGAGTACGTCCAGATCTTCGTCATCAGCAACGGGACGCTGACCAAGTACTACTCGAACACGACGCGCGACCGACATGTCAAGGAACTCCACGGCGGGGCCCGGTCGCGCCGCGTGACGTCGAACAGCTTCGAGTTCACATCCTGGTGGGCGGACGCGCGGAACAGGCGGATCGAGGATCTTCGCGACTTCGCCAGGACGTTCCTGTCGAAGCACTCGCTGCTCAACATCCTCACCCGGTATTGCGTGCTCGACTCCGACGACCAGCTCCTGGTGATGCGCCCCTACCAGATCGCGGCGGTGGAGCGGATTCTCAACCGGATCGAGATCTCGACCAACGCCCGCCAGTTGGGCACCGCCAAGGCCGGTGGCTACATCTGGCACACGACGGGGTCCGGAAAGACGCTGACCAGTTTCAAGACCGCCCAGTTGGCCACGGACCTGGACTTCGTGGACAAGGTGTTGTTCGTCGTGGACCGCAAGGACCTGGACTACCAGACGATGAAGGAGTACGACCGCTTCGAGAAGGGAGCGGCCAACTCCAGTGAGTCCACGGCGCAGTTGGCGGCGAACCTGGGGGACGCGTCGAAGAAGATCGTCATCACGACGATCCAGAAGCTCGCCCTGTTCGTGAAGGCTCATCCGCATCACGGGGTCTACGACCAGCACGTCGTCATCGTCTTCGATGAGTGCCACCGCTCCCAGTTCGGCGATATGCACCAGGCGATCACCAAGCACTTCCGCCGCTACCACTTGTTCGGGTTCACGGGCACCCCGATCTTCGCGGCGAATGCCGGTTCGGGCGGAAAGCCGGACCTGAAGACCACGGAGCAGGCGTTCGGGGATCGGCTGCACTCCTACACGATCGTGGATGCGATCAACGACCACAACGTGTTGCCGTTTCGCATCGACTATGCGAACACGATCCGTACCCGGTTCGACGTCGCGGACAAGCAGGTCCCCGGGATCGACACCGAAGCGGCCATGCTGGATCCGCGGCGGGTGCGCGAGGTGGTGGCCTACATCTTGGAGCACTTTGACCAGAAGACGAAGAGGGCCGTGTCCTACCAGGTGAAGGACCGGCGAGTGCGAGGCTTCAACTCGCTGTTCGCCACCGCGTCGATCGGGGCGGCGAAGCGCTACTACTCGATGTTCCAGGAGCTGCAGGCCGAGCGTGTCCCGGATCAGCGGCTGCGGGTCGCCCTCGTCTATTCGTATGCCCCGAACGGCGTGGAACCCGACGGACTGCTGGCGGAGGAGGACTTCGAGACCCGCGGGCTGGACGTGTCCTCGCGCGACTTCCTGGATGGGGCGATCGCGGACTACAACCAGATGTTCCGCGTGAACTATGACTCCTCGAGCAAAGGCTTCCAGGACTACTACAGCAACGTCACCGAGAAGCTGCGCAACCGCGAGCTGGACCTGGTCATCGTGGTCAACATGTTGTTGACCGGCTTCGATGCGACGACGCTGAACACGCTGTGGGTGGACAAGAACCTGCGCCAGCATGGGCTGATCCAGGCGTTCTCGCGGACGAACCGGATCCTGAACTCGGTGAAGGCCTACGGCAACATCGTGTGCTTCCGGAACCTCGAACAGGAGACGAACGACGCCCTCAAGCTGTTCGGCAACCCGGAGGCCGGCGGCATCGTGGTGCTCAAGCCGTACACCGAGTACCTGGGCGAGTACCAGGAGGCGGTGGCGCGCCTGTTGGAGGAGTTCCCGTTGTCCGCGATGCCGCTGGTCGGTGAGGACGCGGAGAAGGCCTTCATCGCGCTGTATGGGACGATCCTCAAGCTGCGCAACATCCTCACGTCGTTCGACGACTTCGACGAGGACGCGAAGGGCATGGGTCTGGATGCCCGGATGCTGCAGGACTACCAGAGCCGGTACCTGGAGCTGCATCAGCAATACGCGGAGCGTCAGGAGGGGGAGAAAGAGCGGATCAACGAGGACGTCGTCTTCGAGATCGAACTGGTCAAGCAGGTCGAGGTCACGGTTGACTACATCCTCATGCTGGTCCAGGAATGGATCGAGGATCACGGCAGCGCGGGCGGTGAGGACACGGAGGTCCGCGCCCAGATCGCGCGCGCCGTCGATTCCAGCCCGTCCCTGCGCAACAAGAAGGACCTCATCGAGGACTTCGTCGACTCGATGACCGTGAGGGACTGGGACGACGGCGAGGGCGAGGCCGGCGGCGCCACAGGCGCGGGCGGCGATGCCGGAAGCGGGGGCGGGCGGCGGAGTGCCGGCAGCGTGCCCGACCGGTGGGCCTCGTTCATCGAGCGCCGTCGCGCCGCCGACCTGGAGGCGATCATCCGCGCCGAGCACCTGGATCCCGACGGCACCTCGCGCCTGATCGACGCCGCGTTCCGCGACGGGGAGTTGCCGACGTCCGGCACCGACATCACGCGGATCATGCCGAAGGTCTCGCGGTTCGGGCGCCGCACTGCGATGGCCGGCGCGGAGGAAGGCGACGCAGGTTCGAGGGCGGGGTCGCCCCAGTCGCTTGCGGCCTCCGGTGGCGGCGCCTACGGCGAGACGAAGAGCCGTATCGTGGAGAAGCTCCTCGCGTTCGTCGAGAAGTACCGGGGGCTCGTGTGACTACGACTCCAGCTCCCTGCCTCACCTATCCTTCGATCGCCCCATCGAACACCGAGTCAACTACTCAGCACGAGGGGCGGTGAATCGACGAGCGCTGGCTCGCAGAGGGCGAAGGACCCAACCACACTCGGCTATAGTTCTCCCCCAAGTCCTTCGGACCTATGGGATCACCAATAAACTAGGAAGGCGTACGATGCCGAACATGGCGGCGGAGCAGCTGGTCAGAGAATATGGAGCAAAGCAAACACGACTCGCCCTCATGGACCTGCGAGCTCTCTCGAACTTCCTTCAAGAAGTGATCATATCCGACAGATACAAGCCCAGCACCGAACTCCTAGACTCACTGAAGAGCCTTTCACCAGAAGGAGTAGCAGCACGAAAGTCAATGGGTACGCTCAAGACCACTGACAAAACGTACTCCGACGTGAACCTCGTCGGCCTATCTCAGCTGTACGCACTTCTGGAACTCGTGCATGAAGAACCTCTACTAGATCTTGAGAAGACAGACCCCAAGCGGGTAGCGGCGGCGATAGCGAATGAGGTCATTCATAGAGAACTGCAGTTTCCCTTTCTCTTTGGAAGAGAGATATACGATAAGGCTGCGCAAATTGAGACTAGTGAGGTCAGGCAGTTCTCGTTCGAGCAGAGCGAGGAGCTTCTGCAAGAGACTCCGATTGGCGTAGTTCATCTGAGACACTTTCTAATCGGACCCTGGGGCCTAATTGAAACGCCTCACCTTAGGAACGTGGGGGCGCGGAGAGATCCATACTTGCAGCACTCCTCGGACCGGACAATTCTTCATCCCCACCGTGTCTGGCTGCGCACGAGTGCGAGAGCAGCGGTGAACGTTCACAGATCACTGTACATCGATACCCTGAACAACAGGGCAGCCTTGTCAAGTGACTGGCCCGGGTACTTCAGGACTATCTCGAAGACAAATCTGGATGACTTTGATGAGAAGTCACAAGAGACTCTTCCGTACTTGATCGGCGACGTCTTCTCCGATAGGGAACTAGTCACGCTCCTATCGCGCGTCTTTCGCGACTACTCGGACGACTTTGTAGCAAGAGCAATATCGGATCGTCTTCAAGTCGACAGTGTAGACCATTTCGAAAAAGTACTGGAAAAGCGTGGCCCTCTCAATAGAGCTCAAGTATTTCAGCTGCTGCTATGTGCGACCGATGAACAGCTATGGAACTGCATTGGCAAGCTTGTAAGAGAATCAACGGTCGAAGTGCCCCGAGGAGAACGTCGAGTCCCAGTTCTCAACGGTCATCGAGTCAGCGGACAATGGGGTGTAAGCATCGAGCTTGGCTCATCAGGGCTTCGCACTGTTGCTTCTTTTCCAGGTATGCCATTTGTGCGCCTTGAGTCTGTGATAAGGAGGGCGTGGAATGATTGTGGAGACGAGTATCGCCGCGAAGTTCGGTGGGCGCTGAGGAATAGGTGTTCGACTAGTGAAGTCGAGTTAGACGACGTCTTGACGTTCTCGCGTGAAGCACCAATTCACACGGTTCTATTGGAGCTGTTTGCCCGGAGGAGAGCGGGTCTCGACTTCTGTGAACGTGAGTTGCGACTAGCTCTTGATCGGCTCGATAGTGACAGATGTGTCTGCGAGAAGATTGCTTGGGCATTGGATCTTCCCTTCGACGAACACCGGAGCCCGGGGGAGGCTAGCCTGCGGGAGTACGAGGACACTGCCAACGCGATGCGAAGGCTGATCGCTGCTGAGACTGTTGGTGACTCACCAAGGAAGGCCTTGGCTGATCTGTTTCCTTCTTGGGAGCTATACCTTCGCGAGGTTCTTTGCTATGTGACTTGGAGCTTGCTTGGTGACCACTACGGATCGCCCGAGGCTCTCGTCTACTATCCTCGCGAAGCGGAGGCTTTCACGGCTCAAGAACTCTTCGGAGGTCGAATTGAGGACCTGAGAAGCCTAACCCTCGGAGCCGTTTCGGACAGGATTCGGCAGCTTGTGAACAGACTCAAGAGGCTACAGTCGGATCCCGGGTCGGACCGACGGAGCGATTTGGAGGTCCCAAACTTTGTTGGGAAGACAAACTTGCAGGGGTTTCCTTTCGTCCACTATTCTCTGTTTGCAGACCTTGACAAGAGCTCGCAGGCGCGAATAGTGCTCGAGTTGGAGACATTCTGTCAGGTATATGATGATTCGACAATTGCGAAAGTTCGCAATGCTTCAGCACATGGTAATCGGGATCTTCCAGCGGCCTCTGAGATACTTGGCGTCCTTGACGACTTTCGGCGCGCACTTTTGAAGCTCGAGGCTTTGGGTCTGGCTCCGGTAGTATATGAACGGCGAACGACGTCCACGGATGAATGGGGCCGAAGTTGGGTGGAGTATAAGGACGCACACGGGCGGGTGCACAAGGAATTTCGACCGACAGAGCTCGCCCTGGCCGGGGTTCCTGGCGTTCAACAGTCTTTGTTGGTGATGTCCGTTGCAAAGTATGGCGCGACGCTCCAGAACGTCCTTTTCGCGGTCGGCTACGATTCTGAGTATCACGAATACTGGTCTAACTTCCCTAAGATTCCCGAGACTTCTGAGATCATTGATATAGATTGAGTTAGTGCTATTCTTGAAAGAATGGTAGCTTGGACAGTCTAGGGGAGTCAGTTTTCACTGCCTCGGGTCCCCGATCGGAAGCTGCTGACTTCGCATTCACAGTTGCTTGATCGCTTGCGATACCTGTTGGTTCCTGCAGGATTCGTTGCTCTTCTTCGTCCGGTAAGTGAGTTCCTTGGTCTCGTCTCTCTTTGATTTAGGACGTCTGTAGCTGCACTGAAGAGGTGTATCTGGGACAACCGTGTCTGAGTCCCGGTGCTCGAGCCCAAGTTCCGACAGGTACTGGCGGCCGTTGCGTACCAACACCGTTGATCTGCACTCTTGCCAGTGAACGCCGGACGATTTGGTCACGAAGAGGTGGGCCCGCCATGGGATGTGCGGCTCTGCGCGAGAGTTGTGCGGAGTGATTGCGCCGGTTTCGCGAGTCGTATCAGCGCAGGTCGGAGGCTCGGTACGCCGAGATGACGGCGCGTGGGTCGTCATCTCGAGTGCGCCCTACGTCAATGAGAAGGGAGCTTGCCGACTCTTAATTGTGTTTGACCTGTACCGTTGCGTTCCATGAGGTCAAGATCTGGTTGCTCAGCCCAGTGTCCGAACTCAGGTCGAGCTTTCGCGGGTCACCGCGTCTTGTCTCATCTAGGCTGGCAGGAACCCTGGAGAGAACCGCCTGCCATGACCACGCCTACATCACCCCGTCCCGAACCCCTGCCGTCCGACCAGGCCGGGTCGCTCCGGTCCCCCGGCTCCGCCGGCCCCGTTGGGCCCGGCGCAGCCCCCACCCCGGAAGCCGGCGCGTCCCCCGAGCCCCCAGGTTCCCGCCCGACCTACACCTGGAGCCAGACCTTCGGGCGCATGTGGCAGATCATGCGGCCCATCCGCTGGCGGTTGCTGGCGGGCTTCGTCTGCGCGGCCGCAGGCTCGATCTTCGCGCTGATGATCCCGCAGGTCCTCCAGCGGCTCATCAACGGCGCCCTCGCGGACGCCACCGCCACGGCAATAACCGCCACCGCCACGGCAACGACCACCGCCACCACCACTCCGGCCGCCGGGGCCACCGCCACCAGCCCCACCACCGCCGTCCTCCAGGCCGTCGGCCTGGTCGTGGTGCTCGGCGTCCTCGAGGCGGTCCTGGTCTACATGCGCCGCGTCTTCGCCGTCACTCCCGCCACCGAGGTCGAGCGCACGATGCGCCTCACCCTCTTCCACCGCCTGCTGCGCCTGCCCACGGCCTTCCACGACGAGTGGGGCTCCGGCCAGCTCCTCTCCCGCTCGATGTCCGACCTGGGCCAGGTGCGCCGCTGGCTGGCGTTCGCCCTGATCATGCTCATGTCGGACCTGGTCACCATCACGATCGGCGTCACGCTGATGGTCCGCCAGTCCGCCAGGCTGGCGTTGGTCTTCGTCGCCGCGGCGGTCCCCGTCATCGTGATGTCCTATTTCTTCGCCCGCCGCTACCACGAGCTGGCGCGCGCCTCCCAGGACCGCTCCGGCGACCTGGCCACCACGGTCGAGGAGTCCGTCGAGGGCATCCGCGTCCTCAAGGCCTTCGGCCAGGGCGACCACGCGCTGCGCGGCTTCTCCCGCCAGGCCGACAAGCTCCGCGACGTCGAGGTCGCGAAGGCCACGACCGGCGGCGTCTTCGACCTGGTCCTCATCGTCCTCCCCGAGGCGGCGCTCGGCGTCGCCCTGTTCCTCGGCCTCCACCAGGTCGCCGGCGGCGCGATGACCGTGGGCGCGCTGGCTGCCTGGTTCACCACGGCCGCCATGGTCTCGATGCCCGTGCGCATGATCGGCCAGCTCTTCGCCATGACCGTCAACACGAAGACCGCCTTGGATCGCCAATGGGAGGTCCTCGACTCCCCGCTCACCGTCGCCGACCCGCCCCGCCCCGTCCCCGCTCCGTGGCTCTCCTCCGCGAACGTCCCGATTGACGAGGGCGGCTCCCGTGGCTCGGTCAGCGGGTCCAGTGACGTCCCCGCCGACGAGGGCGCCCCCGGCGCTCCCGTGGCCGTGGAGTTCCAGGGCGTGCGTTTCCGCTACCCCGACGCGCCGGCTCGCATGCCCGACGTCCTGCGCGGCGTGGACCTGCGGGTCGAGCCGGGGGAGACCCTGGCGATCGTCGGCGTCGTGGGATCGGGCAAGACGACGCTGCTCGACCTGGTCCCGCGCCTGTACGACGCGACCGCCGGCCGGGTGACGATCGACGGCGTCGATGTCCGCGACCTCCGCCTGGCCGACCTGCGCCGCACCTGCGCGATGACCTTCGAGGATGCCATCCTGTTCGGCTTCTCCGTGCGCGACAACGTCCTGCTGGGCGCCCCGCCCGCCCTCCAGTGGCCGGGACCTGCGGGTGACGCCCTGCTCGCCCGGGCCCTGCACACGGCGGACGCCGACGAGTTCGTCGTTCCCCTGGCCGAAGGCGTCGACACCGCGATCGGCGAGGAGGGCCTGTCTCTGTCCGGCGGACAGCGGCAGCGCCTCGCCCTGGCGCGCGCCATCGCCGCCCGCCCGCAGGTCCTGCTCCTCGACGATCCGCTGTCCGCTCTGGACACCCGCACGGAGGAACGCGTCTCGGCGCGCCTGCGGGAGGCCCTGCACGGCACGACGACCCTCATCGTCGCCCACCGGCCCTCCACCGTCGATCTGGCGGACCGAGTGGCGCTGGTGGACGAGGGCCGCATCGCCGGCGTCGGCACGCACCGGGAGATGATGGCCGCCTCCGCCCGCTACCGCGCGGTCATCGCGGACCTCGAGCACGCCGAGCCGCCCGAGCACAGCGAGCCGGGAGAGGAGCCCTCCCGATGACCCCCGAGGTTCGCCCATCCGAGACCCCGAGATCCGCCCATCCGGACGATCGAGGTACGCCCCTCCGTGACGACGGGAATTGCCCGCCCCCGCCCGCACCCGCGCCGGGCGCGGAGCACCCGGCGCCGCCCTCGTCGGCGGAACGTCTGACGGCATCGGATGAGGAGCGGGGGAACACGGCGCCGCCCTCGTCGCTGGAGCACGCCACCCCCGAGGAACTGGACAGCGCCCGCACCCAGGCGGAGGGCGAGACCCCGCGCACCCGCGAGGAGGAGCGCGTCGTCAACCGGCGCTCCTGGGAGCTGCTGAAGTCCCTGCTGCGCCCCGTGCGCCTGCCGTTCGCCGTCCTGGCCGTGATGGTGGTCGTCGCGCAGTTCACCGGCGTGGTGGGGCCGTGGCTGATCGCGTGGGCGATCGACCACGCGCTCCCGCGGCTGCTCGACGGCGACGGCGTGCCCGCCCTCCTGGTGTCGGGGGCCTATCTGGCGGCCGGTCTGGCCACCGGCCTGCTCACCCTGGGCTTTGAGCGGCAGTCCAGCGTGCTCGGCCAGCGGATGCTGCTCGACCTGCGCCGACGCGTCTTCCGGCACACGCAGCGCCTCGACCTCGAGTTCCACCAGCGCTACACGTCCGGCCGCCTGGTCGCCCGCCAGACCAATGACATGGAGACCCTGCGCGAGCTCCTCGAGGGCGGCGTCCAGACCATCGTCGGCTCGACCCTGACCATGGCCCTCACCGCGATCTCCATCGTGTCGCTGGACGGGCCGACCGCGCTGGTCATGGTCGCCATGCTCATCCCGTGCGTGCTGCTCACGATGTGGTTCCAGCGCCGGTCGAAGATCGCGTACCGGCGGATCCGGACCCACTCGGCGCGCCTCATCGTGAAGTTCACGGAGACCTTCACGGGCATCCGCGCCGTCCAGGCCTTCCGCGCCGAGGACCGCCAGGAGTCCGCCTACACCGCCATCGCCGACGACTACCGCGACGCCACCCAGGACTCCGTCATGGTGTCGGGCGTCTACCAGGCGGGCTTCCGCCTGCTCGGCAATCTCACGGTGGCGGCGGTGCTGCTGGTCGGCGGCCTGCGCGTCGCCCACGGCGCCCTGTCCGTCGGCGTGCTGCTGGCGCTCGTGCTCTACGCCCGGCGGTTCTTCCAGCCCATCGACCAGATCGCGAGCTTCTACTCGACATGGCAGTCCTCGACCGCCGCGATGGAGAAGATCGCGCAGCTCCTCGCCGAGTCGCCCGCCGTCGCCGACCCCGCCCGACCCGTGCCGCTGCCCAGTGGCGAGGGCGGCCCTGCTCCGCAGGGCGCCGTGGCTGGGAT
>JAFAAX010000041.1 GCA_023426345.1 Actinomycetes bacterium
GCGGCCGCGTCGCCCCGGTGGTCGAGGTGCCCGGACCACCCGAGCCCGAGCCCGAGTCCGAGCCCGCCGCGCCCGAGCCGTCGGGCCCCGCGCCCGCGGACGAGGACGCCCCCGCGCCGGGCGAGGAACCCGCCGAGGGGGAGCCGCCCTCGTCGGCCGGAGAGGACGCGGACCGCCCACAGGGCTGACGCGGACCGCCCGCGGGCCCGGGGACGCCACCGGGTATGCTGGGGACCGGTCAATTCCGGTCTGTCGAAAGGTCCCCTGCCATGTCGGTCCGTCGCGTCGCCCTGCTCACCGCCGGTGGATTCGCTCCCTGCCTGTCCTCCGCCGTGGGCGGTCTGATCCAGCGCTACACCGAGATCGACCCGACCGTCGAGATCATCGCCTACCAGAACGGCTACCACGGCCTGCTCACCGGCAACTACGTGGTCGTCGACCAGGAGGCCCGGGCGCATGCGGGCGTGCTGCACCGCTTCGGCGGCTCCCCGATCGGGAACTCCCGCGTCAAGCTGACCAACGCCGCCGACCTGGTGGCGCGCGGCCTCGTCCAGGAAGGCCAGGACCCGCTGCAGGTGGCGGCCGAGCGGCTGCGCGCCGACGGCGTCGACGTCCTCCACACCATCGGCGGCGACGACACGAACACGACGGCCGCGGACCTGGCGGCCTACCTCCACGAGAACGACTACGAGCTCACCGTCGTCGGCCTGCCCAAGACGATCGACAACGACATCGTCCCGATCCGCCAGTCGCTGGGCGCGTGGACCGCCGCCGAGCAGGCCTCCCGGTTCGCGCAGAACGTCATCGGCGAGCACCGCTCGAACCCCCGCATGCTCATCATCCACGAGGTCATGGGCCGCAACTGCGGGTGGCTGACGGCCGCCGCCTCGCAGAAGTACACGGAGTGGCTGGACACCCAGGAGTGGGTGCCTTCCATCGGCCTGTCGAAGGAGCGGTGGTCGATCCACGCCGTGTTCCTGCCCGAGATGGCCCTGGACATCGACGGAGAGGCCGCCCGCCTGCGCGGCGTCATGGACGAGGTCGGCAACGTCAACATCTTCCTCTCCGAGGGCGCGGGCGTCCCCGAGATCATCGCGCAGATGGAGGCCGCCGGCCAGGAGGTCCAGCGCGACCCCTTCGGCCATGTCAAGCTGGACACGATCAACCCCGGCCGGTGGTTCGCCAAGCAGTTCGCGGACCGCATCGGCGCGGAGAAGGTCATGGTCCAGAAGTCCGGCTACTTCTCCCGCTCGGCCGCGGCGAACGCCGAGGACCTGCGCCTCATCCAGTCCATGACGGACCTGGCCGTCGAGTGCGCGTTCCGCGGCGAGTCCGGAGTGATCGGCCACGACGAGGAGGACGGCGACCGGCTCACGGCCATCGCGTTCCCGCGCATCAAGGGCGGCAAGCCCTTCGACATCACTCAGGGCTGGTTCACCGACCTCATGGCACGCGTCGGCCAGCCGGTGTCTCCCGCGGCGCGATGACGGCGCGGCTGCCCTGGAGGGAGGACCGCGGGCACGGCGGCTCGCGCCTGGCGCGCGCCCCCGAGCTGTGGTCGGCGCCGGAGGACGGCACGCCCGCCTGGGACACGTGGCGGTCCCACCCGGCCCTCCAGCAGCCCGGCTATCCGTCCCCCGAGGCGGTCGCGGAGGTGACCGCCGACCTGCGGCGCCGCCCGCCCCTGGTGTTCGCCGGGGAGGTCGACGACCTGCGGGCGGATCTGGGGGCCGCCGGACGGGGCGAGGCCTTCGTCCTGGTCGGCGGCGACTGCGCCGAGACCTTCGAGGAGTGCACGGCCGACCATCTGCGCCTCAAGATCCAGACGCTCCTCCAGATGGCGGTCGTCCTCACCTACGGCGCGTCCCTGCCGGTCGTCAAGATCGGCCGGATCGCCGGGCAGTACGCGAAGCCGCGGTCCGCGGACCTGGAGACCCGCGACGGCGTCACTCTGCCGTCCTACCGCGGGGACGCCGTCAACGCGCACGAGTTCACGGCCGCCGCGCGGGTGCCGGATCCGCGCCGCCTCCTCGACGCCTACCAGCACGCCGCGTCCTCGCTCAACCTCATCCGCGCCTTCACCAAGGGCGGGTACGCGGATCTGCGCCTCGTCCACCAGTGGAACCAGGGGTTCACCGCGAATCCCGCCTACGCCCGCTATGAGGACCTGGCCGCCGAGATCCACCGCGCGGTGAAGTTCATGGAGGCCGCCGGTGCGGACTTCGACTCGCTGCGCGAGGTCGACCTCTACAGCGCCCACGAGGCGCTGCTCCTCGAGTACGAATCCGCGATGACCCGCATCGACTCCCGTTCGGATCTGCCCTACGACACGTCCGGGCACTTCCTGTGGATCGGGGAGCGCACGCGCGACCTCGACGGCGCCCACGTGGAGCTCCTCAGCCGCGTCCGCAACCCCGTGGGCGTCAAGCTGGGGCCGACGGCCACGCCCGAGGAGGTGCTGGCCCTCATCGAGCGCCTCAACCCGTCGGGGGAGGAGGGCCGCCTCACCTTCGTCACGCGCATGGGCGCGGACCGCATCCGGGAGGCGCTCCCGCCGCTGCTCGCGGCCGCGCGCCGCGACGGCAGGCCGGTGACGTGGACGACGGACCCGATGCACGGCAACACGATCACGGCCTCGACGGGCTACAAGACCCGCGAGTTCGAGACGATCATGAACGAGGTCCGCGGCTTCTTCGAGGCCTGCGACCAGGCGGGGGCCGTCCCGGGCGGCATCCACGTCGAGCTCACCGGCGACGACGTCACGGA
Organism: Actinomycetes bacterium; assembly: GCA_023426345.1. GTDB lineage: Bacteria > Actinomycetota > Actinomycetes > Actinomycetales > Actinomycetaceae > Pauljensenia. Next base: position 2,767 of record JAFAAX010000041.1, read on the forward strand.
GATCATCGGCGGCTCCGAGCAGATCGACGAGGCCTCGCTGGCGCGCCGCTACGAGACCCTGGTGGATCCCCGGCTCAACCATCAGCAGTCCCTCGAGATGGCGTTCCAGGTGGCGGAGCTGCTGCGGTAGGGCGGGGCCGCCGCGTCAGTCAGGGACGGCGCGCGGGCCCGCGCGGCGCAGGGCGACCGGGCTAGACCACGCTGATCGTCACCGCGGACCCCTTCGGGGCGAGCGTCCCCTCAGCGGGGTCGGTGGCGCGCACGGTGTTGAAGTAGCCGCCGAGGACCTTCTGCACCGAGACCGTGAACCCCCGGTCCTCGAGGATCTTCTGCGCCTCCTCGAGCTGCTTGCCGGTGACCGAGGGGACCTCGACCATCTCGGGGCCCTTCGACACCGTGTAGGCGACGGCGTCGCCGCGGTGCAGGGACGTGCCGGCGGCGGTGTCCTGGGAGATCACGACGCCCTGCGGGACGTCCGAGGAGAAGGCCTCCGCGGGCTGGGGGACCAGGCCGGCGTCCTGGATCTGCGCCTTCGCGTCATCGGCGCTGTGGCCGGTGACGTCGGGGACGGGGATCGGCTGGCGGCCCTTCGAGACGACCAGGTCCACCGCGGTGTCGTGGGGGACGGACGTGCCGGCGTCGGAGCCCTGGCTGATCACCGTCCCCTGGGGGACGTCCTCGGACCAGTCCTCGGTGAGGGCGCCCACCGCCAGGCCGGCGTCCGTGAGGGCCGAGGACGCGGCCTCCCGGGTCTTGCCGACGACGCTCGGCACGGTGCGCATGTCGACGCCCTGGGAGACCGACAGGCGGACCTCCGTGTCCTTGTGGACGGCGCCGCCGCCCTGCGGCTCCGAGTCGATGACGACGCCCTTCGGAACCGTGTCATCGAAGGCGGGGACGACCTCGTAATCGAGGCCGAGGGCCGTGAGGTCGGACTCGACGGCCGTGGCCGCGCGGCCCGCGGTGGCGGGCAGGGCGACGTAGGAGCCGGGGCCGTACTGGGTCCACCACCACCAGCCGCCGGCCCCGCCGGCCAGGAGCAGGACGAGGAGCACCGTGAGGAGCGTGCGCGCGCGGCTCCGCCGTGTCCGCCGGGTCCCCTCCGAGGGGGTGGGCGCGACGCCGGAGGCGTGGACGACGGCCTGCGAGGTCGTGGTGAAGGAGGCCGGCAGGGACGAGGTCTGGCCCGCGGCCGACAGCCGCGCCGTGTCGGATCCGGTTCCCGGCGGAGGCGGCGGGGCGACCTCGGCCCGGCGCGTCAGTACGTCGGCGGGCAGCGCCGCGCGCGTCCGCTCGATGAGGTCGATGGCCTGGGCGGCGTCGAGGGGACGGTCGTCGGGATCGCGGGCGGCCAGCGAGGCGACGAGGTCGTCGACCTCGCGCGGCAGCCACGGCTGCTCGTCCGAGGGCACGGGGACGTCGTGGTTGACGTGGGCGTAGGCGACCTGCATGGCGGAGTCGCCGTCCCAGGGCACGTGTCCGACGAGCATCTCGAAGACCATGATGCCGACGGAGTAGATGTCCGTGCGCGGGTCCGTGCGCCCGGTCGTGGCGATCTCGGGCGGCATGTAGGCGACCGTGCCGAGCATCGAGCCGGTCGTCGACATCGACACCTCGGAGGCGGCGCGGGCCAGGCCGAAGTCCGTCACGCGCACGGGCCCCTCGGAGGGGACCAGGACGTTCTCCGGCTTGACGTCGCGGTGGATGACGCCCACGCGGTGGGCGGCGCGCAGGGCGTCGAGCACCTGCTCGGCGATGCGCAGCGCCCGGTCGACCGTCAGCGCGCCCTGGGCCTGCAGCACGGTCCGCAGGTTCGGGCCGTCCACCAGCTCCATCACCAGGAAGCCCTGGCCGTGGACGACGCCCTGGTCGAAGACGGAGACCACCCCCGGATGGACGATGCGGGCGGCGGCGCGGGCCTCACGGCGGAACCGGGCGACGAATCCCGCGGACTCCGCGAGGTGGGGGTGCATGACCTTGAGCGCGACGGGGCGGTCGAGGCGCTCGTCCTGGGCGATGTAGACGGTCCCCATCCCTCCGCGCGCCAGGCGTGCCCGGATCCGGTAGCGGTCGTCCACCAGCAGTCCGATCAGGGGGTCGGTCGGCCCCGCGGGGAAGGCGTCGCGGGCCTGCGGCGTCCCCCCATCCGGGGACTGGTCGGTTCCGGTCATTGGCACGCCTCGGATTCTACGGGACGCGGGACCCGTGTCCGGTGAGGCGCAGCCGCGTCCTCCCCTAGAATCGGTGCCATGAGCGAACCCGCCTCCGTCCTGTCCGTCGACCAGACCGCCCGCAAGCTGGGGGTGGAGCCCAAGCGCGTCAAGCAGATGATCCGCGACCGCCAGCTGTTCACCGTCGCGGGCCCGGACGGGCGTCCGGGCGTCCCCGAGGAGATCCTCGTCAAGGGCGAGCACGGCTGGGAGCCGTTGTTCAGCCTCCCCGGCACGCTCACCGTGCTGGCGGACGGCGGTTTCAGCCCCGAGGAGGCCGTCGCGTGGCTCTACGCGCCGGAGGCCGAGCTGGGGGAGACGCCGCTGGAGGCCCTGCTCAAGGGCCGTCACCACCGGGTCAACAGCGTCGCCCAGATGCTGGCGTTCTGATCCCTCCTCCCGCCGCGGGGGACGCCCCGCGCCAGCCCCTCCGACGAGGGCGACGCCCCCTCACGGAGGGGGATGTCCCGGCGGGGGGTCGCCCCGCCGCAGGCGGGGCCGCCCTCGTCACGCCGTGCGGACGGTGAGCAGCTCGCCCAGGCCCGACAGGAGCTCGCGCTGAGCGGGCTCCAGCCCGGCGGCGTCGAGCGCCCGCTCGCCCTGCCGGACGAAGTCGGCGATCGCGGCCTCATGGGCGGCGCGCCCGCGCCGTCCGACGAC
>JAFAAX010000189.1 GCA_023426345.1 Actinomycetes bacterium
GATCGCCTGACCCGGCCGCGCGGGCCGCCCTCGTCGATGTCTCTACCGCACCGACGTGTGGCGCTCGATCGAGCGCACGCCCCACCAGACCAGGACGGCGGTGAGCACCAGGTTGGTGGCGAAGGAGCCCAGTCCGATGACGGAGGGCTGGGTGCCCGTGCGCAGGGCCGACACCATCTCGCCGAGCATCCCGCGCGCGACGAACGACCCCGCCTCCCGCCCGGTCAAGACGATGCCCACCGGGAGGAACAGCATGCCGATCAGGTTGACCAGCTGATCCGCCAGATACAGCAGGATCAGCCCGATGAGGGGCGCGCCCCAGCCCAGGCCCTGGAAGCGGCTCTCGGAGGCGATGGACAGCACGGCGGGCACCTGGATGATGACGACCACGAACTCCAGGACCAGCACGGCGACCACGACGCCCGCGAGCGCACCGGGAAGTGCGTCGAACGACGAGAGGGTGCTCCTCCACTCCTCGCCGACGCCCACCCCGTCCATGCGCGCGTGGGCGACCAGGGTCAGCCCCAGTCCGCCCAGGGCGACCGCCCCCGTCACGGCGGCGACGATCAGGGCGTGGAGGACCTTCGCGGCGTACAGCTCCCGCCCGCGCACCGGCAGCGTGTGCGTGAAGGAGGCGCGCCGCCCGGACATGGACTGCCAATAGTCCCCCGCGAGCAGCGTGAGGACGATCGGCACCAGCAGAATCAGGAGGACCACCGCGAGCGCCGCCCCCAGGCCGCCCAGCATCGACAGTCCGAGGAATCCCGGAACCAGGGACACGACGACGATGAGCATCACGACGCCCACCACCGAGGCCACCCACCGGGTGGTCGAGCGGAACTGCTCGCCCAGCAACGTCGTCAGCATGAGGCGTACTCCTTCCGGAACAGGGCGTCGATGGTCATCCCGTACTGCGCGCGCAGGTCGTCCGCGTCGCCCTGGAGCAGGACGCGCCCGCCTCGCAGGAACACGGCGGTATCGATGACGGGCTCGATGTCGGCGATGAGGTGCGTGGACACCACCATCAGGGCGTCCGGGTCGAAGTTCTCCAGCACGGCGCGCAGGAGGACGTCGCGCGCCGCGGGATCGACGCCCGAGATCGGCTCGTCGAGCAGGTAGACCCGCGCGCGGCGCGACATCGCCAGGGCGATCTGCAGCTTCTCGCGCATCCCCTTGGACAGTTCCTTGAGTCGGCGACCACCGGGCAGGCCGAATCCCGCGATGAGCGCGCGGGCCCGGTCGGCGTCGAAGTCGGCGAAGAACCGGGCGTAGAGCGCGATCGCCTGATCCGGCCGACAGTCGTCGGGCAGGAAGGACGCGTCGGGCAGGAAGGAGACCATGGCCTTCGACTCAGGTCCGGGCCGATGCCCGCACACCGTGGCGGCGCCCGTCCAATCCGCCAGCACGCCGGCGAGGATCTTCAACAGCGTCGTCTTGCCGGAGCCGTTCTCCCCCAAGAGCCCGACGACGTGCCCGGCGGGCAGGTCCAGGTCGACGTGGTCCAGCGCCCGCAGCGACCCGTAGTCACGGGTGAGGCCCGCGACCCTCACGCCACCGGCGCCCTCCCGGACGTCGCGTGTTGCGTTCTCCATCATTCCCCTCCCGTGAGCGGCCATCGCTCGATGAGCAGGCGGCGGGTGTCCTCCAGGCCGAGGCCCAGGCCGCGCAGCGTGTGGATGTGGCGGTCGGTGGCGGATGCGGCCAGCTCGACGCGCACGGCGGCGATGGCCGACGCATCGTCGGTGACGAAACGCCCTGCCGTCCGTTCGGCGGCGGTGAGGCCGGAGGCGTCGAGGTCGGCGAGCGCGCGCTGCACGGTGTTCGGATTGACCCCGGACTCCAGGGCCAGTTCCCGGACGCTCGGGACGCGGCCGGCCGCCGTCCATTCCCCCGCCGCGATCCGGCGGCGGTATTCCCCCGCCAGCCGGATCCACAGCGGGCGGGGGTCGTCTGCACCCATCGTCGTCGCCCTCACCCCCTCTGTATTACTGCACTAATACAGTAACACAGTTCGACAGCCGGCTCGCCCATCTGCGACCGGTCTCGCGCGCCGACCGCGAGGTATGCCCCAGTCAGACCGCGAGGCTCGCCCAAGACACGCTCACACATCCGGATTGGCGAGATCTCCAGCCGCTCCCGTCCGTCCGGTGTGCCCCTCGCCCGGCCGCAGACCCACTGACGAGGGCGGCCCGCGTGGTCGGGTTGGGTGGTGCACTCAACCCTCATGCGTCACAGTGGTCTCATTGGTGGCAACTTGAGGGATCATACTTCCTATCGAACACGTGTTCGACTATGCTGGGGTCATGGACGACATCACCGCATCCGCACCCGCTGGGGCCCTCGCCGAGGGGCTCAGCGTGGAGGTGGTGCGCGCCGTGGTGGCCCAAGCCTGCCAGCAGACACGCGGCGGTGGGGGCAAAGAAGTCGTCGCCCTCATCTCGACATTCGAGGACGTCAAGAACGCCCTGACCGCCGGACAGGCACAACTCGCCCTCGCATTGCGCGACGTGCGCGAAGAGCAAGCCACGCAACGCCTGGCGGACACCGTGCGAGAAGGCGAGGCATGGGAGACGCGGCGCCGGGAACACGAACTCGCCTTGGCGCACCGCTCGGCGGTGTCCGAGGTGGCCTTGGCCAGACGGGAATCCCCCCACCGCGCCGCCCGGCTCATCGGGCTCGCCCAGGTCCTGGCCACAGAGATGCCCCACACGTGGGACGCGTTCCGACATGGGCGCATCACCCCGTGGCGGGCCACCCTGATGGCCCGCGAGACCGCCTGCCTGAGCCTTCAGGATCGCCGCAGCGTTGACCGCGAGATGGCCGAGGTGATGGACCGCCTGTCGGATCGGGAACTGGAAGCGCAGGCCAAACGATGGGCCTACCAACTGGACCCTCGCGGTGTCGTGGCAGCCGCCGACCGGCAGGTCAACGACCGCCATGTGTCCACCAGACCCGTCTCTCCCACAATGCTCCTGTTGACCGCGCTGCTGCCGATGAAGCAGGGCATCGCCGTCCACGGGGCGCTCCTGCGCGCCGCAGAGTCCGCCAGGGCCCAAGGGGATCCGCGAGGGAAGAGCCAGATCATGGCCGACACCCTCGTCGAGCGCCTCACCGGGCAGGCCGACGCTGACGCCGTGCCCCTCGAGGTCCAAGTCGTCATCTCCGATGAGGCCCTGTTCGGCGCCTCCCAGGCACCCGCACGCATCCCTGGATACGGGCCCATCCCCGCCACCATCGCCCGCAGAATGATCACCAGCGACATCGAGATCGACCCCGACTCCCACATCCACACCGGCAGGCTCAATCCCCTGGACACGGACGCCCGCGTGTTCCTCCGTCGCCTGTACACCGACCCCGCCGGCCAACTCATCGCCATGGAATCCACCCGCCGGCTCTTCCCACCAGGCCTCGCGCACTTCATCGCCGCCCGCGACGGGCACATCTGCCGCACCCCCTACTGCTCGGCGCCGATCCGCCACGTTGACCACGTCACGCCCTCCGCCCACGGCGGGAAGACGACAGCCGCGAACGCCCAGGGCCTGTGCCAGTGGTGCAATCAGGCCAAAGAAGCCCCCGGCTGGCACACCCGCTCCACGCCCGACGGAGTCATCACCCTCACCACACCCACCGGAACCGAATACTCCACCACACCCCCACCCCTGCCAACCCCCGGGCACCCGTCCTTCCAGACGCCACGTCGGCGAACGCCCCGGCGGGCACGCCGCCACCTCTCACCGTCAACGAGCACCACCCGAAAGACCCACAGCCCCATCCTCCGCGCGTAGGGCGAGCCGGAGTGTCACCGGTCCGACAAGGGTCGCCGCCCTCAGGCAGGTATCTATCGCCGCACGGCGCGGACAAGGAGATCCCACAGATCCTCCGCACGCCCGCGCGCCGATCTCCTTGGTGGGTCCGCGCGAGCGCCGGAATATGTGCTCGATCACTCTGAATGTCCGCGGGGACCACGGTCAGGAAGCGCTGCTGTCCAGGATTGCCTGCAGCAGTGTTTCGAGGACTGGGATACGTCGCGTGGCCGCGGTCCAAACCAACAGATCGTCAACGCTCCCATATTCGTGCGCAATGATGTTGCGCATCCCGACGATCTTCCCGAGATCAGGGATCTGCCGACCGACCGCGGGGTCTGACCGACGCAACCGGTTGAGCGCCTCCCCCAGGATCTCGATCTCCCGCTCGACGGCGGCACGCCGCATGTGATCGGAGGAGTAGACCTCTGCAGTGACTCCCGCTGCGAACTCGCGGATCAAGCGGCACGCCTCGACCGCGTCCCAGAGGTGCGCACGCGAGTCAGCACGCATAGATCTCTTCCGCCCCCTCAACTGCGGACGCCCTGAAATAGGGATTCCTGATCGCCTCGGCGACCACTAGATCGACGTCTCTCCCAGCGATGCGCTGCAACTCCTCGAGAAGTCCGAAGTAGTCCTCGAACCGGTCCGCACGCCCGGGAAGGAAGTCGACCAGGAAATCCACATCGCTTCGGTCCGGGTCGAAGCGGTCAGTCAACGCCGATCCGAACACGCGCAACCGGGCAACGCCGTGGCGCTGTGCAGCTTGCGAGATCGCCTGGCGATCCAGGAGCGTCATGGCCGTCATGTCCCGATTCTCCCAGAGTTCCTGGACGCCGTCGAGGGCTCAGCACACGACGACCGCTGCCGGACCGAAGCCGCCGCAGGCGGCCGCCCTCGTCGACCAGCCCTCACGCGGCACCGTCCGGGGGCGTGTCCGCCCCGGCCTCGAGCAAGCCCCGCACCGCGCGCTTGTCCACCTTGAGACCGCGGGTCAGGGGGATGGCGTCGACGGTGCGGACGATGACAGGGATCTCGAACCTCCCCAGCCTGCCCGTCAGGCACCTCCGCACGTCCTCCGCCGTGACATGCGCCCCCGGTTCCGCGACGACAGCGGCACCGGGGACCTCGCCGAACAGGGCGTCGGGAACCCCCACGACGCACGCGTCATCGACGCCGGGCACGGCCCTCAACGCCTCTTCGACATCCGTGCACCAGATCTTCTCCCCGCCGCGGTTGACGACGTCCTTGATCCGGTCGACGACCCACAAGTAGTCGTCGGGACCGACATACCCGATGTCTCCCGTGTGGAACCATCCGTCAGCGGGCCCGGCGACGCCGTCGGGCGTGTCGTACCCCCGCGCGACGTTCGCACCGCGGACCAGGATCTCCCCCGCCTCGCCGTCCGGGACCTCGGCGCCGGTGCCGTCGCAGATCTTGAGACTCATCCCCGGGATCGGAAGGCCCGACGCCCCGATGCGCGGGGAAGCGGAGGCATCCGTGGGGAACATCGTGGCCGGGGATGTCGTCTCCGTCAACCCGTAGATCGTGCGGAACTGCGACTGCGGCATCCACTCGTGGAGCTCACGGATCCAGGAGACGGGCATGTGCGCGGCGCCGCAGGCGAACAGGCGCACCGAGGGGACCTCGGAGAACTCGCGCCTGGCCTGCAGCAGCATCTGGAAGACGGTCGGCGAGGCGTGGACAAACGTGATGCGCTCCCGCTGGATCGCCGCGAGGAAGCGGCCGGGCCGGAACCGCTGCTGGACGACCAGCGTGCCGCCCACGCGGATCATCACTGCGATGATCGCGACGACGCCGGTGATGTGGTACATCGGCACGGCGATGATCGCCGAGTCCTCCGCCGTCAGTCCCAGCACCCGTTGGTAGGCGATGACCGCATGGACGACGGCCCGGTTCGTGATGACGACGCCCTTCGCGTCCGACGTGGTCCCCGACGTGAACATCAGGATCGCGTCGTCGTCGGGGGCGGTGCCGCCCTGCTTCCTCAACGAGGGCGGCCCGCCGGGCAGGATCCGGAGGACACCCGCGGTGTCGGGGACGAGGATCTCGAGGCGCGGGAAACCGACGGCGAGGCGAACGCGGAGGAAGCGGACCAGCGGCAGGTCGTCGCAGATGCCGATGGCCAGGCTCTCGTCGGTGACCAGCACGTCCAGGCACGCACGCCGCGCCAGGTTGACGACCTCCTGGCGGGAGAGCTTGCCCGGGAGCGGGCACATCATTCCCCCCGCCCTGTTGACGGCCACGAACGCGGCGACGAACTCCAGGGAGTTCTGCAAGAGGACTCCGACGCGTGCGCCCGAGCGGACGCCGAAGAGGCCCAGCCGCCCGGCGAAGTCCTCCACGCACCCGTCGAGTTCACCGAACGTCAATGAGCGGCCCCCATCCATTCTGAGGGCGATCGCGTGGGGACGCTTCCGGGCCGAGTCGATGAGCATGTCCGACACGCTGCCGGGCGCCCCCCTCCAGGTGAGGAAGGTCTGGGCGCCGACGGCGACGGGCTCCAGTTCGTCGCGCATCGCGTCGCCCCAGCAGGCGGAACCGTCGATCATCGTGAGATCACCTCGTGGAGGGCGGGCAACCCGCCCGCGCAGATCCGACGGAACACGCGTTCCGCCGTGTCGGCGATGTTGCGGGGACCGTTCGCCAGGGCCTCGTCGAGGGGCGTCGCGGGATCGCAGATCTCCACGACGGCCGCGAAACGTCCCGGACGGTCCAAGGCCTCGGCGCCGGGTCCCTTGATCCCGCAGAACGCGATCGTCGGAACGCCGGCCGCCGCCGATGCCTGCTGGACGCCCCAGGGAGCCTTCCCGGACAGCGTCTGCGCGTCCATGCGCCCCTCCCCGGTGATCGTGAGATCGGCGGTGGCCACCAGGTCGCGGAAACCGGTGAGATCCAGGACCACCTCGATGCCGGACCGCACGTCCGCCCCCAGCCCTGCCAGGAGCGCCCCGCCCAGGCCGCCGGCGGCGCCGGCACCGGGGACGTCCATGAGCGGCCGACCGGTGGCCCGTTCCAGCAGGCCGGTCCAGTGGCGGAGCACGTCGTCCAGGAGCGGGACGTCCTCGGGCGAGGCGCCCTTCTGCGGGCCGAAGACCGCAGAGGCCCCGTCGGGTCCGCACATCGGATTCGTGACGTCGCACGCCAGAATGACCTCGATGTCGGGCCATGCCTCCATTCCCGACACATCCACGGACCCGACACGCCGGAGGAACCCGGGGGAGCCGACTGGCCCTCCCGCGGGTGTCGCCGCCGAGGACTCCGCGGACACGGGCGGGACCCGGCCACGCGGGTCGCCCTCGTCACTGACGAGTCTGGCGCCCAGGGCCGCGAGCGCGCCGGCACCGCCATCGTTCGTGACGGACCCGCCCAGGCCGATGATGAGACGCCGGGCGCCTCGGGCCCGGGCGTCAGCGAGAAGTTCGCCCACGCCGAACGTGGAGGCGCGCCAGATGTCGCGGACTCCTCGCGGGACCAGATGGATGCCGCAGGCAGAGGCGACCTCGATGACGGCGGTATGTGTGCGTGCGCTCCATCCGTAGGGGGCACGGACCAGGGTGCCCATCGGGCCGGTCACCGCCACGTCGACGAGTTCCGCCTCCAGAGGGGCGAGCAGGACGTCGACCAGGCCCTCGCCGCCGTCGGCGATGGGGACCTCGACGCACTCGACCGAGGGATCGACCCGTCGGATGCCCGCGACGATGTGGCGCGCAGCCGTCGCGGCGTCCATGTTCTCCTTGAACGAATCCGGCGCGACGATGACGCGCATGGGAAGGTCCTTTCGTGAGTGGTGCGGCGGGATGCCGCGACACCGTATCCAGCCGAGGTCCTGCCGGCCGGTCCGGAGAATCCGGGAAGGGTTCTCCCGACCGGCCGATCCACCAGGTGCTCAGACCTCCGGCTTGCGCAGGTAGACGGAGATGCCCTGGCCGCCGCCGATGCACATGCTGATGACCGCATCCTTCTTGTCGGTGCGGGCCAGCTCATAGAGCACTTTGACGGCCAGGACCACGCCGGTCGCCCCGATCGGGTGCCCGATCGAGATCCCGCCGCCGTAGATGTTCACCTTGTCCTCATCGAGGCCCAGGTCGCGGGCGACAGCGAAGGCCTGGCTGGCGAAGGCCTCGTTGATCTCGAACATGTCGACCTTGGTGAGGTCCAGGTCGAGTTTCTTCGCCAGTTTCTCGCTGGAGAATTTCGGGCTGTACCCCATGAGTTCGGGGTCGTACCCGGCGACGGTCCAGCCGCCGAACACCAACTTCGGCGTCACGCCCAGTTCCTCGGCTCTCTCCTTCGACATCACGACCACCGCCGCGGCCCCATCGTTCAGAGAGGACGCGTTCCCGGCTGTGACGGTGCCGTCCTTGACGAAGGCAGGACGCAACTTGGCCAACGCCTCGATCGACTGGCCCCGCCGGGGCCCCTCATCGGTGTCGAACACCGTGACGTTCCCCTTGCGGTCCGTGAGCTCCACCGGGAGGATCTCATCGACGAAGGTGCCCGCATCGATGGCCGCGATCGCGCGCTGGTGGCTGCGCAGGGCGAAGCGGTCCTGCTCCTCGCGCGAGACGTGGTACTTCGTCGCCACGTTCTCCGCGGTGACGCCGTTGTGGTTGCCGTCCAGGGGCCAGGTGAGGATGTCCAACACCCCGTCCTCGAAGCGACGGTGCCCCATCTTTGTCCCCCACCGGGAGTCGAACTGGTAGTACGGCAGATTCGAGAGGCTCTCTGTGCCGGCCGCCACGACTACGTCGGCATTGCCGGTCTGGATCTCCAGCGCAGCATCCACGATGGCCTGCAGGCCCGACCCGCACTGGCGGTTGACCGAGTAGGCCGTCGATTCCTTCGGCATCCCGGCCTTCAGCGCCACGGATCGGCCGATGAACCCGTTCTCCGCGATCTGGCCGACCTGACCGACGATGACCTCCTCGACGTCCTTCGGCTCGATCCCGGCGCGCCTCACTGCCTCGCCGACGACCAGGGCGCCCATGTCGATCGCGGACAGGGTTTTCAGGGATCCTCCGAACGATCCGACCGGCAGACGGACTCCGCTGACGATGACGACTTCCCGCATGATGATGTCCTTTCTCGAGATCTTCTGGAACGTGATTGAGACGTGGGACTCACGCCGCCGCTGGAGCGTTCTCGGGCCGGCGATGCAGATCGGACTCTCGGACGAAGAGCTGCAGGACAACACCGACGATCGCGGAGACCATCATGAAGACGAAGGACGCGTTGTATCCGGAGATGCTGATCCATCCCCCGCCCTGCGAGATGAGGAATCCGATGATGAGCGGCGCCAGCCCTCCACCGATGAACATCGCCGTCGTGATGAACCCGTTCGCGGTTCCGCTCGCGCCGCGAGGAGAGGCGTCCGTCGCCGCCGCGTAGAAGATCGGCCAAGGCGCGTTCGCGACCAAGCCCAGAATGAGCTGGAGAACGACATAAGCACCGATGGTATGGGCGAAGTAGAACGCCCCGGCTGCGAGTCCCATCCAGATTCCACAGATGATCAGCGTCAGTCGACGGCCGATGTAGTCCGAGATCGTCGGCCAGGCGATCTGCCCGACGATCCCCGTGATGGTGAAGACGATCGAGTAGGCGGCTGCCGACGCGAAGCTCAACCCGACGATGTTGGCGAGATACAGCGGAAGGATGTAGCTGATTCCGTTGTAGACGATCTGGGTGAGCGTCGTCGTGCCGCACGTCAGCATGATCGTGCGGTTGCGAAGGCATGCGCCCACTGCGCCCTTCACCTCGCCGTGAACCGGATGAGTCCGCTGCTCGGTCTCGAAGGACGTCATGCCACGGGCATCGATGAGCTCTTGGGTCTTCTCGTAGCGTTGCTCGTTCGAATACCAATGCCAGAACACCATCACCGGAATGCAGACGATCAGCGCGACGAAGAAGACGTAGTTCCAGTTGTGATCACCGAACACATTGAGGATCCAGGCGACGACCAGCCCGCTCAAGAGCGCACCCACCGGGTACCCGGTGTGGTGGACGCCCAGAGCGAAACCCCTTTTCTCCTTCGGCCACCACTCAGTCGTGTTCGAGACGCCGACAGGCTCGCCCCAGCCAGCGCCCAGGTTCACACCGACGCGGAGAGCGAGGAACACGCCCAGATTCTTGATGGCGAACCCCAGTCCCGACAGAGCGGAGATGAGATTGTACCCGATCACCAGTGGTACCTGGAACCAGGCGCGTCTCCAGCCGACTCCGTGCTTGTCGCTCATTCGGGATCCGGGGATCGCCATCACGGCGAGCGCGAAGAAGATCACCGATGTGATCGTTCCCCAGGCTTCTGCTGACAAGCCGAAATGATCCGAGACCACCGGTCCCAGCCGCAAGATGACTTCTCGGTCGAAGGCATTGATCACCCAGATCATCCACGTGACGCTCAGCGCCACCCACGCTCCCGAGGGAACCTGTTTCAGGCTGATGCGATTCTTCTTTCTGCTGCCCGCGGATTCGACCTCGGCAGCCGTTGCCTGGTTCCCAGCGCTCATCTCTTTCCTCCGCTCACGGAGACGCCCCCGAACCGCGGCGTCTGAATACCTTGAATACCAAGACCATCAATTGCGTAGAGAGTTCCGCGCTCGCGTCCGTCCTCGGGAAAGCGGGGAAGCGGCGGACGAGCCATCGTCGTGACGAAGAGGCGATCCATGTCGGCCCCTCCGAAGGTCGGGCACGTCACCTTGAGGACGGGCATCTCGATCTGTCGTTCGAGCTTCCCCTCGGGGTCATAACGATTGAGCTTTCCTCCGTAGACATGCGCCTGCCAGACAAAGCCCTCGGCATCAACCGTCATTCCGTCGCACGCGCCACCATCCGACCGATCGATAGAGGTGAAGACGCGGCGATTGCTGACGTCGCCGGTCCTCATCTCATAGTCGTAGGCCCAGATATCGCCCGTCCAGGTGTCGGCGAAGTACAGGACGGAACCGTCCGGGCTGAAGCATGGCCCGTTTGAGCAGATGATTCCCTCGTCGAGGACATGAATGGAGAGGTCTGGGTCCAGACGATAGAGTCTCCCGGACGGGGAATCCTCGTTCTGATCCATGGATCCGAAAACGAAGCGCCCCTTCTGATCCACTTTCCCGTCATTGAGCCGGTTGCTCGTGAGATCCGGCTCCGGATCGGTGATGAGCGTCCGTGTATCCGTCTCGGTGTCAAGACGGTACAGGCCCGTCACTTGAGCCAGCAGGACATCGGTGCAGTCGGCGAACAGCGCCATTGAGCCGATCTTCTCTCTGGCGTCCCACACAGCAAGTTCTTCTCCTTCCTCAGTCATTCTGTAGACGCGGCCCTCTGTCGAGTCGATCCACCAGAGTCGTTGCGTCTCGACGTCCCAGACCGGTCCTTCCCCGAGGCTCGGCTTCACATCGATCACCGGCGTGATCTTCATTCCCTTCCCCACTTTCCTCATGCGATTCGTGACTTCGTTGCTTGATCTGGCGACCCGCGATCGTCGCGGGCGGAAAGACACTTCACCGGTGGACGCCTGCCAATGGCAGGTTCTGGACCACTGTCCTCGCGTCCTCGGAGTCGTCGGCCTCCCTCACGTGCCAGCCGTCTGTTGCGAGCTCGAGGGTGTAGTACTCGGTCACCAGGAACACCTGCTGCCCCTTGGACAGGGCCTCCTGGCCGTTGAAGGTGAGTTGGTCGACCCGCGGCAGCCACTTGGGATGCTTCGACGTCGCCGACATGAGGAAGCACACGCGCTTGGCGCCGTCCACGATGTCCATGAACCCCCCGCAGCCGATGGCCTTGCCCGCGAACAGGGAGACATTGACGTCTCCGTTCGGCGCCACCTGCCCGACCCCCATGAACGTGATGTCGCAGCCGCCCCCGTTGTAGAAGTCGAACTGCGCCGGGTGGGAGATGATGGCCTGAGGATGAAGCGCGCAGCCGAAGTCGACGCCACCCAGGGGAACGCCGCCGTAGGTGCCCGACTCGACGGTCAGCATCACGTGCGGCAGCATGCCGGACCGCGCCAGCGCCGGACCGATCGTGTCGCCGGGGATCCCGGTGCCCAGGTTGATGACGTCCCCCTCCGTGACCAGACGGATGCCTCGGTCGCCGATCGCCGCCCGTGCAGGACTGAGATCCGTGGTCGACATGGCTGCGGACATCTCTTCGGGACTGGCATACCCGGAGATGAGGTCCATGTTGATCGGCGGGAACCCGTTGGTCTGGCGGTGGTAGGCCGCGGGATCCGAGCAGACCATGACCGCGTCGATGAGCACACCGGGGACGTTGACCAAGCGCGCCGGGATGTCGCCCGGCTGGACGATCTCCTTGACCTGGGCGATGACGGTGCCGCCGTTGTTGTGGACGGCCTGCGCGATGGCCAGGGAGTCCAGAATGGTCGCGTCGTCCTCTTGCGACATGTTCCCGAGCGTGTCGATCCGCGTGCCGCGGATGATGCCGACGTCCATCGGGAACGGCTTGTAGCGCAGGTACTGCTTCCCGTCGAGTTCGACGAGGTCGATGAACTCCGTCGGTTCCACGTTCTTCTTCGTGAGATCGTTCAGTCGCCCGCCGTCCAGGCGCGGGTCCACGAAGGTCCCGAGACCGACCGTGGACAGTTGGCCGGGGCGGCCGGCTGCGATCGTCCGATAAAGCGTGGAGATCTGGCCCTGAGGCAGGCAGATGCACTCGACCCTGTCGGATCCCAGCAACTCCGCCATGGGCGGATTCAGTCCCCAGTGCGGACCGATGACCCGGCGGAGCAGGCCGTCGTGGGCGATGCGGGCCAGGCCGTCGACCCGGTTGGACTGGCCGGCGGCATGCACCCATGTCAGATCCCGAGGATGCGAGGTCTCCAAAAAGGACTTCTCGATCTCCATGTAGATCTCGTCGGCGACGGACATCATCGTGAACCCGTCCGACACCACGGTGGAGCCGTCGGGGATCAGCGACGCCACCGTCTCAGGGGTGACCTGGCGGACACTCACAGCCTGAACCCTCCACCGCAGTTGATGACCTCGCCGGTGATGTAGGCGGCGTCATCGCTGGCCAGGAAGGCGACCAGGCGGGCGACGTCCGACGGTTGGCCGATCCGCTTGAGCGGGATCTTGTCCAACATTCCGTTGAACGCGGCCTCGGGCATCGCCTTCGTCATCTCGGTCTCGATGAATCCTGGGCAGACGGCGTTCGCCGTGACGTCCTTGAACGCGAGTTCCTTCGCGATCGACCGGGTCAGGGAGACCACGCCTCCCTTGGCCGCCGCGTAGTTCGTCTGACCGACGTTCCCCATCCACGAGGCCGACGCCACGTTGACGATGCGTCCGTACTTGTTCGCCCGCATGTGAGTGCCGACATCGCGACAGAAGTAGAAGACCGCGGACAGGTCGACGGCGATGACCGCGTTCCACTGGTCATCCGTCATCTTGTGGAGCATGGCGTCGCGATTGATGCCGGCGTTGTTCACCATGATGTGGATCTGGCCGAACCGCTCGATGACCTTCGCGACCGCGTCCTTGACCCCCTGAGGGTCGGAGACGTTGAGGCCGACGGCGATCGACGCGTTGCCGCAGTCATCCGCCGTCCTCTGAGCGTCCTCCTGGTTCATGTCGATGACGACCACGGTGGCGCCCCGGTCAGCCAGCTCCAGAGCGATCCCGCGCCCGATTCCTCGAGCCGCTCCGGTCACGATCGCCACCTTGTCCTTCAGCGGTGTGGCATCCATTTCCTTTTCCTTTCCTGTCGTTCTCCTCATTGAGGAGTTCCGAAATTCGGACGAATTCGCCCAGCGGTGCTCAGATCTCTGAGACCGATGAATTCAGATGGAGGACGCGCGGCTCACAGAGGAGTTGCGTCGATTCCGTGTCGTGTCAACTCACGTCGCATCCGCACGTACGGCCGATGTGAAACGAATAGGGACAGGTGAAGACGGCCATTCCCCTCATAGTCTCGGAGGAGGAATGAATGAGTTCCGCCAGCGCCGTCGAGGCCATCTCGGTGCGCGGCTGCACGATCGTCGTCAGATTGACCATCTCCGACATCGAGAATGTCAGCCCGTCGTATCCGGTGATCGCCACGTCCTCCGGGCACCGGACTCCCTGCTGCATCAGTCTGTCCAGAAGTCCCATCGCAATGGCGTCGGTCCCGCAGGCGATCGCCCGAGGCAGCGGCGGGCGCCTGAGAAGGTACTCGGCCGCCGTCACTCCCCCCTCATTCGACAGACTCGTGAACAACAGACGATTTCGCCGCACCGGGAGGTCCCGTTCCCGGAGTGCGTCCTTCATGCCGGACACGCGGTTCGCAGTCGAGGAGGATCGCAGCGGACCTGCCACGATGGCGATGTCGCGGTACCCGTGGTCCAGAAGATGACCCATCACGTCACGCCCAGCCGCGTAGTCGTCGATCCCCACGTAGGGGGCGGGAGTGTCCGCGGAACGGCGCGAGACTTGGACGTAGGGCACTCCGGCGGCCCGGAACTCGCGGCTCAGAGACGCATCATGCGCATTGATTACCGTGAGGATCACGCCATCGACACCGTGCCGGATCATGGATCTCACCGAAGACTGGATCGCCTCCGGCTCGTCGTCGGTGTGGGCGATGACGACCTCGTAGCCGGCCTTGCGCGCCGTGTCCGAGATGGAGACGGCGAACTCCGAGTAGAAGGGATTTCCGATGTCGGCCAGGATCAGGCCGAGCAGATGCTGCCGCTCATGGGCCTTCACCGCCAGGCCGCGATCCCGCGCGGCATCGAGGATCTCCGACCTGAGCGCACTGGAGAGCCCCGGTCGGCCATTCAACGCATAGGAGACTGCCGCCGGAGAAACGCCCAGATCACGCGCGAGGCCCGCGGCGGTCGTCGTTTCTCCACACATTCGTTGTGCGGTCTTTGTTCTCACGTCCCCTCCCATCGTTGGGGGTCTGTGCTGTCATCACACAGGCTACGAAGCCTCCATCAGCTTCAGCAACGTTAAGTATGCGCATCTTCTGCGCAGGAAGATCGCAGGTCAGAAGACACCACAGACGGTTGTCCGCCGCCGGTTCTAGTACCCCAGGTCCTCGAACCTCACGGGCGTCATCGCCCCGGACTCCCAATCCCGGCGCAGGATCGAATAGACCACGCCGGCGCGGGGCGCCCCGCCCTCCACGGGCCAGGCCTCCCGGAAGTGCGCCTCCTTGACGAACCCGCAGCGGACGAACGTCTGACGCATCGCGATGTTGTCCTCGCGCGTGCGCCCCTCCACCCGGACGGCCTCAGGATGGGTGGTGAACACGCGGCGCGTGATCTCGCGCAGGATCTCCGGGCCCAGGCCGTGGCCGCGGTACCGCCCGTCCAGGCGCATCTCGAACCAGGGGGACCGCTCTCCCAGAGCGCACAGCTCGACCATTCCCAGACGCGTTCCCGCGTCGTCGACGATCCACAGCGACGTCACGCCGTTCTGGTCGAAGTCCCCGCGGTCGATGCGGGCCAGGGCCTTCTCCGCCGTCGTCGCCGGCACCGCGTCGAAGGGGAAGCGGTTCCGCGCGAAGAAGGCCGCCAGATCCCGCCGGTCCATCCCGGACGGGTCCATGTCCACCAGCGCGATCCCCATGCGCCCAGCGTAGTCAGTCGCCCCCCTCACGAGCGAGGTCGACGCAGGCCGGCGCCGGGAGGCCACCGCCCCGACCATCGGGCGCCGTCCCCTCGACGAGGGCGGCCCGCGTGGCCGGGTCGGGCGCACCACGAGGGTTGCGGGACGGCGCGGCCCGGTCGCAGGAGGCCCCGGAGTGTCAGATGACCCCCGCGGCATGCGAGGACTGGATGAACGTGAAGATCGCGTTCATCACCATCTGCGTGGCGATCGCCGCCAGCAGCAGGCCGGAGATCTTCGTGAGGATCATGACGCCGCCCTTGCCCAGCAGGCGCGACAGCTCGACGGAGAACCGCATGGTCGCCCACATCACGAGGTGCATGAGGACGACGGCCACCACCACGGCCCCCCACCCGGCCACGGTGGAGCCACCCTGGTTGACGGAGACCATGACCGCGACGATGGCGCCGGGCCCGGCCAGCAGCGGCGTCCCCAGGGGCACCAGCGCCACGTTGACGTTGCGATCGCCCGTGTCCGGTGTTGAGATCGAGTCCGTGTCCATGAGGAGCTCCATCGCGATGATGAACAGCAGGACGCCGCCGGACAGCTGCAGGGACTCCATCGAGATCTGGAGGAACTGGAGGATGTACTGGCCGAGGACCGCGAACAGCACGATGACGCCGAAGGACGTGATGGTCGCCTGGACGGCGGCGCGCTTCTGGTCCTCCTTCGAATAGCTGCCGGTCAGCGCCAGGAAGACGGGGATCGTCCCGGCGGGGTCCATGATGACGAACAGAGTGGTGAACGTCGTGGCCAGGAGCGTGGCGTCCACGAGCTGGGAGAGGTTCATGGGCGGACCACCTCCAGGCGGGCCTCGTCCTCGATGGCGCGGTAGACGTACTCCGAGGTGAGGTTCTCCCCCAGCAGGTTCGGCTTGCCCGTGCCGTGGTAGTCCGACGAGCCGGTCTCCTGGAGTCCCAGCCGGCGCGCGATGCGGTCCACCTCCTCGCGTTCGGCGGCCGACTGGTCGCGGTGGTCGCGCTCCAGGCCGAACAGGCCGGCCTGCGCCATCTGGGCGATCGTGTCCTCGGAGATCATGCGCCGCTGGCGCTGGGCGGCGCGCGGATGGGCCAGCACGGGCACGCCTCCGGCGGCGCGCACCAGGCGCACCGCGTCGACCGGGTCGGGCGCCCAGTGATGGACGTAATAGGGGCCGGCGGGGTGCAGGGCGGTGACGAAGGCCGCCGAGCGGTCGGGGAACGCGCCGATCGCCACCAGGGCGTCGGCGATGTGCGGGCGCCCCACGGGCCCGCCGTCCGCCGGGGCGAAGCGCTGCACCATCTCCCACGTGATCGGGTAGTCCGCCGACAGGTTCTCCACGATCCGCCGGGCGCGCGTCAGCCGGCTCTCGCGCGTGTGCGCGAAGGTGGCCTGGAGCCCCGGATTGCCCGGGTCGGGCATGTAGCCCAGCAGATGCGCCGTGATCCCCGCCGACGAGCAGGAGATCTCCACCCCGCGCATCAGCGCGACGCCCGTGTGCGGGACCTCGGCGGCGGCCTCGTCCCAGCCGGCCAGCGTGTCGTGGTCCGTCAGCCCGACGACGTCCAGCCCGACGCGCCGGGCCGTGCGCATGAGCTGCGCGGGCGCGTCGGTGCCGTCCGAGCACGCGGAATGGGTGTGGGGGTCGATGCGGATCACGGTCCAAGGGTAGTCGGCCCGGGCGCCGTCCCGGCACCGCGGGGACGCCCTGGTGGGGGAGTGGGAAAATGAGGGACATGAGCGTTGACGAGACAACCCCACAGCCGACCCCCGACGCCGCGGACGCGGCCTCCCAATCCATGGCCGATCGCGTGAACAACCGGTCCCGGCGGCCCCAGTCCCAGGCCTTCCGCGAGTTCATGGGCTCGAACTGGGGTCCGCGCAGCGACGCCCCGGTCGAGCGCCAGCCCGTCGCCGACCATCTGCCGGACCGCGCCCGGCAGGCGGGCGACCCCTTCCCCGGCGAGCGGCTGGTCGTCCCCGCCGGCGGCCTGAAGACCCGCAGCAACGACACGGACTACCGCTTCCGGGCGCACTCGGCCTTCGCCTACCTGTGCGGGTTGGGCGGGGAGAAGGAGCCGGACTCCGCGGTGGTCCTGGAGCCCCGGCCCGACGGCGGGCACGAGGCCGTCCTCTACTTCAAGCCGCGCGCCTCGCGGACGTCGGAGGAGTTCTACGCGGACTCCACCTACGGGGAGTTCTGGGTGGGCGCGCGCCCGTCCCTGGCCGAGGTCGAGGCCCAGACGGGCCTGCGCTGCGCGAACATCGACACGCTGCGCGACGCGCTGGCCAAGGACGCCGGCCAGGTGCGCCTGCGCGTCGTCCCCGGCGTCGACCGGACGATCGAGGCGATGGTCAACGAGGTCCGCCAGCAGGCCGGACTGCCCTTCGGAGGCGACGCCCGCACCGCCGACGAGGCGCTGGAGGAGCACCTCTCGACGATCCGCCTGACCAAGGATGCCTTCGAGCTGTCCGAGATCCGCCGCGCCATCGAGGTGACGAAGTCCGGCTTCGAGGACATCATCCGCTCACTGCCGCGCGCCGTCGGCCACCGCCGCGGCGAGCGCGTCGTCGAGGGGGCGTTCGGGGCCGTCGCCCGCGAGGAGGGCAACGGGCTGGGCTACGACACCATCGCCGCGGCCGGCAATCACGCGAACACCCTGCACTGGATGGACAACGACGGCCCGGTCCGCCCCGGCGACCTCATGCTCGTCGACGCCGGCGTCGAGGTCGACTCCCTCTACACGGCCGACATCACGCGCACGCTGCCCGTCGACGGCCGCTTCACCGAGCCGCAGGCGAAGGTCTACCAGGCGGTCCTGGACGCCTGCGAGGCGGCGCTCGCCCGGGCGAACCAGCCGGGGACCCGGTTCCGCGACATCCACGACGCCGCGATGGAGGTGCTGGCGGCCCGCCTGGAGGACTGGGGCGTCCTGCCGGTGCCCGCCGCCGTGTCCCTGTCGCCCGAGGGCCAGCAGCACCGCCGGTGGATGCCGCACGGCACCTCGCATCACATCGGCCTGGACGTCCACGACTGCGCCCAGGCCAGCCGCGAGATGTACCAGGACGCCCTGCTGGCGCCGGGCATGACGTTCACCATCGAGCCCGGGCTGTACTTCCGCGCCGACGACCTGTCGGTCCCCGAGGAGCTGCGCGGGCTGGGCGTGCGCATCGAGGACGACGTCGCGGTCAACCCGGACGGTTCCGTGACGCGCCTGTCGGAGGACATCCCCCGCACGATCGCGGGCGTCGAGGCCTGGATGGCGCAGGTCCAGGCCCGCTGACCCTCTTCCCCTCGACGAGGGCGGCCCCCTCGCGGACCCGGAAGCCGCGTGAGGGGGGGTCGCCCTCGTCGATCGCGACGAAGGGTCAGTGGGCGGAGGAGCCGTTCCCGTCGGAGTCGGACGAGGGGGCGTCCGGTCCCTGCGCGCCGCCGGCCGGCAGGCGCACGCCGAACCGCGGCTGCTCGTCGGGGCGCGAGCCGAACTCGCTGGGGCCGCTGCGATCGGGGCGCGGGCGCCGCGGGGCGGGGCGCATCTGGTTGCCCGGAGTGCGTTGGAGGAGCTCGAACGCCCGCTCGATCTGGGCCGTGGCCAGCACCGCGTAGCGCGAGGCCACGACCTGGGACTGGGACGTGAAGTCCCGGGTGCCGCCGGTCGCGGCGTAGAAGCCCATCGACATCAGCCCCCCGAACAGCGCGCCGCCCGCCAGGCCCAGGACGAGCCACAGGCCCGCCCCGCCCGCGGACGAGGAGGCGAAGGAGAGCATGAGGCCCATGAACGCGCCCCACAGCGCGCCGGAGCCGGCCCCCGACGCGGCGACACGGCCCATCGTGAGGCGGCCCGTGACGCGCTCGACCATGTGGAGGTCGGTGCCCACGATCGTGATGGCCGTGACGTCGAAGGCATTGTCGGACAGATAATCGACGGCGTTCGACGCCTCCTGATACGTCCGGTACGACCCGACCTCGGTGCCCTCGGGCATGGTGGGGACCTTCACACGCGGGTTCGCGGTGCTCGGCATGTCGGGACTCCTCCTCCGGGTGTCGGACAGCACGCTGTCGCCCGATCTTCCGCCCCCAGCCTAGGCTGTCCCCGTGAGCACCGCACCGACGAACCTGGGGACCACGGGACGACGCGTCTACGTGGCGAGGCTGGCCGACACCGGCGTCTTCGACCCGTTGGGCGAGAAGGTCGGCAAGGTCCACGACGTCGTCGCCACCATCCGATTGTCCGGGCCGGCGGCGGTCATCGGATTCGTCGTCGAGGTCGGCCCCCGCCGCCGCGTGTTCCTGCCGATGACGCGCGTGACCGCCATCAAGCCGGGCGCGCTCATCACGACCGGCCTGCTCAACATGCGCCGGTTCACGCAGCGGCCCATCGAGACCCTCATCGTGTCCGAGCTGTTCGACCGGATCGTCACGATGAACGACGGCTCCGGAGAGGCGCGGATCCTCGACGTCGGCATCGAGCAGCGCCGTCCCCGCGACTGGGTCCTGGCCACGCTCCACGTCCAGCGGGTCCGCCAGAACTCCCTGGGCATCCGGCGCGGCGGCGAGACGCTGACGGTCGGCATCGACGAGGTGAGCGGCCTGCTCAAGACCGACACCACTCAGGCGGCGACGGCCCTGGTCCAGCACACGGAGGACATGAAGGCCGCCGACCTCGCGGACTTCCTGCACGCCCTGCCCCCCGACCGGCAGATGGCCGTCGCGCTGGCGCTCACCGACGGGCGCCTCGCCGACGTCCTGGAGGAGCTCGGCGAGGACGACCGCGTGTCGATCGTCTCCCGGTTGGACGCGGCGCGCGCCGCCGACGTCCTGGACGTCATGCAGCCCGACGACGCCGCGGACCTCGTCTCCGAGCTGCCCGACGCCGAGGCCCAGACGCTCCTCGCCCTGATGGAGCCCGACGAGGCCGAGGACGTCCGCCGCCTGCTCACCTACGAGGAGTCCACCGCCGGCTCGCTGATGACCACCGAGCCCGTCATCCTGGGGCCCGACGCGACGGTCGCGCAGATGCTGGCCGCGGTGCGGCGCGAGGACCTGCCGGCCTCGTTGGCGACGATGGCCTGCGTGACGCGCGCCCCCATGGAGACCCCGACCGGGAAGTACCTGGGCGCGGTCCACATCCAGCGGGCCCTGCGCGAGCCCCCTCAGACGCTGCTGGGCACGATCCTCGACGCCGACATCGAGCCCGTGTCCCCCGGCGCCCACGTCGCCACCGTCACGCGTCTGCTGGCCACCTACAACCTCACCGTCCTGCCCGTCACGGACGAGGACGGCCACCTGCTGGGCGCCGTGTCCGTCGACGACGTCCTGGACGAGCTGCTGCCCGACGACTGGCGCGACTACGACGACGATGTCACCGACCGGATGATGGCGAGGAGCATCGATGGCTGACGGACTGGACACGCCGCGCGAGCGCCGCCGCCGCGCTCCCCGCATCGACTTGGGATCGGAGTCCCTCGGCCGCGGCGTCGAGCGCTTCGCCCGGTTCTCGGGGACGCCGACGTTCATCATCTACCTCACCGTCTTCGTGGCGCTGTGGCTCGCCTGGAACACGCTGGCGCCGGAGAGCCTCCGCTTCGACTCCGCGGACCTGGGCTTCACCGCGCTCACGCTGGTGCTCTCGCTCCAGGCCTCCTACGCCTCCCCGCTGATCCTGCTCGCCCAGAACCGTCAGGAGGACCGCGACCGGGTCCAGGCCGAGCAGGACCGCCAGCGCCAGGAGCGCAATCTCACCGACACGGAGTACCTCACCCGCGAGATCGCCGGCCTGCGCCTGGCGCTCCAGGACGTCGCCACCCGCGACTTCGTGCGCTCCGAGCTGCGCGACATGATGGACGACCTCCGCGAGGAGATCCGCGCCGACTCCGACGCCGCCGCCCGGGAGGGCCAGGAGGCCGACCGCGCCTGACCCGCGCCCGCGGCAGGTGCAATCTCACGATGAGGCCCCGCGGGCGCGCACGTAGGATGGACGCATGTCTGTCACCGAAGCTGCCGTCAGGGAGGCGCTCACGGGCGTCATCGACCCCGAGATCCGCCGTCCCATCACCGACCTCGACATGGTCGACAACGTCTCCGTCGACGGGGGGACCGTCGACGTCAGCGTCCTGCTGACGGTGGCCGGCTGTCCGCTGTCGGGCACCATCACCGAGGACGTGCGCAAGGCCGTCGGCGGCCTCGAGGGCGTGGAGGACGTGCGCGTGTCCATGGGCGTGATGAACGACGAGCAGAAGAAGGCGCTGCGCGAGAAGCTCAACGGCGGGCAGGCCGAGCGGGAGATCCCCTTCAACCGCCCCGGCTCCCTCACCCGCGTCATCGCGGTGACGTCGGGCAAGGGCGGCGTGGGCAAGTCCTCGATGACGGCCAATCTGGCCGCGGCCCTGGCCCGCGACGGGCTCAAGGTCGGCGTGCTGGACGCCGACATCTACGGCTTCTCCATCCCGCGGATGCTCGGCATCGTCCACGACCCGCAGGTCATCGACGGCATGATCATCCCGCCGGTCGGCGTGAACGCGATCAAGGTGATCTCGATCGGGATGTTCGTCCCCGACGGCCAGGCCGTCGTGTGGCGCGGTCCCATGCTCCACCGCGCGCTCCAGCAGTTCCTCGGCGACGTCTTCTGGGGCGACCTGGACGTCCTGCTCATCGACATGCCCCCCGGCACGGGCGACGTGGCCATCTCGATCGCCCAGCTGCTGCCGAACTCGGAGATCCTGGTGGTGACCACCCCGCAGATCGCGGCCGCGGAGGTGGCCGAGCGCGCCGGGTCCATCGCGGCCCAGACGCGCCAGCGCGTCATCGGCGTCGTCGAGAACATGTCGTTCCTGGCCCAGCCCGACGGCTCGCGCCTGGAGGTCTTCGGGGCGGGCGGCGGCCAGGCCGTGGCGGCCCGCCTGAGCGCGCAGCTCGGCTACGACGTGCCGCTCCTCGCCCAGGTCCCCCTGGACATCTCGCTGCGCGAGGGGTCCGACCGCGGCGAGCCCGTGACGGCGGGAACGGCCGGGGCCGACACCGGAGCCGGGCAGGAGCCGGGCGCCGCCGCGGCGGTGCTCGCCTCCGTGGCGCGCACGCTCGGCCAGCGGGCGCGCGGGCTGGCCGGGCGCCCGCTGGGCGTCCACCCGCTTCAGGGCCGCTGATCCGGCTCGCCCGGTAGTCTGGCACCGACGACGGCACAGGATCGGGAGGGCGCATCATGGCGACGGACAAGGCCCAGAGCTGGGTGTATGCGGAGGGCTACGTCCCGGAACGCGATGTCGTGGCGCACGCCCGCGAGGTCGGCCTGGATCTGGGGGCCGATCCCGTCAGCACGGGCGTCGGATCCGCCTTGCGGATGATCGCCGCCGTGTCCGGGGCCCGCGCCGTCCTGGAGGTCGGCACCGGCGCCGGCGTGTCCGGGCTGTGGCTGCTCGACGGGATGTCGCCGGACGGCGTGCTCACCACGATCGACCACGAGGTCGAGTTCCAGAGGCAGGCCCGCCAGGCGTTCCGCGCCGCCGGCGTGTCCAGCCAGCGCACCCGCCTCATCGCGGGCCGCGCCCTGGACGTCCTGCCGCGCATGGCCGCCCGCGGCTATGACCTGGTGGTCGTCGACGCCGACATCGCCGAGACCCCCGAGTACCTCGACCACGCGGTGCGCGTCCTGCGCCCGGGAGGCGTCGTGGCCGTCGTCCACGCCCTGTGGCACGACCGCGTGTCCGACCCCGCCCAGCGCGACCAGGACACGGTCGTCATGCGCGAGATCGTCCGCGTCCTGGGTCAGACGGAGGAGTTCCTCCCGTGCCTGCTGCCCGTCGGGGACGGCCTGGCCGTCGCGGTGCGCCGGTGAACGCGGAGAATCCCGGCCCCGTCCCGTGACGGGACGGCGAGACCGGGATTCTTGGCGATGTGTTCGAGAACCTGACTCAGACGGCTGCGGTCAGGGCCGCCGCCAGTGCCGTGGCCTCGTCGGCGGTGAGCTCGATGACCAGGCGACCGCCTCCCTCGCTCGGGATGCGCATCACGATGCCGCGTCCCTCCTTGGTGGCCTCGAGCGGTCCGTCGCCGGTCCTGGGCTTCATGGCTGCCATGTGCGCGCTCCTCAGTGCCTCTGTGTGCCGCTCGCGCGCGGGCGCACGCGGCGGTGGACAGGAACCATTCTACCTGCTGGGGATGCCCGGCATCCGCCCGCGCGTGATCACACTCACAGAGGCCGGCCGAGCGCCCGGGCGACCGCCTCGTCGGGATCGTCGACCACCGTCATCAGATCGACGTCGCTCGCGGAGATCATGCCGGCCGGGCCCATCGTCTGGCGCAGCCAGTCGAGCAGGCCGCCCCAGTACTGCGTGCCCATCAGCACGATGGGGAACCCGCCGATCTTGTTCGTCTGGACCAGCGTGAGCGCCTCGAACAGCTCGTCCATGGTGCCGAATCCGCCGGGCGTCACGATGAAGCCGCGCGAGTACTTGACGAACATCATCTTGCGCGCGAAGAAGTACCGGAAGTTGATGCCCAGGTTCACCCAGGGGTTCATGCCCTGCTCGTGCGGCAGCTCGATGCCCAGGCCCACGGACGTGCCGCCCGCGTCCCAGGCGCCCTTGTTCGCCGCCTCCATCACGCCGGGGCCGCCGCCGGTGATGACGGCGCAGCCGGCGCCGGCGATCTGCCCGCCGATGTACTCGGCGGCCTCCCACACGGGCGACTCGCGGGGCGTCCGCGCGGAGCCGAACACGGAGATCGCGGGCCCCACCTCCGCCAGCGCCCCGAAGCCCTCGACGAACTCCGCCTGGATGCGCAGCACCCGCCAGGGGTCCTCGTGCAGCCAGTCGACGGACTCCTGCTCCTGGAGGAGGCTGGCGTCCGACGTCTGGGCCGGGATCTTCGCGCCGCGGAGCATCACGGGGCCGCGCACGTAGGTGCGCTTCCCGTTCCCCCCGTTCGCAGCCGGCCGGACCGGCGAGGGCGGCCCCGCGTGGTCGGGTCCTGTGGGCGTGGTGGCGGTCATGGGGTCTCCTCCCCGGTCAGCCAGTCCACCACGGTCGTGGCGCACCGGCGTATCTGGTCGACCGGCGTGTGCTCGTCGGCGGTGTGGGCCAGCAGCGGATCGCCCGGCCCGTAGTTGAGGGCGGGCGTCCCCAGCGCGGAGAACCGCGCCACGTCCGTCCAGCCGTCCTTGGGCCCGATCCGGATCCCCCCCTCCGCCGAGTTCGGTCCCCTTCCCCGCCGAGATCGGTTGCTCTCGCCGCCGGCCGGGCGACGCGCCGCGCGCTCCGCGGCGGCGACGAACTCCTGGGCGAGGGGCGAGTCCAACCCCGGGCGGGCGCCCTCGGCGATGTCGTCGACGGCCAGGGCCGCGCCGGACCCGGCGAGCAGGGAGCGGACGACGTCCACGGCCCGCTCCCCGGTGGTCGAGGGCGCGAAGCGGTAGTTCACCGTCATGGTCGCGGAGTCGGGGATGACGTTGGCGGCGCCGCCGCCCCGGATGCCGACGACGGAGAGGGACTCGCGGTAGTCCAGGCCGTCGACGGCGACCACCGGGTTGCCGAAGGCGGCGATGCGGTCGATGACCGGGCCCATGCGGTGGATCGCGTTGTCGCCGCGCCAGGAGCGCGCCGAGTGGGCGGCGACGCCGGGGAACGTCGCGATGACGCGGAGCGTGCCATTGCAGCCGCCCTCGATCTGGCCGGCGGTGGGCTCGCCGAGGATCGCGAGATCGCCCGCCAGCCAGTCGGGATGGCGGGCGGCGAGGCGGCCGAGCCCGTTGAGGGAGGCCGCGACCTCCTCGTGGTCGTAGAACACCCAGGTGACGTCGTGGCGGGGGGCCCTCAACCGGGCGGCCGCGTGGAGGAGGACCGCGACGCCGCCCAACATGTCCACGCTGCCGCGCCCCCACAGGACCTCGGTGGGGCGCCCGCCGTCGGCCTCCATGCGGGTCTCGAATCGGCCGGGGACATTGCCGCTGATGGGAACCGTGTCCAGGTGCCCGGCCAGGACGACGCGCCGGGAGCGGCCGAGGCGCGTGCGGGCGACCACCGCGTCCCCGTCGCGGTCGACGCCCAGATGCGGGCAGGTCCTCAGCGCGCGCTCGACGGCGTCGGCGATGCGGGACTCCTGTCCGGACACCGACGGGATGTCGACCAGCTGCGCGGCCAGACGCACGGGATCGGACAGGTCCAGCGGCTCTGCGCCCGCCGCCTCATCCCGCATCGTGGTCCCCCGTCCTGTCCGTGCCGACAATACGCGAGCTCCCCCACGAGTGCGCGCTCCCACCCCGACGGTCGGTGTCCGCACAGCCGACGGGAACTCGAGGTCGCGATGCCATCCCGCCCATTGCGACCTCAGGTTCCGGCACGGCCGGCCGGGCGCCCGCTCTCGCGGAGCGCAGTGCGCACGCGAGCCCTCCACTACCGTGGACCCCATGACACCACAGACCTCCGACACCGAATCCCCCGTCGACCTGGCCCGGCGCGCCGCCGAGGTCATCGCCGCCCGCTCCGGCCTGGACCGCCACGACATCGCCCTGGTCCTGGGATCGGGCTGGGGCGGCGCCGCCGAGCTCATCGGCGAGACGGTCAGCGAGATCCCCGCCGCCGAGGTCCCCGGTTTCTTCGCGCCGGCCGTCGCGGGCCACGTGCCGCTCATGCGCTCGATCCGGATCGCGGGCACGGACCGCACGGCGCTGGTGCTGGGCTCGCGCACGCACTTCTATGAGGGCAAGGGCGTGCGCGCCGTCGCCCACGGGATGCGCACGGCGGCCGCCGCCGGCGCCTCGCAGGTCGTCCTCACCAACGGCTGCGGGGGTCTGAACCCGCAGTGGCGGCCCGGGCAGGTCGTCCTGATCCGCGACCACCTCAACCTGACGGCGGCCTCGCCGCTGGAGGGCGCGACCTTCGTCGACCTCACCGACCTGTACGCGCGGCGCCTGCGCGACCTCGCCCACCAGGTCGACCCGACGCTTCCCGAGGGCGTCTACGCCCAGTTCCGCGGCCCCCACTACGAGACGCCCGCCGAGGTCCGCATGGCGGGGATCCTCGGGGCGGACCTGGTCGGCATGTCGACGACGCTGGAGGCCATCGCCGCCCGCGAGGCCAGCATGGAGGTCCTGGGGATCTCGCTGATGACGAACCTGGCCGCGGGGATCTCCCCCGATGCCCTGTCCCACGCCGAGGTCATCGCCGCCGGGAACGAGGCCGGCCCCCGCATCGCGCGCCTGCTCGCCGACATCGTCGCGCGGATGGCGGTCGCCTGACCCCGTCCGACCCCTCGACGAGGGCGCCCCCTCCCGGGACCTGGAGTTCCGGGAGGGGGCGTCGCCCTCGTCAGCGCGCGGGCCTCTCACCCGCCGACTCGCGTCACTTGGACGGCGTGCGGGTCTCCGCGCTAATGAACCACGCCTGCTGCTCGAGCTTGGCGATGTAGGTGTGGAGGATGTCGGCGGAGGTGGGATCCTCGGAGTCGACCTGGTCGTGGACGGCGCGCATGGTGCCGGCGGCGGCCTCGATCGCGGCGACGATGTGGTCGATCGCGTCGTGGGTGAGGACCTCCCCGTCCGGGAACTCCGGCAGCGTGTTGGTCGCGGCCACGACGGCCGGCCGGCCGTCGACGGTGGCGTGCAGGGCGCGCATGCGCTCGGCGACCTCGTCGGTGCCGTCCTTGGCGACGTCGACCAGCTCATCCAGATTGAGGTGGAGGTCGCGGAAGTTCGGGCCGACGATGTTCCAGTGGGCCTGCTTGCCGACCAACTGCAAGGCGATGAGATCGACGACGACGCGCTGGAGATCGTCGCTGAGCGTGGAGGAGGCGGTGAAGCCGCTCTCCGCGTTCTCCAGCTTGGTCTCGGTGACGCCGGTGGCGGGTACCTCGAGCGTGGTGGACATTGATGTTCTCCTTTGCCTCGATCGCAGCACCGGCGGACGAGCCATCCGCCCGATGCCCTCCTTCTAGGATACCAGCGTCGCAGCCGGCCGGCAGGGTCGCTCTCCTCCCATTTTCGCAGGTGAGGTCCCCCTGATCGCCGCCGGGCGCCGCCCTCGCCAACGCTGCGCGGTAGGCTGGAGGGCCCGCGAACGCAACGGCACGGCGCCGCCGCGGCCCGCGGGACCGGCTGACGGACCCGATCGAGGGAGGAACGATGTCGCAGTACGACGCGCAGGCTGTCCGCGCATGGATCGAGGACGATCCGGATGAGGCGACCGCGGAGGAGATCCGGCGGCTGCTGGACGCCGCCGAGGGGGGCGACGCCGCCGCCGCGGAGGACCTGGCGGACCGTTTCTCGGGGACCCTGGCGTTCGGCACGGCGGGACTGCGCGGCCATCTGGGCGGCGGGCCGAACCGGATGAACCGCTCCGTCGTCATCCGGGCGGCGGCCGGCCTGATGGCGGTGCTGCGCGCGCACGCCGGCGAGGGGTTCTCCATCGTCGTCGGCTACGACGCCCGGCACAACTCGCGCCGCTTCGCGGAGGACACGGTCGCCGTGGCCGCGGCGGCCGGCGGACGCGCGATGCTGCTCCCCCGCCCGCTGCCCACGCCGGTGACCGCGTTCGCGCTGCGCCACCTGGGCTGCGATGCGGCGGTCATGGTGACGGCCTCCCACAACCCCAAGGAGGACAACGGCTACAAGGTCTACCTGGGCGGGCGCGTCGTCACCGACTCCGGCCAGGGCAGCCAGATCGTCCCGCCGTTCGACGCGGAGATCTTCGCGGCCATCCAGGCCGTCCCCTCGGTGGCGTCCGTCCCCCGGGCGGAGTCCGGGTGGGAGACCCTGGACGAGGGCGTCCTGGGGGCCTACCTCGACCGCGCCGTGTCCCTGGTGCCCGAGGGCCCCAAGGACCTGCGCATCGTGCTCACCTCGATGCACGGCGTCGGCGGGCAGCCGGCGCTCGAGGCCCTCCACCGCGCCGGCTTCTCGGACGTCCATGTCGTCGCCGAGCAGCAGGAGCCCGACCCGGAGTTCCCGACCGTTCGCTTCCCGAACCCTGAGGAGCCCGGCGCGCTGGACCTCGCCATGGCGCTCGCCCGCGAGGTCGACGCCGACCTCATCCTGGCCAACGACCCGGACGCGGACCGCTGCTCGGCGGCCGTGCCCGCGCCCGGCGCGCCCGACGGGAAGGGGTGGCGCCAGCTCGCCGGTGACGAGGTCGGACAGGTCCTCGGCCTGCAGGCCGCCACCGAGCACCGGGGCGAGGGCTCCGGCGAGGGCGTGGCCGCGCAGGGCGCCGTGCTGGCGAACTCCGTCGTGTCCTCGCGCCTGCTCGCCCGCATCGCCGCGGACCACCAGGTCGGCCACCGCACGACGCTCACGGGCTTCAAGTGGATCTCCCGCGCGCCGGGCCTGGTCTTCGGCTACGAGGAGGCCCTCGGCTACTGCGTCGACCCCGGGTTCGTCCGCGACAAGGACGGGATCTCCGCCTGCCTCAAGCTCGCGACCCTCGCGTGGCAGCTCAAGGAGGGGACGTCGGAGGCCTCGCCGGGAGCGGCCGGGCGCACGCTCCAGGACGCCCTGGACGACCTGGCGCTGCGCTACGGGCTGCACCTCACCTCGCCGCTGACGATCCGCGTCGAGGACACGGACCTCATCGCCCGGGGCATGGCGAACCTGCGGGCCCACGGCATCCCGTCGATGGCCGGCTCGCCCGTGGTCTCCACCGTCGACCTGTCCGCGGGTTCCGCCGAGCTTCCGCCCACCGACGGCCTGGAGTTCGTGACGGAGGCCGCCGACCGCGTGGTCGCCCGCCCGTCGGGCACCGAGCCGAAGCTCAAGTGCTACTGCGAGGTCATCGTGCCGGTCGTCGACGGGGACGTGGCCGACGCCCGGCGCGCCGCCGCCGAGCGGCTGGAGGCCGTCAAGGCGGACATCCGCCCGGCGCTGGGGATCTGACCCCCGCCGATCGCGGCCCGTCAGGCCGAGAAGCCCTCGAGGACCTGCCGCGTGCCGGACAGCCCCAGCCGGGAGGCGCCGGCGTCGATCATCGCCCGGGCCTCCGCGGCGGTGTGGATGCCGCCGGAGGCCTTGACGCCCAGGCGGTCCCCGACGGTGCGGCGCATGAGGGCCACCGCGTGGGCGGAGGCGCCGCCCGCCGGGTGGAAGCCGGTGGAGGTCTTGACGAAGTCCGCGCCCGCGGACTCGGCGGCGCGGCAGGCCTCGACGATCTCCTCGTCGGTGAGGACGGCGGACTCGATGATGACCTTGAGGACGGCCGTCGGGATGGCCTCGCGCACGGCGCGGATGTCTCCCTGGACCCCCAGCCAGTCGCCCTGCTTGGCCAGGGCCAGGTTGATCACCATGTCGACCTCGTCGGCACCGTTGGCGACCGCGCGGGCGGCCTCGTCGGCCTTGACGGCGGACTTGTGGGCGCCCGACGGGAAGCCGCACACGCAGGCGACTGTGAGGCCGGCGGGCACCGCGACGGGCAGCATCGACGGCGACACGCACACGGAGTAGGCGCCCAGCTCGGCGGCCTCCTCGATGAGCGCGCGGACGTCGGCGTCGGTGGACTCCGGCTTGAGCAGCGTGTGGTCGACGATGTGGGCGACCTCTGAACGGGTGGTCACGGGGATTCTCCTTTGTATGGGGGAGGTTGAGGGGGAATTGGGCGGATCTCGGTCAGGGGGCGGGGAGCACGGCCAGCAGGGGGCGGCGCCAATGGCCGAGCGCCGGCAGGCGCGGCGGATCGGGATCGACCAGGACGTCGCGGCCGACGCGGAACACGCGGCCGCTGGAGGGCTCGAAGACGGCGTAGCGCGCGGGCACGGCGCCGGCCAGGCCGGTCGGCGCGCTGGCCGCGGATTCGGGCCCCAGGACGGCGACGACGTGGCGCGGGACCAGGTCCAGGCCCTCCGCGTCGAGGCGGGCGGCCGCGTCCTCGGACAGCTGCCGGAACCGCCCGAGCCCCGGCTCGCGGACCAGGGCCTCGGCGGCCCCGCGGGAGCCGCCTCCGACGAACAGGAAGGCGTCCTGGCCGCGCATGAGGGCCTCGTCCAACAGCTCGCGCGTCCGATCGGCTCCCCACAGGCGCATCCGGTACCGCAACCCGGTCGCGCGCCCGGCCAGCCGGCCGACCGCCCACGGCGAGGTGCCCCGCGACAGCGGCCAGGGCGGCGGAACCCGGGAGGCCAGCAGGTGCAGCCGCGTCTGGAAGGCATCGATCCGCTCGCGCGGGGTCGCGGGATCCAGGTAGCGCGGGTGTCGGCCGGCGCGCGCGGCCACGGCCGCCAACGCCGCGATCCCGCAC
>JAFAAX010000196.1 GCA_023426345.1 Actinomycetes bacterium
GGGCGGCGGGGGGGGCGCCCCCCGGCCGCGGGGGCGGGGAGCCGGGTCGGGCCGGCAGCGCTACGAGGGCGGGGAGCATGACAGCCGGGAGGCGATCTGGGAGGCGTCCGTGAGCGCGGTGCGTTGGCCGCTGTCCACCCACGTGCTCTGCTGCTGGTCCTGCCGGCTGATCGGGAAGGATCGCTGCCGGTTGTCGATATCGGAGGTGAAGGTGCAGGTCAAAGGCATCGCGGAGGCGTCCCAGCTCTGCGCCTTGACCTGGAAGGAACGGCAGGACCCCGCATCGCCCTCCGGCTGCTCGCCCCCGGCGCAGGCGCCCGGCTGGATGTCCACCGTCCCCCACACGACTCCCGACGCCGCCTCGGAGTTCCGGGTCTGCCCGGCGCTGTCGGTCGCGACGACGGAGGCCGTCAGCCGGGTGCCGGGATCGCCCGCCACGGTGACCGAGCCCGCTCCGCCGCTGGTCGCCGCGCCGTAGGCGACGCCGTCGACGACGAGCTGCGTCGTGAGCGGGAGGCCGCCTCCGCCCCCGGTGCTCCACGTGAACCGCACGCCCCCGGCGCCGGCGGCGGCCGAGACCACCGGGGTGTCGGGCGGACCGTAGGGCGTCGCGGCGTCGGCCGTCACGGCGTCCCCCGCGATGTCGAGGGCCGGCGAGTACTGGCGGAACTGGAGCGAGTAGGACTGGCCGTTGGCCAGCCCGCCCACCGCGGACAGGTCCTCCAGCGTCCTCCAGGTCGCTCCCCCGTCCGCGCTGACCTGGACCGCCAGGGCCCACGCGGGATACGCGCCGGAGCTCTTGGCGAGCCCCTCGACCCGCAGGGTGTTCGACGTCCCGTCCGCGGACACCCTGGTCGGCCCGCTCGGCGCGGGGGGCGCCGTCACCGCGTGGAACTCGCCGGAGGCCGCGGGATCCGAGGTCCCGCCCTCGGAGCGGACCGTCACCGACGCCGTCGCCGACCAGGCGGCGTCGACGGGGATGTCGACGGCGTTCTGGCCCGCCGGCACGTCCCTCGACACGCCGTTGACGGTTACCGTCGCCCCGGTGAGGGGGCGTCCGTTCGTGTTCTGCGGGTCATCCCACGTGATGTGGACGCTCACGTGGTCCCGGTCTCCGGTGGAGGTGCTGGCCCCCTGCACATTGGTCGGCGGGAACGGCCGTCCGAAGGGCACCACCTCGGACATGTCGGAGACGTCGGAGGGCTCCTCCGCGCGGTTGTGCGCCTGGACGGACACGGCGTAGGCCTGTCCGTTCGTCAGGCCGCCGATCGTCGCCTGGGTGGCCGCGCCGCCGACCTCCACGGTCTGGGAGCCGCTGGTGGACTGGACGTAGACCGTGTAGCCGGTGATCGCGGAGCCCTCGTTGGGCGGGGCCGCCCAGGAGACGCTCGCCGTGCCGTCCCCCGGTGTCACCGTCGGCGGGTTCGGGCGCCCCGGGCGCATGTCGACCAGCACCGCCGCGGAGGGGGCGGACGCGTCGGAGTCGCCGACGTCGTTGTGCGCGACGACGGAGAAGGAGTGGGTGACGCCGTTCTCCAGCCCCGTCACGGGGCAGGAGGCCACCGGGCAGCGGAACGTCTGGCCCGACGCGAGGTCGGTGAGCGTGAACGCCGTGATCGGCGCGCCGTTGTCGGAGCCCGGCTGGAACGTCACCAGCGCGGAGCCCGCGCCCGTGGCCGTCACCGAGACCGCGGTCGGGGGCTCCGGCCGGTCGCGGACCACCAGGCGGACCTGCCCCTCGACCATGCGGGAGGCGTCGCCGGTGGCGTCCATCAGCCGGTAGCCGACCGTCATCTGCCCGTGGAACGCCGCAGCGGGGGTGATGAGCAGCCGCGTCCCCTGGGGGTCCACGGTGCCCTGGCCGATCTGCACGCTGGACCCGACGATCCGGATCGGGACGTCGGGGAACGGGTTCGTCGTGTAGTCCGTGAGGTCCACGGCCACCGTCCCCCCGGCGTTGGCGGCGGTGACCAGGGCGTCCGAGACCTGGATGAGCGGCCTGGTCGAGGCGACGACCGTCACCGGGATCTGCGCCGAGACGGCTCCCGACCCGTCGTCGACGGACACGGTGACGGAGCCGGCCGGCCCCCGCACGTGGTCGACCGCGGCCCGCACCGTCAGCGTGTGGCCGGAGAGCTGGACGGCCAGCCCCTCGGGCGCCTGCACCATCCGGTAGGCGAACCCGGCGGGGTCGGCCCCGTCGGGGTCCCTCACCATGGGGGCGAGGTCCACGGCCGCGGCGTCCTCTCCCGCCGCGACGCGGATCGGCGTTGGCGTGAACACGGGCGGCTGATTCTGGGTGGCGGTCACCACCAGCGGGATCGAGAGCACCGCGGACAGCGCGGAGGAGTCCTCGGCGCCGCCGTCGCGCGCCTCGAAGGACACGGAGCTGCGCCCGGAGTAGTCGGCGTCGACGTGCAGGGCCACCGTGTGGTCGTCGACCAGGCGCGCCTCGCCGACGCCGACCGAGCCCTGGACCGTGGCGGCGTCCGCGATGAGGGCCGAGCGCCCCGACCGGACGACGACATAGCCCCGGATGTCCAGGGTGAGGTCCTGGCCAGCGCGGACCTGGACCGGCACGCGCGACGGGTCCAGGCGCGGGCGCGTCTGCTGTGTGCCCGGCACCGACACGACCGCCGAGGAGGACAGGCCGTCCACGTCCGTGACCGTGTAGACCACCAGCCGGCGGCGCTCGTCCGGCGTCACACTCAGCAGCCCGCCGGACACGGAGGTCCCGGGCGCGTCCGAGGAGACGACCAGCGTCGACACGTCCCCGTCGGGATCCTGGTCGTTGGCCCGGACGTCGATGGCCATGGCGGACCCGTCGGCGGGCAGATCCGCCAGATCGCCCACGTCGTCGCGGGCGATCGGCGGTTGCAGGCGCGCGTCGGCGGAGACGTTGACGGTGAGCGTGCCGTCGGAGACGCCCCCGCGGCCGTCGGAGACGCGGTAGGTGAACAGGTAGGACCCGGCCTCCCCCGGGGTGGTCACCACCACGGCGTCGTCGCGGATGCGGGCCTGGACGCCGGGCGTGCGCGAGGCCAGGGCGCCGTCCACCAGCGAGAGGGCGTCCCCGTCGGCGTCGATGTCGTTGGCCAGCACGTCGATGGCCACCTGCCGGTCGGGGCGCACCAGCACCGTGTCCTTGACGGCGGTGGGCGGCTGGTTGACGGGGGACGGCGGGGCGATGCCCACCCGCACCCGGGCGGACGCCTGCTTGCCCTGCCGGTCCTCGACGATGTAGGTGAAGACGTCGGTGCCCACCATGTCGCGGGCGGGCGTGTACTCCAGCCAGTCGACGTTGAGTTCCACCGTCCCCTTCTTCGGGGCCTGCTCGATGCCGACCAGGGTGACGGAGTCGCCGTCGGGATCGATCCCGTTGAGGGGGACGCGGATCCGCGTGGTCTGCCCGGACACGGACCACGCCGTCAGGGACTTCGGCTGCGGGGCGTGGTTGGCGGCGTCGGACCCCACGACCTCGAACATCACCGTCGACGTCGCCATGTTGCCCGCCGAGTCGCGCACCGTGTAGGCGACGTGGAGGACTCCGGGGGTGTCCCCCGCCTCCAGGCGGACCAGGTTGCCGGTGACGAAGGGGCGGCCCACCGCCGGGTCCTCCGTGTACTGCAGATCCGGATCCACGCTCATCGCGAGGCCGGCCGGGGAGCGGTCGTTGGCCAGCACCGACACCGACGCGACGTCGCCCACGCGGACCTTCGCGCGGTCCGGGGTGAGCTCGGGGGGCCGCTTGTCGTCCTGGGCGGCGGTGGGGACCACGGTGACCTCGGCCGTCGCCGTGTGCAGGCCGTTGGAGACCGTGTAGGCGAAGGACGCGGACTCGTCGAGGCCGCCCGGGGCGGTGACGCGCAGGAGGTGCCGGTCGACGATCGTCACCTCCAGGCGGGGCGCCTCCGAGGCGTCGATCGACTGGATGACGAGCACGCCGCCCGCGGGGTCGGAGTCGTTGGCCAGCGGGGCCACGAGGGCCGACCCGCCCTGCGGCAGCAGCGCCAGGTCGTCCTCGGCCACGGGCACCGCCTGGTCGTCGGCCTCGACGACGTCCACGCGGATGACGCCCGTGCTCTGGGCGGGGCCGTCGCTCACCGAGTACGTGAACTGGTAGGTGCCGGCCGCCTGCGCGGTGAAGGACAGCGTCCCGAGTCCGAGGTCCGGCACGATCGTGGATCCGGCGGGCGCCGTGGACACCCCGACCAGGCTGAGCTGATCCCCGTTGGGGTCCGTGTCGTTGGCGAGCGGCTGGATGACCGCGGGCTCCCCCACCCGGGCCACCAGAAAGTCGGCGTTCGCGATCGGCGCCAGGTTGCCGGGATTCTGGACGTTGACGGTGAGCGTTCCGGTGGTCGACGCCCGCCCGTCGGACACGACCACCTGGACCGGCTTCGGGCCGGGCTCGGAGTCGAGGTCCCGGATCGTGACCGTGCCCTCCTCGCGGAACTGGACCTCCAGGCCGTCGGGCGCGGTCGCCGACTCCAGGAAGATCGGGTCCCCGTCGGGGTCGATCCAGTCCGGCAGCACGTTCTCCTCGACGGTCGCCCCGCGGCCCACCGCGACGCCCCGGTCCCGCAGCTGGGTGGGACCGGCGTTGACGTCCCAGGGGTGGATCGACACGGACACGGTCGCCGTGTCGACGGCCAGGCCGTCGGAGGCCTCGTAGGTGAACGTCGTCGACCCCGTCGCGCCCTCGTCGATGCCCGTGATCTGCAGCGCCTGGCCGCCGCGCGTGGGGACCACCGTGCCGAATCCCGGCGGCGTCGTCGCCCGCGCCGTGAGGACGTCGCCGTCGGCGTCCGAGTCGTTCTGGAGCACCGGGAGGGTGGTCGCCCGGCCGGGCCGGACGCCGAACCGGTCGTCGACGGCCTCGGGGGGCGTGTTGTGGTCCGTGTGCGCGGGGTCGGCGATCTGGTCGGTGAGCTGCGGGGAGTCCTCGTCATCGTCATCGGCCTGGAGCTCCGTGTCGATCTGGTCCCAGTCCGACATCAGCACCATGTTCCGGTCGGGCAGCCACACCGAGCCCGTGCCGATGTCGTTGAGCACGATGCGCGTGCGGTTCGTGCGGAAGCGGACGTCGCCGGCGCCCTGGAGGCTCTCGACGTCGAGCGCGGCGTCCTGCGCCGGGTCGTCGCACACCCGCACGTAGGCGCCCGAGCCGGCCCACGCCGCATAGTCGCAGGACTGGTGGCGGACGGGGCGGGCGGGGGTTCCGCTGCGCGCGTCCGCGGACGAGGGCGTCGCCGTCACCGGCGATCCGTCCAACGGGACGCTCACCAGCTCGGAGGCGGTGGCGACCAGCACGGCGTCGGAGGCGGGACCGGGCTCCTGGAGGACGCCGCCCGTGGGGACGCCGTCGTCGGACAGCGCCCGGGAGGATCCGTCCGGCAGGAACAGCGTGTTCGACGCCGCGTCCAGCGCCACCGGCTCCGAGCCGACGGCGGTGAGCTGAAGATCCGCGTCCGCGCTCAGGCCCGGGACATCGGTCGTGGTCACGCGGTCGACGTGCCCGTCGCGCCCGACCGCCACGAACGTCCCGGCGGCGCCCGAGGCGGCGAGGACCGTGCCGTCCTGGGCCGTGGTCACGACGCCGCCCACCAGCCCGGTGGACACGGCGCTCTTCTCGGTGAAGGCCGTCTGCGAGGGCTCGGACGCCGAGGTCACCCACAGCGACCCCGAGGCCGGGTCCAGCACGCCCATCCGGTCGCCGCCCTGCTCGGCGACGGCCTGCTCGCCCAGCGACGTCGTCGCGCCCAGGCGCACGCCCGCCACATCGACCGGCGCCACCGATCGGGCGCTGAGGTCCTGGAAGGTCACGGTGTCCGCGCTCTGGCCGATGTCGAACTCCGACGTCTCCGTGCGCAGCGCCGCGTCGAGCGTGCGCGCGTCGTAGTTGAGGTGGCCCACCATGCGGCGGGACTGGTTGGTCACCCAGATGCCGCCGTCGTCGGCGTTCACCTCGGTGGTGTCGACCCCGGGATGCAGGAACGCGAGCGCGGCCAGCGCCACCGCCGCCGTGGTCACCACGACGCCGGGCACGCGCCGCCTCCACCTCGCGCGGGCGGAGGCACTCGACAGCCGGGTCGCCATCCTGGTCACCTCATTGCGCAGCCTCGTTCTCCGGCGACAGTCTGCCACGGATCCCCCCTCGCCGGGCGGCCCCGTCGACTGTCGGACAACGGTCCGGCGGAACCCGGCACCGGAGGCGCCCTCGTCGACGCGCCCCAGTCCGATCGGTGAGCCGATCGCCGGGAGCGGCCGGGCGCCCGATAGGATGCCGGACATCCGTCTCAGTGAGGAGGATCGCATGGGAACGGCCATCGGCCTTGAGATCGGCGCGCAGGCGGGCGCCGCCGACATCGTCGCCGACTGCGCGGACGCCGTCATCACGATCCTCCAGGACCTCGCCGACGTCATCGAGGCGCAGTCGCCCCGCGTGACGGGCGGTGGCGCCGGCACGTTCTACCAGGCGATCTCCGATTGGTTCGAGGTCGCCTCCCTGCTTCCCGGCGATCTCGGCGCCTACGCCCAGGCGCTCGTCGCCGTGGACACCGGGTTCGCCCAGACGGAGAGTCGCATCGAGGGACGGATCTCCTCGACCATCGCTCAGCTCCTGGGAGGCAGCGATGAGTGAGCGGACGCTGGTCTTCCACGAGGACGCCGCCACGGCCATCGAAGAGGCGCTCTCCACGGCCCACGACGACCTCACCGAGGCCATCGGCACGATGCGCGCGTCCGTGCGCTCCCGGCTGGGAGAGTGGACCGAGGAGTCGGACTCCCGTCAGGCTCAGATCGACGTCGACGAACGCCTCGCTGCGAGGGTCTCCGAACTCGCCCGCGCGCTCGACGCGGCCCGCACGGCTTTCGTCCAGCTGGCGGAGGGCGCCCACGACGCGGAGGTGCACAATGTCGCGGTCATGGACTGAGCGCGTGTCGCGCCCCGAGAACAAGGAGGCCCGATGAGCGACTTCGAAGTGGATCTCGAGGCCCTGGTCCAGGCGGCCCAGTCGACCGCCGAGGTCGTGCAGCTCAAGAAGGACAACGACGTGGAGGACTACGTGCCCACGTCGGACCAGCTGCGCAACGACATCGTGTGGGACGCCGTCGACGAATTCCAGGACCGGTGGGAACAGGGCATCAACCACATGACCGAGGACCTCGAGGAGGTCTCCGGGCGCCTCGGCCAGGTGGCGACCAGCTACTTCGACTACGACGACGACGCCCTCACGGCGATGACGGCCGTCCGCGAGGCCGTCGATGCCATCGCCCGGACGCATGTGATCGGAGGGTGATCAATGGGCGTCGTCTCCACCGCCGAGCCGGAGTTCCTCATCGAAGGAGACTCCACGGGGATCCGCGGGCGCACGGCCATCATGCGGACGCGCAGCGGACAGTTCCGCACCATCGCGGACACGCTGGAGTCGATCAGCACCGACGGGTGGACCGGACGCGCCGCCGACCGTTTCCGCGAGCGGTTCACCGCCGAGCCGGACCGCTGGCGCGAGGCCGCCGCGGGATTCGACCAAGCGGCATCCGCCCTCGACACCTATGCGGACGCCCTCGACGCGGCGCGCGGAACGGCGTCGGACTGCAGGGCCGAGTACGAGCGCGGCCAGCAGGTGAGCGAGGACGCCCGCGCCCGCTATGACGCGGAGGTGCAAGCCGCCCGCCAGGAGCAACGGGGCTGGGAGGCCACCTACGGGCCCGGGACGTACACCCTCGCCGTCGTTCCTTTCACGGATCCGGGGGCGACGATCCGCTCGGCTGCGGTCGCCGCCTTCCACACGGCGGTCGACGCGCTCGACCAGGACGCGCAGCTGGCGGCGGACGCCATCCGGGGAAGCTGCCAGGGCGCGCCCGAGAAGCGCGGATGGCTGCGGACGGGGCTCGAGTTCGTCGGAGGCGTGTTTGTCGGTCTCGGCGAGGCGCTGTGGGACATCGTCCAGCTGGCCACGCCCCAGATGGCAGCCGTCGAGGTCCTCATGGATCTCGCCACGGGGCGCCTCACGCCGGAGGAGGCCGCCGCCAAGCTCAAGCTCCCCCTCGAGTCAGCGCAGGCGATGCTCGACGCCCTGATCGCCGATCCGCTGGAGTTCGGCAAGAGCCTGGGCAAGGGACTCCTCGACTGGGACACCTGGGCCGACGATCCGGCCCGCGCCATCGGGCACTTGGTCCCCGACGTGGTCGCCGCCGTCTTCACCGGCGGGGCGGGGACCGCCGCGACGAAGTCCGCCGGCCTGCTCGAGCGTCTCGGAACGAAGGCCGACGACCTCGTCGACGGCCTGCGGGCGCTGGACCGGGTCGACGACGTCGCCGACGGCGCCCGCGGCATCCGCCGCCTCGAGGGCATCGACGTCACCGACATCCCGCATGCGCCGGCCGACCTCGGGGGCGGCGCCCTCGGGCGTGAAGCCTGGGAGGCGTCGGTCGACTCGTGGGCCGACGGGGTGGTGGCCGCCCACCCGGAGTTGGCCCGCGGCGAGGTGAAGGGCCTCTACACCTACACGACGAACGAGGGCTACACCGCGATGAACGGCTTCCTGCGCAACGGGACGCCACTGGACGGGCCGATGCAGACCCATCTCGACGGCGCCGTCGATGGGCTCAACCGGCTGCCGAGGGTCGAGGACACGACGTACCGGGGGACGCGCCTGCCGCAGTCGGTGGTCGATGACATGCTGGAGATCAAGACCTTCAGGGACGACGCGTTCCTCAGCTCCTCGTTCAAGCCCGACACGGCGGCGGATTTCGCGGCGGGCGGGAATCCCGCGAACCCGTCCGTCATCTTTGAGATCGAAGGGCGGACGGGCGTGGACGTGTCGCCGTTCTCCGCCTACGGGACAGGAGAGGCAGAAGTGCTGTTCAAACCGGGGACGCCATTCACCATCGGCAGCATGGAGCGGGACGCCTCGGGCGTCTGGCATGCCACGATGAGGGAGCAATGATGAGTCCGCTCCAGCCGACCCATGTGGCGGTCAACGGCGTCGTTGACGGACACCGGTTGTGGATCGAGGAAGAACCCTGGTGGACGAACATCCCGACCGCCGCCCTGCGCCCTGAGGACGGCATGCTCGACTGGGCCGCCCTGGCCGAGGACCAGCGGCAGGCCGTCCGCCGCGTCGACGCCGCCGTCCGGCGTGCCTGCGGCATCGTCGCGCCCCCGCCCCGGGTGCCCGCGCCGACGCCGGGACGGCCGTGCCCGCAGGGATGGCGCATGAGCATCCGCACGCTCCGCGGTCTCCTCGAACGGGACGGGACGGTCA
Organism: Actinomycetes bacterium; assembly: GCA_023426345.1. Taxonomy (GTDB): domain Bacteria; phylum Actinomycetota; class Actinomycetes; order Actinomycetales; family Actinomycetaceae; genus Pauljensenia. Next base: position 9,273 of record JAFAAX010000196.1, read on the forward strand.
CGTCCGTCGACGTCCTCGACAAGCACGAGGTCATCGGGACGGACCAGTACGCCCTCGCGCTGCGTGTCGGCGACGAACGATGGCTCGCCCGCCGACACGACGGACAGGCATGGACGCGCTCACGGCAGGCGGCCTATGCGTGGGTCCCCTCCGTCTGGGTCGGCATCGTCATGTGGCGCCACCCGGGGTATCTCGAGATGGGGCAGCCCGTCGAGCAACCCGGGACGGTCGTCTCGGCGCGGCTGCGGACCATCAGGGTCGACGACTGGCCCGATGACGAGCACCTCTTTGGCGCCCGTCCCGGAGCCGGCCCCGACCCGCAGGTCCACACCCCCGTTGTCTGGGACGGCGCCTCCCTGTGGTGGAGCTCCGACCGGAGCCTCCACGGCCCTCACCCCCGATGGTGGGAAGGCGTGTTCCCCGCCGGCGGCGACGGCCGCGCCGACATCGACGCGATGACCGACGCGGAGACCGCCGCCTACCGCGCCGTCGAGGTGTACAGAGGCCGCATCCGGTTCTGGGACGACCCCGTCGGGCGCGTGTCCCGGTCCCGCGAGCGCCGATGGCGCTCGCCCATCGGCCCGGCATGGCCCGGCGAGGACGCCCCCGGCGGATACTGGGACCGCGCGCGCCGAGCCGATGCCGCCGAATCCGGCGGCTCCGACGCCCGTTCCCAGGAGGACTCATGACCGCACCCGGCGCGACGGGCCCCTCCCCCCTCGACGACTTCCTCCGCGCTCTGGCGAAGCTGCCGCCCGCCCCGGGCATCGCCTTCCGGGGATGGGCGCACCCGCTCGGGCTGCCCGCGCACACCGTGGTCACGCGCCTCATCACCGCGACCAGCGCCGACCTCACCGTCGCGACGGCCGGGTGGAGCGCCCCCGCGCTCGGCATCGTCGTGGGACGCACGGGCCGCGACGTCACGCCGTTCTCGGCGCTGCGCGAGGCCCAGGAGATCGTCTACGCCCCGGGGACCATGCTGCGCGCCCATCCGGGCCGGGTCGTCGCGGGGCTGCCCGCGCGCGTCTACGAGGAGCTCGTCGTCGGCGACGGACAGGTCCGCGGCATGGGGATCGACCCGGATGAGGTGTACGCCCTCGTCGAGGGCCTCGTCGCCGAGGCGGCGGGGGCCTCCCTCCCTCCGGCCATCGACCCGGGGTATTGCGCCCGTTTCCTGGACCCCCTCGAGTAGGCGCCGACGGCGGAGGCCGCGGTCAGCCGACCGACTGCTGCTCTGCGGCCTCCCGCACCGCCAGATCGATGTAGAGCGCCGCCGACCACCCGAAACTGGTGGTCGCCGCGGGGCAGCGAGCGCCCGACCGCGCGGAGGCGTATTCGACCGGGCCGCCCGCGGCTTCGACGAGGTCCAACGTCCGTCGGCGGAGGTCTGCTGCCTCATGCGCGCGCCCACAGGACTCCAGCCCCTCCGCGACCAAGTAGTTCGTGTCCACCCAGACGGGACCGCGCCACATGGTCTGCTCCCGGAACACCTGCTCGTCCATGGACACCGTCGGCAGCGGCCAGGGCGCGCCGAACCGTCTGGTGTCGTGAATATCGTCGACGATCGCGGCGATCTGCTCCCCGCCGATCCCTCCCGCGAAACAGGCGACGAGCGAGAGGATCGTGCGAGGCAGCGGGCGGCCCGAGGCGCCCGCCGGGGCGAACATCCGTCGCCGAGGATCCCAGAGCCGCTCGAGCGCGCTTCGGACGGTCGCTTCCCGCCACACAGGATCGTCCGCCGGAGAGACCGTCACGCCCGACTCGACGGGGTGGCCCGCACTCTCCGAGGTCGTCCGCCACCGCGCAAGCACGCGTTCCTGCACGGCCAGATAGGCGGGGAGATCCGGAGTCCGGACCGGGAGATCCTTGTCGAAGACAGGGGAGTCGTCGAGCCCCGATGAATACGGATGGAGGTACACGGGGCATCCGTCGCGCATGTTCTCTGATCGGAACCACCATGCCTGGCTGGCGCAGAGCACCGGGTACCACGCCGCCATTCTGTCGAGACGCTCGTCCGCGTCGAGGGCCATGAGGACTTTGTCCGCCGCCCATGCCGACAGTGGAGGTTTGGTGAGCGGCACGACTTTCCCTCGGAGTTCGGGCGATCCCGATGCTTCGAGGGCGGCGAGGTCGCCGGGCGGCAAGTCCCGGCTCGATGTGAGGACACCGCCATCGTGGATGACATCGGGCAACTGCCCGTCCGGTCCGGGCGTGAAGGCGATCTCGAGCTGGCGGACGGCCAATTCAGGATCCCCATGGCGCAGTCCCACCGCGATGAAGTACGCATCCCACTGCCACAGCGCCATGTATCCCCGCATCGAGGGGACCACGACGTTCTCGCGGGGCAGGCCCCCACCGAGCGGATTGCGCATACGGATGATGTTCGACCCGAGAACCCACCAGCACTGCCGTGCCATCTCCTGCCGTCGCGCGGCTGTGGCGGGCACACGCCCCATCCATTCCTCGACGACGCGGTCGGCGGCCCGCGCGAACCCGGCATCGTCCAGGGCCGAAGGGCGGCTGCCTGCGCCGAGCAGGAGGAGACGATGCTCCCCCTGCGATCTCTCGACGCCGGGCGCCGTCCCGGTGACGACGCTCGACGTGTCCGACCCCCACGTGAGGCGGACTTCCTCATCGAGAATGACGATCCGCACCCCACCGACGCGGACATGGCCTCCCGCTGCGACGACGCCCCCGACCGCGCGTGCTCCGAGCCGGAGCGAGACGGCGACGCACTCGTCAAGGGGCGTCTCATAGCGCACATGGAGGATCTGAAGGACGTCTCCCACGCGTCGCACGAGGAAGCGGGATCCGGGCACAGTGAACGGCACCTCGAACAGGTCCACGAAATCCAGGGCCACCGGGACGCTGACCATTCTCACCGGCCTCCCATCCCGGACGTCGCCAGACTGGACATGATCTGCCGCTGTCCGACGACGAAGGCGATGAGCATGGGGATGGTGGACAGACTGGTCGCCGCCATGATGAGCCCGTAGTTGACGCCGCCGAACTGCCCCTGGAATTGAGAGAGGAGGAGAGGCACCGTGAACAGCTCGGTCCTGTTGAGCAGAATGAGCGGGAGCAGGAAGTTGTTCCAGGCGTCCAAGGCGACGATGATCCCCAGGGCGCCCAGGCCAGGACGGATGAGGGGGACGATCACCGAGAAGAACGTCCGCAGCCGGGAGGCGCCGTCGAGCATGGCCGCCTCCTCCAGCTCACGCGGGAGGGACAGGATAAACTGCCTCGCCAAGAAGATGCCGAACGGATTGACCAGCATCCCAGGGATGATGAGCGACAGGTGGGAGTCCACCCATCCGAGCTTGCTCATCAGGATGTAGAACGGCACCAGCGTCACCTGCTTCGGGATCATCTGGCACACAAGGACGACGGCGAAGAGGATCTTGGTCCCCGGGAACGGGATGCGCGCGAACGCGTACCCGGCCATGGACGTCGTCACGAGGGCTCCTGCGACGATCAGCACCGTGATGTAGATCGAGTTCCCGTAGGCGCGGGCGAACGGCAGAGCGTCCCAGGCCTGGACGAAGTTGTCAACCGTCCAGGGGCTCGGGAGGACGCTGAGCGGGCGCGTGAGCAGTTGCGGCAGGGTCTTGAAGGAGGACAGCGTCATCCATACGAATGGGGCGAACATGGCGACCGCGGCCACCGCCAACACGGCGTGGACTGCCAAGCGGCCCGGTGCGAACGGGCGCCGCGGGGACCGGGACTCAGTTGTCATAGTGAACGAACCTCTTCTCCATGCCGAACTGGAAGACGGTGATCAACGCGGACAGGATCAGCAAGAAGATCGCCGCCGCCGATGACATCCCCAGCTGCGCCTTCCGGAAACCCAGGTCGTAGATGTGATAGACGATCGTCCGGGTGGCGTTGTCCGGTCCAGCGTTCTTCACGAGGACGAACACGAGGTCGAAGGTCTGCAAGGACGAGATGAATGCGATGACCGACTGGAAGAAGATCGTCGGCGACAACATCGGCAGGATGACGGAGAAGAAGGTGCGGGTGGTGCCGGCGCCGTCAATGGAGGCCGCCTCGAGCACCGACGGATTGACGTTCTGGAGGCCCGCCTGGAAGATCACGACGTTGAGGCCGAGCGAGGACCAGATGGTGACCGCGCACACCGCGAGGAGCGCGAGATGCGGGTCGTTCAGCCAATCCGGCGGATCAGTCCTCAACACCTTTGCCACCACGGTGGACAAGAGTCCGTCCGTCCGCAAGAGCTGTTGCCAGATCAGGGCCACGGCGACGGAGCTGGTGACGACCGGCGCGAAGAGCATGACCATGTAGACCGTGCGGGACCGGACCCTGTTGAGCATCACCGCGATGACGATGGCGAGGAACAGGCCCACGGGCACCGTCACCGCGGCGATGATCAGCGTGTTGAGCACGGCACGGCCGAAAAGGGGATCGGTGATCTCCGCGATGAGGTTGTCGAAGCCGACGAAGGTCATCGGTCCCAGCCCGTTCCAGTCGAAGAAGGCAAGAACCAGGCTAAATGCGAACGGCACCAGGGTGAAGAGGAGAATCCCCGCTCCCTGGGGGGCCAGGAAGAATGCCGCCCACCACCGGTCCCGGCGCTTCCAGAGCGGCACCGGATTCCTCTCGGCTTGCTCCGGCTTGACGGCGCCCCTGGGGGGCGATGCGACGGCACTCATTGATGGCCGCCCCCTTTACTCGGTCTTCTCGGACACCAGGGACGCCGTGTCGTCCAGAGCCTTCTGGGCTGTCGTCTTGCCCTGGTAGAGCGGGAGCATGATGTCGTTGGAGATACTGTTGGACAGGTCGGGCACCGCGGCTTCCGTCGGGAAGTTCGCGAATCCCTTGTTCCTCATCTCGATGAGCGAGGCGACATTCGCCGGCTTCTTCGAGTCCGTGACGATGTTGTCGATGCCGTTGATGGAGGGCAGGGCGTTGCCGCTGTCTTTGAGGCGCAGTGTCTGGCCTTCTTGGGAAAGGAATTCCTCGAAGAACGTGTAAGCCGCGTCGGGCGCCTCCGTGTCCTTGTTGATCGCCAGGAAGCTCGAGGCGACTCCGGACGGCGCCTCCGTGCCGTCAGGGGTCGGCCAACGCACGACGTCGTAGTCATCCGTCGAGAGGCCGGCGCCCTCGATCGTCGCCACGGTGTAACGGCCCTGGACGAGAAACCCGAGCTTGTGGGTGACGAAGAGCGTGTCGGAGTCTGATCCCGACGGCAAGGTGTCGGCCACGACCAGGGAACCATCTGTGAACTTGTCGGCCCACTTCTGCAGGGCAGAGACGCTCGTGGCATCCGTGTTGGCCACGTACGCGCCCGAGTCGTCGTACACCGTGCCGCCTTGGCTGACGAGGATCGAGTCCGTTGTGGACCAGTAGTTCCAGAACGCCGCGCCGTCGAGGCCGGCGGCCTTCAGCTTGTCGACCATCTGGAAGAAGGCGTCCGTCGTCCACTCGTCCTGGCTGGCCAGCGTGGACGGATCATCTGTGATGCCGGCAGCCTTCAGGGCCTCCTTGTCATACCAGAAGGCATCGGGGTTGACGTCGTTGGGAAGCCCATAGAGCTTCCCGTCCTTCTGGGCGATGCGATAGATGTCCTCGTTGAAGTCGGAGGCCGAGATCAGCGAACCCTCAGAGGCCAGGTTGTCGTCAAGCGGGGCGAGCACGCCATTGGCGACCATGGAGGCGATGTTGTCGTCTCCGACGTAGAAGACGTCGGGCGCTGTGTGCGACGTCAGCTGCGTCGTGAGCTTCGAGTTGTAGTCTGAATAGGACGCCACGGGTTGGAAGTTCACTGTGATATCGGGGTGCTTGGCCTCGAAGTCCTTGTCGAACTGCTCGAAGATCTTCAGTTCGTCTGGCGTTCCCCAGGTCGACCATGTGATGGTCTGCTTCCCGCCGGACTGCGAGGCGCCTGAGCCCGACGAGCACGCGCCGAGGCTGACGGCAGCCAGGGCGGACACCACAACGGCCGCGACGGCCGTCTGCGAGGTTCTCCTCATGATCTATCTCCTGTGAGAGGTGATTCCGTGTGTTCGATTGCCTTCCGAGACGTCAGCGTCGGCACAAGCTCTGTGGAGAACATCGCGCCGAGGATCAGCCCCCCTCCGACGACGAGCCGGATGGTCAGGTGTTCGCCGCCGAACGCGACGGCGAAGAGAGCCGCAAAGAGCGGCTCGGTGGTCATGACGACGGCCGCGCTGGTCGCGCTGATACGCGACTGCGCCCACGTCTGCAGAACCAGCGCCCCCATGCCGGCGATGAGAGCCATGTACAGCATCTGGCCCCATTGCCCCGGGGTCGATGGGACGACGACTCCTCCGGGAAGCGCCGCCGCCAGACAGGTGACTCCCACGACGATGATCTGGATCGCCGCCAGTTCCAAGACGTGCCCGTTCGTGCTCCAGTGGCCGAGGAAAGCGATGTGGATCGCGTAGAAGACGGAGCCGAGCAGCGTCAGCGACTCTCCCACGCCGAAGGCCAGACCGTGGAGGCTGAGGATCATCAGACCGGCCGTCGCCAGAGCAATGGAGAGCCAGGTCACAGCCGAGACCCGTACCCGGAAGACGAGCAGGAGCACGACGGGTGTGAGCACGACATACATACCCGTGATGAAGCCTGAGACCGAGGCGTGGGTGTGCTGGAGCCCAATCGTCTGGGCGACCTGGGCGCAGGAATACAGCAATCCCAGCACCGCTCCATGCCGCCAGACCTCGGCGGGCGCCGTCCGCAACGCGCGGAACCGCCACAGACCGATGAAGAGTCCGGCGATGATGAAACGCACGCCTAGGAAGTCCAGGGGCGGGATCACGTCGACGATGTCCTTGATCATGAAGAAGGTCGAGCCCCACACGGCGGTGACGCACACCAGGGCGAGCGTCGGCAGGATCCTTCGCGAGCGGTTCATCAATGCCCACCCTCGCCGTTCAGGGGCCTGGGCGCGGGCGCCAACTCTGTGAGGCGCACCAGACACACCACGGCATTGCATGGCTCCACGCGCCAGGCGTCGTCCAGCCCGGGGCAGGCGACCATGCCGACGGTGAGCACGGTCGGCGATGTCTCGCCGCACAGGATCTCCGTGTCGTTGAGATCGCTGTAGGACTCAACCAGACTCAGCTCGCGCCGCGGGGCACTGGACAACGTCACAACGCCAGTCAGGATGAGGAGGACATCGCGGTAGAGGTGGTGGGCTCGCAGGCCCCGACCGCCGGGTCCCGCGGCGAGGCCGGCCGCGGAGTCCACCCGATAGGTCAGGAAGTCGCCCTCGGAGCGGGTGTGGCGCGGATCATCGGGGCGAGCGCGATTGAGGACGCCCGCGACGGCGCCCCACCGCCGGTCCCCTCCGTTCGCCGCGAGAAGCCGGCGGACACCGTCGTACACGATGACCGTCATGCGCCGACCTCCTGGGAGAACGCGGGCTGCCACGGATCGAGGTCCCGCCCCATCTCGAAACCGAGCACGAGCGAGAACGGCTCAAGACGCACCCGATTCGAATAGGCGACCTCGGCGCCCCACGAGTTCGAGCCGAGCCCCGAGACCGCGGCGTCGAGATTGACCGTGAGCGATCCGGGCGAGGGCAGTTCGGACCGGTGACCGGCGGCGTCGAGCGTCGCAGCCTCCCACTGCCAAGTCGACCACCAGACGGGTGTCTGCGAGCGGATGAGGAGCTCTCGGCCCGCGCCGTCCCTATGACGCACCCATGTGACCTCGCCGTGAGTCGCGTGGTCTTGCGGCACCACGTACGGCGTCGACAACTGCGCGGCGGTCGCGTGGTGATGGCCCACGACGGCGGCAGTCCGCGAGTCGGGATAGTTCTCGCCTGGTCCAAGACCGACGTAGTCGATCCGGTCGAGGCCGCGACCGAGCCCGAGGGCGACGCCGAGGGCAGGGACCGTCCCCTCATATCCGCCGAACGGCCGGGCTTTGAGCGTCATGCAGGCGCACCCGTCGTCCGAGAAGACCCAGGTGGTCAGACACTCCAACCCGAGAGCGAGGCTCGGCGGAGCAACCCGCGAGGCCACCCTCACCTCGGTGCGGTCCTCGACGCAGGACCACGAGACGTTCCGCGTGTCGGAGGCCATCAACCGGAGCAACGCCGCCTCCCATTGACGCTGGGCGAGACGGGCGTGGTTGTCGATGAGGGGTTTCCAGACGCGCGGGGACGGACTGCGTTCCAGGAGGCACTCGCTCCCGTACCAGCCCGTCACCGCCCCAGTCACCCGGTCGATCCGCCAAAGGACATCGCCGGCGGCAACCTCCAGGGCGCGCCCGTCCGTCCTGGTGCGCAGACCGTCCCTGCGGTGGCGCATCACGGCCGTCCCCACAGCCGGCGCAGCTGAGAGCCCGTCCGGAGCGGCGATCGGAAACTGGAAGACTCCGACCTGCTCACCCGAGTCCCACCAAGCCGTGGAACGCCGGGCGAGGACGCGCACTGTGCGCCACCATCGTTGCCCGCTGCGCGGACTCCCCACGGTCTCCCAGGGCCCGAGCGCGAACTCCCCGTCCTCACGAGGGCCAACACCGTCGGGGGACACGACGGTCCTGCGCACCTCGATCCCATCCACTGAGTCGATTGCTTCGAGGGAGAATCCTCCCAGGTCCGAGTCGTACAGCCGGTTCTCGACGTGGAGGGCGCCGCCAGGCAACCCGACGACACGAACCGGGCAGAGCACTTGGGCGTACTCGACGAGCCCCGGCATGGGCGTGAGGTCGGGCAGGACCAGGCCGTCGATGCAGAAGTTCGATCCATTGGGCTCGTCCCCGAAGTCGCCCCCGTAGAGGAAATCTCCGGCGCGGGCCGGCTCCGGACCACGCAGTCCCTGGTCGATCCATTCCCAGACGAAGTGCCCTTGGATAGCCGGGTACCGATCGAACACCTGCTGGTAGTCGGACAGTCCCCCGGGTCCGTTGCCCATGGCGTGCGCATATTCCACCAGGAACCGCGGCTTCGGATGGGGATGCCGTCCGAAATCATCCATCTGCGAGACCCGTGAGTACATCGTCGACACGATGTCCACCGAACGAGCGTCGCGATCCTCCTCGTAGAGGATCGGCCGGCCGTCCAGTGATCGACACCGATCGGCCATCGCCGCGAAGTTCCGGCCCCATCCCGATTCGTTGCCCAATGACCAGACGACGACACAGGCATGGTTCCGCACCTGCCGGACGTGGCGCTCAATGCGATCAACGAAGGCGTGCGTCCACTGCGGGGAGTCCGAGAGCACCGCGATGTCGCCGGCCAAAGCCATTCCGTGAGTCTCGAGGTCGGTCTCCGCGACAACCAGGATCCCCAGTTCGTCGCAGAGGTCGTAGAACCTCGGGTCGTTCGGATAGTGCGACGTTCTGATCGCGTTGATGTGGTGCTTCTTCATGAGCAAGAGCTCGCGGCGCACGCGATCGATGCGGACCGCCCGGCCGTGGTCCGGGTCGAAGTCGTGCCGGTTGACGCCGTGCAACTCGATGTAGCGCCGGTTGAGGAGCAGCATCCCACCCTCAATCCGCACATCGCGGATTCCGACCTTCAGGCAGATGTGCTCGCTCGGCATCCCCCCGATGGCCAGGGGCGCGATGAGAAACGCATGCAGGGCTGGGTGCTCCGGATGCCACCACGCGGGATCCCCCAGGACGAGATCCATCCTGGCCCAGCCGTCGACGACATCCTCGACTCCTTCAGCGACCGGGACCCCTGAGGGATCCTCCAACCTCCACTGCACGGCAGGGGCGCCGGCGACCTGGATCCGCGCCGACAGCAGCCCACGCCGCTCGTCGTCCATGACGGTGTCCACGATGACATCCTCGACATGGTCGACTGGGCGCGTGAAGGTGTAGACGTCTCGGATCACTCCCCCGGACCACCACATGTCTTGGTCTTCCAGGTAGGTGGCGTCGGAGTACTGGAGCACCGTCAGAGCGATGGCATTGGCCCCGGCGACCACGAAGTCCGTGACATCGAACTCGGACGGGATGCGGGAGCCCTTCGACCATCCGACGAGCCGGCCGTTGACTCGCAGTTCGTAGAAGCTCTCGACACCATCGAGGCGCATGATGCGACGCTCACCGGCGGCCGGCGCCGGTATGTCGATGCTGCGCCGATAGACGCCGGTCGGCGTGAGTGTCGGGACCCGGGGCGGATCGACGGGGAACGGATAGGCCTCGTCGGTGTACTGCCATTGCCCGAAGCCCTGAGCCTGCCAGGGATCGGGGACGGACACCTCGGTCCATGCAGCGTCGAGAGGTCCCTCGAGATCGGTGTCGGTCACGTGGAGCGGGGAGTCGAAGAGCCGGAACGCCCAGGTCCCCGTCAGATCGACGTACCCCGACATCTCGACTCGGCTGAACGTCCGCGCAGCCAGTTCGGAGGGGAACGACCCGAAGTCGGCGCGTGCCGCGAGCCGACCGTGTCCCGTCCGACTCGGGTCCTCCCACGCACGGACGACCCTATCCTGCAGCGCTTGCGGGGACGACGACTCTGGCATCGATGACTTCCGAATCCTGTCGATCGGTGAGGGCGAAGGGCGCCCGCGCCCTCCGCGTGTTCGCCAGCTCACAATTTTGAAACCGGTTTCAACACCTTCGAAGGTACCACTCCCCTGAACATCGGACAAGGGGGTCTCATCGACGAGATAGCGTTGACGCGACGAAGAGGAGGCGACATGGGCCGACGATCGCGTGCGACCATTGCGGATGTGGCACGGCTGGCAGGGGTGTCCCGGGCGACCGTGTCGCGCGTGCTCAATGGCACGGCGGTGGTGGCCCGCGACAAGGAGCAGGCCGTTCACGAGGCCATCGACCAGACAGGATTCCTGGTCTCCACCTCCGCTCGGCACCTCGCCACCGGACGCACCGACTCAATGGCCGTTATCCTCACCGAGCCCATCGACGAACTCCTCGAGGACCCGACCTATGCGACCGTCCTCAAGGGCATCATGGACGGCCTCGCAGACACTCCGATGACCCCGACCCTCTATATGGCCGCGACCCAGGGGGAACGGTCGAAGAGCCTCCGGCTCTTCCGCCGCGGGGCCGCCGATGCTCTCATCCACCTCTCGCCTTACACCGACGACGAGCTGCTCGTCGATCTGGCGGACACGGATATCCCCGTCGTCCTGTGCGGACAGACCGCCGGCGAACTCGAGGGGATGGACGGATTCTCGAAGGTCTACTCCGATGACCGCATCGGCGCGCAGTCGGCGGCCCGCCATCTCCTCGACCACGGAGCGGCGCGCGTCGGCGCACTGATGGGCCCGCGAGAGAACCCGGCGACGACGGACCGCATCGAGGGACTGGTCGCGATGCTCGGCGAGCACTTGACGGCCGGGCCTGTGTACGGGTCGTGGGACGAATCCTCCGGCGCCCACATGGCGACCGGGCTTCTGTCCGCCTGCACGCCTTTCGACGCCCTTGCCTGCGGCAACGACCGCATTGCGGCCGGCGCGATCCGCGCCCTCCAGGTCGCTGGGGTGCGCGTTCCCCAGGACGTCCTGGTCATCGGTTTCGACGACCACCCCATCGCCACCACGTTCCGGCCGTCGATCTCCACGGTCCACCAACCGTTCCACCTGCAAGGGGTCCGTGCGGTCGGCATCGCGCGCGCGATGATCGAGGGGGACGCGCCGCGCACCGAGATCCTCGAGACCCAAGTGTTCGAGCGCGAGAGCACCGCCGGCAGACCGCTCGGGACCCCACGTCCGGCCTAAGACCGTGGCGCGGACCATCCGACGGAAGATCCTCCTGGCCGACCGAGCAACGCCCGGTCAGATCCGGGAGCGATCAGGGAGTCACCCGATCCCGGCGGGCCGGGCACCTGTGGTGGACTGGAGCCATGGCACTGACACGCAGCTCCACGGACAAGGTCATCGCCGGCATCTGCGGGGGGATCGCCCGCCAGACCGGCATCCCCTCCTCGGCGGTCCGGCTGATCGCCATCATCCTGGCGTTCACGCCGATCCCCGTCATCGTCATCTACCTGGTCCTGGCCTGGACGCTCCCCCTGGAGTGATCGCGCGACAGGTGGTTCGCGCCGCGAATGCGGCGCCGCCCGCCGCCCCCCCGCGGGGGGGGGGGGGGGGCCCCGGGCGGG
>JAFAAX010000035.1 GCA_023426345.1 Actinomycetes bacterium
GCCCATGGGCCTGAACGGGACCAGCGCCGGCGGAGCCGGCGCCGCCCTCGTCGGCGTCCCCGGACAGGACCGCGGCGGGCCCCGCCTCCCCGCAGGACAGCACGGCGGCCAGCAGTGCGGCGCGCGCGACGTTGTACGCGGCGTCCGCGTGCGCCACGACGGCGGGCAGGACGGAGCGGGCCGCCGACGTCGACAGCGAGAAGGACGGGATGAAGGCGACGGGGCGCAGGAACGACGGCGGGTCGACACGGACAGCGCCCGCCCGTCCACCCTCCGTCCACGCGATCGTCGCCCCGCCCAGCACGGCGGGAGCCACGTTGTCGGGGTGGCCTTCGACGTCGGTGCCCAGCTGGAGGAGGTCCGCGGCGCCCAGGACCTCCGGGTCTCCCACCAGAGCGCGAGCCAGCGCGAAGCCGGCGACCAGCGCCGACGCGGAGGAGCCCAGGCCGTGTCCGTGGGGGATCCGGTTCGTGCAGTGCATCCGCACGCCGACCTGCGGGGCGCCCACGTGGTCGAGGGCCAGCCGCAGGGCGCGCACCACCAGATTCGAGTCGTCCTCGGGCACCGAGCCCGCGCCCTCGCCCTCGACGGTCACCGAGGTCGCCCCGGTCGTCGCGTGGACGGACACCGTGTCGTGGAGCTCCAGCGCCACACCGAGCGAGTCGAATCCGGGTCCCAGATTCGCGGAGGTCGCCGGGACGGTCACCGCGACGAAGTCGTCCCTCAGCTGCACCGCGCGCTCATTCCAGTCCCAGGGCGGCCGCCACCTGCGCGAGGTCGGGGGCGACGACGGTGGCCAACGCGTCCACGTCGCCGCCGGCGGGCAGGCCCGCCAGCGCCGTGGCCGTGTCCTTGAGCCCGTTGCCCGTCACCGTGCACACCACGGTCGCGCCCGGCTCGACGAGGCCCTGCTCCGCGGACTGGAGCAGCCCGGCCACCGAGGCGGCGGACGCCGGCTCGACGAAGACGCCGACCTCGGCGGCGAGGATCTGCTGGGCCTGGAGGATCTGCGCGTCGGACACGGCGGTGATCCGCCCGCCGGAGTCGTCGCGGGCGGCGACGGCGAAGTCCCATGACGCGGGGTCCCCGATGCGGATCGCGGTGGCCAGCGTCTCGGGCGCCTCGATGGGGTGGCCGACGACGAAGGGGGCGGCGCCCTCGGCCTGGACCCCCCACATGCGCGGCACGCGCGTGGCGGCGGGGGCGAGCCGCTGCCACGAGTCCTCCAGGGTGGTGGCCACCCGCCGGCCCGCGTACTCGTTGTAGCCCATCCAGTAGGCGGAGATGTTGCCCGCGTTGCCGACCGGCAGCACGTGGATGTCGGGCGCGTCGCCCAGGGCGTCGACGATCTCGAAGGCGGCGGTCTTCTGTCCCTGGAGGCGATACGGGTTGACGGAGTTGACCAGCGCCACCGGGTACTCCTGCGTGAGGGCGCGCACGACGCGCAGCGCGTCGTCGAAATTGCCGTCCACCTGGATGAGCCGGGCGCCGTGCATGACGGCCTGGGCGATCTTGCCGGCGGCGATCTTGCCCGCGGGCAGGATGACCGCGCACTCCAGGCCCGCGGCCACGGCGTAGGCGGCGGCCGACGCCGATGTGTTGCCCGTCGACGCGCAGGCGATCATCCGCGTGTCGGTGGCGGCGATCCGCGAGACCGCCATCGTCATGCCGCGGTCCTTGAAGGAGCCGGTCGGGTTGCAGCCCTCGACCTTCACCCACACCTGGGCGCCTCCTCCGACGCGCCGGGAGAGGGCGGGGGCGGCGACCAGCGGCGTCCCGCCCTCGCCCAGGGTGACGACGGGGCCGTCGGGGTCGCGGGGCAGCCGGTCCGCGTACTCGGTGAGCAGGCCCCTCCAGGGGTGCGCCATGTCAGTCGCCTTCCATTCGCAGGGTCGAGGCCACCTCTCGGACGGCCGGTGAGTGGGCGAGCGCGCCGGCCACGGCCCGCAGGTCCGACTCGCGCGCCTCGTGGGTGGCGATCACGATGAGCGCCTCCCCCGGCGCGCGCCCGTCGCGCTGATGGACGGACTGGATGGACACGCCGTGGCGGGCGAAGATGCTGGAGACCTCCGACAGGACGCCCAGCCGGTCGTTGACGCGCAGGCGCAGCTGGTAGCGGGTCCGCGTCGAGCCGGGGTCGAGGATCGGGAGGTTCGCGTAGACGGACTCGCGCGGGGCGTGCCCGCCGTGGACGCGGTGGGAGGCGGCCGCCACCAGGTCGGAGAGGACGGCGGAGGCCGTGGGCGCCCCCCCGGCGCCTTGCCCGTAGAACATCAGGCGGCCCGCCGCCTCGCCCTCGACGACGATCGCGTTGTAGGCGCCCGACACCGCCGCCAGCGGGTGCTCGAGGGGGATCAGGGCGGGGTGGACGCGCACGGCCACGCCCTCGCGGCCGGACTCGTCGGCGCGCCGTTCGGCGATGGCGAGCAGCTTGATCGAGCGGCGGAAGAAGGCGGCTTCGGCGACGTCCTCGGCGGTGATGCCCGCGATGCCCTCGACGGAGACGTCGTCCAGGCCCACCCGCGTGTGGAAGGCGAGCGAGGCCAGGATCGCGCACTTCGCGGCCGCATCGAGGCCGTCAACGTCGGCCGTGGGGTCGGCCTCCGCGAAGCCGCGGCGCTGGGCCTCGGCCAGCGCGTCCGCGTAGGACGCGCCCGACGTCGCCATCGCGTCGAGGATGAAGTTCGTCGTCCCGTTGACGATGCCGAGCACCCGGGTGATCCGGTCCCCCGCCAGCGACTCGCGCAGCCCGTAGACGACGGGGACGGCGCCCGCCACGGCCGCCTCATAGTAGAGGTCGGCGTCGGAGGCGGCGGCGGCCTCGTAGAGCTCGGGGCCGTGGGCCGCCAGGAGCGCCTTGTTCCCCGTGATGACGGAGATGCCGGCCTCGAGGGCGCGGAGCACGTAAGTGCGGGCGGGCTCGATGCCGCCGATCAGCTCGACCACCAGGTCGCGCCCGTCGATCGCCGCCGCCGGATCGGTGGTCAGCAGCGCCGGATCGAGGTCCACGGCACGGGGAGCCGAGACGTCTCGCACCAGGACCGCGCCGATGGACAGGCGGGCGCCCGCGCGCGCCGCCAGGTCGTCGGCCTGCTCCTGGAGGAGGCGGATCACCTGGGATCCCACGGTGCCCGCGCCCAGCACGGCGATGTCCAGGGTGGGCAGGCTGTCGGTCGCGTCGGCCACGGCTCTCCTCGCGTTGGGGCGATGCTCCGGGGGCGCGGGTGGGCCCGCCCCGGGGGACGCCGCCAGTCTAGGCGCGCCCGCCGGCGCGGGCGCCTGCGTCCGTCCACTGGCGCCCCGCCCATCGAGGCGGGCCCGTTCCTCCCCCCGCCTCCCTTCCCGCCCCGTCCCCGCCCCCGTCCACCCCCTCCCGCGAGTTCGGTGCTGTTTCGCCGCGACTTCGGTGCTCTTCTCCGCCGACTTCGGTGCTGTTCAGCCTCGGCCTGGCGCGCATTGGGGAGGTCCCACTTGTGGGAGATCGCGTCGAGATCGGTACCTGTGGCAGAGGGCCGTTCCACAGGTACCGATCTCGATGAAAGGGTGCCGGCGCGGCTACGGGGCGCCGCAGCGTTGGTGCAGGTCACAGGGTCGGTGTCAGCGGCCTCGCGATCGGCTCGCTGTCGAAATCGGTAAGTGTGGCGGATCTGTGGTCGAGATCGGTACCTGTGGCAGACCCCGTACCCGAGTCCGGTACGTGTGGCGGGTGCCCCGGGCGCTGAGGCGGTGGTGCTGCGATTGAGGGGTGCCGGCCGGGACCGGTCGCGAACCCCTCAGCCCCCGATCAGGACGGCGATCCACGCGACCAGCGGCAGGCTCGACAACGCCAGGCCGACGACGTTGAGCCGCAGGTGGTCGCGCATGATCGCCACGTACTCGCGCAGGACGGCGGTCGGCCAGTAGTACTGGGCGGTGGGGGCGCCGACGGCGTAGCCGCTCACCTTCTCCGCGCGCATCAGCGTCGCGGCGCGGAAAGCGTGGTAGTTGCTGGTGACGACGGCGACGGGACCGGTGACGTCGCGTTCGGCCAGCAGACGCGCGGAGAACCGGACGTTCTCCTGCGTCGTCGTCGAGGCGTCCTCCTGGAGCACCCTGTCGGCGGGGACTCCCCGCTCGCGAGCGTAGGCGCCCATGGCGACCGCCTCCGGCAGGTCCTCGTCGGGGCCCTGGCCGCCCGAGCACACGAGCAGCGCCGGGCCCGCGCCCCCGCGCAGTTGGCGGGGCCGCGTCGTCCACGCGATGCCGCGATCCAGCCGGGCGCGCAGCAGCGGCCCGACGTGGGAGCCGCCGACCAGGCCCGCGCCCAGGACCACCACCGCGGCAACGCGCCGGCCCATCCGGGCGCTCAGGTGGGTGTACAGCCAGGACCACAGCAGATAAGCCAGCAGCCCGTATCCGCACCAGCCGACCGGCAGGGCGATCAGCGCCAGCCATATCAGCGGCTGCTCCCAGCCCCGCGCCACCGCGAGGACCCCCGCCGCCAGGTAGACGAGCATCGCCACTCCGAGCGCGAGCGCCAGCGCGTGGGCGGGCGATCGCCCCTCGCGCCGCAGGACCTGGACGCCCGTGAGGACCAGAAACACCGCCAGAGTGATGACGGCCAGGGCGACCACCCCGATCGCGCCGAGCAGGATCCAGGCGTCGACGGGGGTGTCCGGGACCAGAGCGGAGGCGGACTGCAGTGCGGACCCGAAGGCGAGGAGGAGGGCCGCGACCAGCGCCGTCAGCAGGAAGACCCCCGTCCGCACGGTGCGGGGGTCGCGGAGCGCCGATACGAGGGCGGCCGCCAGCGGTATGAGGATCGGCCACAACGAGTCCCAGGTCACACGGCCATCCTAGAGGGGTCGCGACGCCTCCACTCCACTCGGCGGATAGTTTTCGCAGAGATGTGGTGACGGCCGTCGCGGGACTTTCATCCCACCCCGCCTGTGACCGGTCGGACAATCGAAGTCCTTTGAGAGGTACTGCATAGGGTCGCCTCACCTCGGATCTAGTCGCTCGCGATCTGGTCGACCACAATGGGTTCCAGGCGCTGATCAGGCGCCGCAGGCGAAGCCGGCAGGCTCCGCCACCGCCCTCCCTGACCAGGGAGGCGGAGATCATGAGAGAGGGATCATGACGACCCAGATGACTGCTCCCGCCGCCGAGACGACCGACCCCTGGGACGGGTTCGTGTCGGGACCGTGGACCGAGGGCATCGACGTCCGCGATTTCATCCAGCGCAACTACACGCCCTACCAGGGCGATGACTCTTTCCTGTCGGGCCCGACGGACAAGACGCTGCGCACATGGGACACGCTGGAGAAGAAGTACCTCTCCGTGGAGCGCGAGCGCCGCGTCTACGACGTGGACACGACGACGCCCGCCGACATCGACGCCTTCGGCCCCGGCTACATCTGCGAGGACGACGACGTCATCGTCGGCATCCAGACCGATGTCCCCCTCAAGCGCGCGATGATGCCCAACGGCGGATGGCGCATGGTGGAGACGGCGATCAAGGAGGCCGGCAAGGAGCCCGACCCCGAGATCAAGAAGATCTTCACGCAGTACCGCAAGACCCACAACGACGCGGTCTTCGACATCTACACCCCGCGCATCCGCGCGGCGCGCCACTCCCACATCATCACGGGCTTGCCCGACGCCTACGGCCGCGGCCGCATCATCGGCGACTACCGCCGCGTGGCCCTGTACGGCGTGGACGCCCTGATCGCCGCCAAGAAGGCCGACAAGGACCGCGACCTCGATCAGCCCTTCTCCGAGGACTGGGCGCGCGACCGCGAGGAGCACTCCGAGCAGATCAAGGCGCTCCAGAAGCTCAAGAAGATGGCGGCCTCCTACGGCTTCGACATCTCTCGGCCCGCGGTCACGGCCCGGGAGGCCGTGCAGTGGACGTACTTCGGCTACCTGGCCTCGGTGAAGTCCCAGGACGGCGCCGCCATGTCGATCGGCCGCCTCTCGGCCTTCTTCGACGTCTACTTCGAGCGCGATCTGGCCGCCGGGCTCATCACCGAGCAGGATGCCCAGGAGATCATCGACCACCTGGTCCTCAAGCTGCGCATCGTCCGCTTCCTGCGCACGATCGACTACGACCAGATCTTCTCCGGCGACCCGTACTGGGCCACCTGGTCCGACGCCGGCTTCGGCGACGACGGACGCACCCTGGTCACCAAGACCTCCTTCCGGCTGCTCCAGACCCTGCGCAACCTGGGTCCCGCCCCGGAGCCGAACATCACGATCTTCTGGAACGAGAACCTTCCGGAGGGCTACAAGAGGTTCTGCGCGGCGATCTCGATCGAGACCTCGGCCATCCAGTACGAGTCCGATGACCAGATCCGCTGCCACTGGGGCGACGACGCCGCGATCGCGTGCTGTGTGTCCCCGATGAGGGTCGGCAAGCAGATGCAGTTCTTCGGCGCGCGCGTCAACGCCGCCAAGGGCCTGCTCTATGCGATCAACGGCGGCCGCGACGAGATGACGGGCGAGAGGATCCTCGAGGGTCACGAGGCCGTCGTCGGCGACGGCCCGCTGGACTTCGACGACGTGTGGGCGAAGTACGAGTCGATGCTGGACTGGGTGGTCGGCACCTACGTCGAGGCGCTCAACATCATCCACTACTGCCACGACAAGTACGCCTACGAGTCCTTGGAGATGGCGCTGCACGACTCCGACATCGTGCGCACGATGGGCTGCGGCATCGCGGGCCTGTCGATCGTCGCCGACTCGCTGTCCGCGATCAAGTACGCGAGGGTCACGCCCGTGCGCGACGAGACCGGCCTGATCGTCGACTACGTCACCGAGGGCGATTTCCCCACCTACGGCAATGACGACGACCGCGCCGACGAGATCGCGGCGGTCGTGGTCCACACGATCATGAGCAAGATCCGCGAGATCACGCTCTACCGCGAGGCGATCCCGACCCAGTCGGTGCTCACCATCACCTCCAACGTCGTCTACGGCAAGGCCACCGGCGCCTTCCCGTCCGGGCACAAGAAGGGCACGCCCTTCTCCCCGGGCGCGAACCCGGAGAACGGGATCGACACCCACGGCATGGTGGCCTCCATGCTGAGCGTCGGCAAGCTCGACTACAACGACGCGCTGGACGGCATCTCGCTGACCAACACGATCACGCCCGCGGGCCTGGGCCGCACCAAGGACGAGCAGGTCGACAACCTGGTCGGCATCCTGGACGCGGGCTTCGTCCCCGAGGACTGATCCCCCGGGGACGAGGGCGACGCCCGCGCCCGGTGCCGCACCCGCGCAGGCGACGCGCCCCTCCCCCTCCCGCCGTTCCGACACCGCACCACCCGAAGGAGTCACACCATGTCCACCATGACCTACGCCGAGCGCCTCGACGACCTCACCGCCAGCCGCGAGAAGGAGGGCGTCGTCCCGGGCCTCTACCACGCGAACATCAACGTGCTGGACCGCTCGACCCTGGAGGACGCCATCGACCACCCGGAGAAGTACCCGAACCTCACGGTCCGCGTCTCCGGCTACGCCGTCAACTTCGTCAAGCTGACGCGCGAGCAGCAGCTCGACGTCCTGTCCCGCACGTTCCACCAGTCGGCCTGAGCCGACGCCGCTGCCGTCACCCGTTCCCCTGGAGGCGCATCACCCATGACCGATCAGACCGCGACCGTCGGCGTCCAGGACTTCCTGGCGCCGGCGGCCCGGCTGGGCGGGGCCGGCACCGCCGGCCTGGCCGAGCTCACCGACCTCGAGCACCGCGACCGCCTGGTCCGCATGCGGGAGGGCACGCTGGGCTCGGTCCACTCCTGGGAGCTGGTGACGGCCGTGGACGGCCCGGGCACCCGCATGACGATCTTCTTGTCGGGCTGCCCGCTGCGCTGCCTGTACTGCCACAATCCCGACACGCTGGAGATGCGCCGCGGCGAGCCCGTCGAGGTCGACGAGCTGCTCGCCCGCATCCGGCGCTACCGCCGCATCTTCCGCGCGACCCGCGGCGGGATCACACTGTCCGGCGGCGAGGTCCTCATGCAGCCCGCCTTCGCGGCCCGCCTGCTGCGCGGCGCCAAGGAGATGGGCATCCACACCGCCCTGGACACCTCCGGTTTCCTGGGCGCCGCCGCCACGGACCAGATGCTCGACGACACGGACCTGGTGCTCTTGGACGTCAAGTCCGGGCTGCCCGAGACCTACCGGCGCGTCACGGGGCGCGCCCTGCAGCCCACCATCGACTTCGGGGACCGCCTCAATGAGCGCGGGATCGAGATGTGGGTCCGCTTCGTCCTGGTCCCCGGCCTCACCGACGATCCGGAGAACATCGACGCCATCGCGCGGATCGCGCAGCGCTGGTCGCCCGGGTCGATGACCCGGCTGGAGGTCCTCCCCTTCCACCAGATGGGCCGCGACAAGTGGGCGGCCCTCCACATGGACTACGCCTTGGCGGACACGAGGCCGCCGAGCAACGAGCAGGTCGAGCAGGTCCGCGACCGCTTCCGCGGCTTCGGCTTCGAGGTCCGCTGACCCCTCCCGCCGAGACCGGTTCTGTCTCCCGCCGAGGCCGGTTCCGTCCTCGGCAGCATTGACGAGGACGGCGCCGGCTCCGTCGGCGCGCGCGGGTGGCCGAGTCCCGTCAGCGCCTGACCAGCGCGGCCAGCTCCGCGATGTCGGGCAGAATCGCTCGGGCCCGCAGCAGATGATCGGCAGCCGCGATGACTCTTTCGCGCCCGTCGATCTCGATGTCCAGTCCCAAGTGCTCGTTGCCCCACTGCGCCACGGATGCCCAGGAATAGAGCTCCCAGCCATCCCTGGAGATCGCCGGTGGAAATCCGCCGGGTCCGCGGCGCCCCCGCGACAATAGCCTCACGCTCTCATAGGTCCGTGAGAAGCGATCAGCGATCGTCCGCAGGCCGACCAGGTCCTCGTCCTCGAGCGCTACGACGCGAAGGCCCGTCGCCTCGATGTCGCGCACCGCGGACTGAATCGCCCTCGGCAACGACTCCTCCTGGCGGGCAACATGGAGGATCCCCCGACCGTCCACAATCTCAGGGGTCGAGTCGTCCAGACCTGCCTCGAACAGTGCGTCAAGATCCTCATCTGTGGGCATGCGGTCCAGTTCACAAGTGAATTCCTGCAGCATTATGCCTGTTCCCCTCCATGTTCGTGACGGGCGACGAATCGACCGATGGCTCGTGCCAGATCTTCGGGCACCCTCGGTGTCGACCACACGGCCAGCGTCGCCCCGCACCACAGGCACCGGACGACACCCCATCGATGTCCGCGGTGGATCTCCTCCACCCGGAAGCGGTCACCGTCCAACCCGTCGAGGGCAGTGGCCACCGCCTTCTTAAGATGGCGTCCGCGAGTCACCATCAGCAAACAGTACACCATCTGTTGTGTCTACACAACACCGACGCGGACCGCGGCACAACACCACGGTCGCCGCGAGGACAGTGCACCCGACCGGGACACCGATCGACGGGAGGATCGGCTCAGCCGTGGCCGCCCACTGCTCGTCGCCCTCTATCCTGACAATTGTGGGAACGCGGACAAGCACACGAAAGAGCAGGAGATGGCCCCTTGCCGTCGCCACACTTGTCGTCCTCGTCGGCGCGTTCTATGCGGCACCCGTCGTCGTCACGGAGCTTGATGATGGAGCATCCGTCCCATCCCCCCGCGACGCCGCACTGCCCGAGGGCCTCGTCATCGCCGACAGCACCACGGAATGCGCGTCGGGAGGATGTTGGCTCGACATCGTCATCGACGCGGACCAGAGCAGCCGTGACTCCCTGGCACAGCTCAAGGAGGCCGACGGCCATTGTTCAGTCGTCTCGGCATTCGACCTGCGCAGTGTGTGCACCGCGATCAACGCGACCGATAGCCGTCACGTCTCTTTGTCATACAAGCGTCACCTGGGCCTATAGACAGGGCGCCCTCCCCGGCGCGAGCCGGGGCCGTCCTCGTCGATGTCAGTGGCGCGAGGGACCGGACCCCGGAAGCCAGGAGCGCCCCGGCACACCCCACCCGGCCTCCTCGACGACGGCGCGGGCGCGCTCGGCCCAGGGGGACGCGAGCCGGTCGACGTAGAGCAGGCCCTCCAGGTGGTCGAACTCGTGGCTGAAGATCCGGGCCAGCCACCCGCGGGCCTCGACCCTCACGGGAGCGCCCGCCGCGTCAACGCCCGTCAACACCGCGTGGGCGCTGCGACGCAACGGGAACTGATGGCCGGGGACCGACAGGCAGCCCTCCGACTCGGCCGCCGGATCCGCGTCGCCGGCGGCCACGGGGTCCGCCACCAGGACCGGGTTGACCACGGTCCCCTCATGGCGCGCCCCATCCGGGTCCGTCCACCCCCACACGAAGATCCGGGCGTCCACGCCCACCTGGGGCCCCGCCAGCCCGACGCCCGGGGCGGCCAGCATGGTCTCGCGCATGTCGCGGGCCAGCCGCTCCAGCGGGGGGCCGAACGCCTCGGCCGGCACCGGGGCGGCGCGACGGTGCAGGACGGGGTCGCCGGTGATCCGGATCGGCAGGACGGTCATGCGTCCACCCTAATCAGGGGCGCACGGCTCGGCAGCACGGCTCGGCAGCCCGGGCGCGCGGCCCACCCGGACGGGAGCAGACACCGGACACCGGACGCCGGGTGCCCCCGCTCACAACGTTGTGCGCAACCGAACGGCCCCGATCCGCCGATCCGCCCCGCAGGCCCTTGGGCGCGACGCGACCGGCTCCTACGATGGAAGCGCCGATCGACCGCACGCTCCGACATGAAGAAGGCCACCATGAGCCCCAGCTCCGCCCCGTCCTCCCCCGTCCAGGTGGGCGGCGACACCGTCGCCGACTACCTGGTCAACCAGCTCCTGGCGCTGGGTGTGCGCCGCATCTACGGCATCGTCGGCGACTCGCTCAACCCCATCGTCGACGCCGTGCGCCGCTCGAACAAGGACGGCCAGGGCATCCAGTGGATCCACGTCCGCCACGAGGAATCCGCGGCCTTCGCCGCCGCCGCCGAGGCCGAGACCACGGGGAACCTGGCCGTGTGCGCAGGCTCGTGCGGCCCGGGGAACCTCCACCTCATCAACGGCCTGTACGACGCGAACCGCAACCGCGTGCCGGTCCTCGCCATCGCCTCCCATATCCCGTCTCTGCAGATCGGGACCCGCTTCTTCCAGGAGACCCACCCGGACCGCCTCTTCAACGAGTGCTCGGTGTTCAACGAGATGATCACGAATCCCGACCAGGCGCCCCGCGTCGTCACCTCTGCGATCCAGCACGCCTGGGGCGCGCCCGGCGTCGCGGTGCTGACGATCCCCGGCGACACGACCGCGTCGAAGCTCTCCCCGACGCTGCCCTTCCTCCTGGAGCGCCCCGAGTCCCCGCGCGTGCTGCCGTCGGAGGACAACCTGCGCGAGCTGGCCGCCGCCATCAACGCCGCGAAGAAGGTGACGATCTTCGCCGGCGCGGGCACGAAGGGAGCCCACGACGAGGTCATCGCCCTGGCCGAGCGCATCGGCGCCCCCATCGGCCACTCCCTGCGCGGCAAGGAGTACATCCAGTGGGACAACCCCTATGACGTCGGGATGTCCGGCCTGCTGGGCTACGGCTCCTGCCAGGAGGCCATGTACAGCGCGGATCTGCTCATCCTGCTGGGCACCGACTTCCCCTACAGCCAGTTCCTCCCCGAGTCCGTGCGCACCGCGCAGATCGACATCCGCCCGGAGGTCCTGGGTCGGCGCACGCGCGCGGACATCGCGGTGGTCGGCGACGTCAAGGAGACGGCGAAGGCGCTGCTGCCCCTCATCGGCGCACACCGCTCGCACGCCTTCGCCACCCAGATGACGAAGAAGTTCGAGAAGTCGATGAAGAAGGTGGTGGGCGCCTATCGCGGCAAGTCCGCGGCGACGTTGAAGCCCCTGCACCCCGAGTACGTGGCCGACATCCTCTCCGAGGTCGCCGCCGACGACGCGATCTTCACCGTCGACACCGGCATGGGCAACGTGTGGGCCGCCCGCTACCTGCGCGTCAACGGGAGGCGCCGCGTCATCGGCTCGTTCCTGCACGGCTCCATGGCCAACGCGCTGCCGAACGCCATCGGCGCGGCCGCCGCCAACCCGGGCCGCCAGGTCATCTCGATGTCGGGCGACGGCGGGCTGTCGATGCTGCTCGGCGAGCTCATCACGATCAAGAACTTCAACCTGGGCGTCAAGGTGGTCGTGTTCAACAACGCGTCGCTGGGCATGGTCAAGCTGGAGATGCTCGTCGACGGCCTGCCCTCCTTCGGCACGGAGTCCGAGGACGTCGACTACGCCGCGATCGCCGCCGGCATCGGGATCCCCTCGGTGCGGATCACGGAGCCCGGCACGGTCCGCGAGCAGCTGCAGGAGGCGCTGGCCCAGCCCGGCCCCGGCCTCATCGAGCTGATGACGGATCCCCGCGCCCTGTCCCTGCCGGCGTCGGTGACGGCCGACCAGATCACGGGCTTCGCCTCGGCCATGACGAAGGAGGTCCTCGGCGGCGGCATGGGCGAGGTCGTGTCCATGGCCCGCTCGAACCTGCGCAACATCGGCGCCGTGAGGATCTGAACGCCCGTCCGGCGGGCCGGTCCCACCGCCATTGACGAGGGCGACGCCCCCGGGAGGACCCCTCCTTCCGGGGGCGTCCGACGTCTGCCGGCCGCTTCTCGGGGCCGGATCCGGCGTCTCACGCGTCGAGGAGGAGGACCAGGACGTCGCGGATCTGCCGCAGCGCGACCGGACCGACGTTGCCCAGATGCCGCCCGATGCGCGTGGTCACCACCGACCGGATGTGCTGGCACTGCGCTGCGGACACCGCCGTCAGACCATTGTCCCGGTCCGGGCGGATGACGATTTCTGCCCCGCTGTCGCGGATCGTGCGGGTCAGGGGAACCACCTGGACGACATTCGGGCCGCCCCGGAGAACTCCCTGGGCGGTCACCACGACGGCCGGGCGTCGCAGACCCGCCTCCGATCCAGTCGGTCTGCCGAGGTCCAGCTCGACGACGTCACCCGGCGTCAGCATCCAGCCAATCCTCTTCGTCCTCACGCAACGGTGCCCTCAGGTCGGTCCCGATGATCTCCTGCGTGAGCAGACGCACGGCTCGGTCCACGGTGGCCGACACGCTCTGACCGCGGCGTGCCGCCAGTTCGTTGAGCACGTCACGCGTTGCGCGGTCCACCCGAATGGTCGTCGTTCCCGTCATGCCGACATCGTAGAAGATGTAGACACAAACGTCTACACCTGGTCGTCGCGCGACGCCGGGCCCGGCCACGCGGGCCGCCCTCGTCACTGGAAGGGGTGCCCGCCCGGAGCCTGGCGGCGACGCATGTCGGCCACGCCGATCGCGATCGCGACGACCAGCAGGATGACGGTGACGACCAGCGAGAGGGCCAAGGCGTGGCCGTAGACCGCAGCCGTCGGGGCGGGCGCGGACTGCACCCGGACGAAGAAGGCCGTGGACATCAGGGCCAGGCCCACCGACGCTCCCAGGCGTTGCATCGTCTGGAGCAGGCCGGACGCGGTCCCCGCCAGCCGGGTGGGGACCTCCGCCAGCGCCAGGGCCTGGTTCGGGGAGATCACGGAGCCTCCGCCGAATCCGGCGATTCCCATGAGGATCGGCACGGCCCACTGGGCGAGCGAGGCGGGCAGCAGGACGGCCGCCGCGGCGATGGCGACGACGGCGATCAGCATGAGGACGAGGCCCTGGACGACGACGCGCCGGCCGCGCTCCACCACGCGGCGTCCGGAATGCGCAGCCGCATAGGCGGAGGCCAGCGCGTAGGGCATCTGGGCCAGGCCGGCCAACCAGGCCGCCATGCCCAGCCCCTGCTGGTAGTACATGGTGACGACGACGAAGATGCCGGTGAATCCCGCGAAGTAGAAGGCGCCCAGCGACGTGCCCATGACGAACCCAATGTTGCGCAGGAGCCCGGGGTCCAGCAGCACGGGATGTCCGGACCGGTGATGGCGGCGCTCCCAGGCGACCAGGGCGGCCAGCGCCACGACCGCGACGGCCAGCATCCACCAGGGCGCGGCGGCCAGGCCCTGCGGGTGGGAGGAGCCCGTGACGAACGGCCACATGAACGTGAGGACGGCGGTGCCCATCATGATCAGCCCGATGCCGTCCAGGCCCAGGCCCCGGCGCGCGGCGGGCACGTCCGCCGCGTCGGCGGGAGGGGCCAGCGGGCGGGGCAGGAACTTCGCGGCCAGCGGGACGACGACCAGCCCGACCGGCACGTTGATGAGGAAGACGGCGCGCCAGCCGAACTCGGGGCCCAACGCGGACACCAGGATGCCGCCCAGCAGGGGCCCGATCGCCGTGGACACGCCGATCGTCATCCCGAAGTAGCCGAAGGCGCGGGCGCGCTCCGCCCCACGGAACAGCTCCTGGATGAGGGCGCTGACCTGGGGGTTCATGAGGCCGGCGAAGACGCCCTGAATGAGGCGGACGATCACCAGCATCGCCGCGGAGCCGGCCAGCCCCGCCACGCCGGACGCCACCACGAAGCCCGCGGCCCCGATGAGGAACAGGCGGCGCCGTCCGAACACGTCACCCAGGCGGCCGGCCGGCATGAGGACCAGGCCGAACGTCAGCGAGTACCCCGCCAGGATCCACTGGATGTCGGTGGCGGTGGTGCCCAGAGAGGACTCGATCGACGGCAGAGCGACGTTGACGATGGAGACGTAGAGCATCGTCATGAATCCGCCGGCCAGCAGCACGGCGAAGGCGCGCCAGCGCTCGCGGTCGAGGGAGGGCGGCGTCCGGGGTGGTTGACTCACCGGTCCAGCATGCCACCGATGAGGGGGGATGCCCCGACAGGCGGCCCGCGGGACCCGCGTCGGACACATCACCCTCGCCCGAGATCCGCCCATCCGCGACCTCGAAGTCCGCACCTCACCGCCGGGCCGCCACCGCGACCACCGCGCCGCCCACGGCCCCGCCCAGGTGCATCTGCCACGACACCGACTCGCCCGCCGACAGGATCCCCCCGGCCACGGCGCCGCCGTAGAGGGCGACCACCACCACCGCGATGACGACATCGCGGACCGCGCCCCACACCGTGCGGCCTCCCGGCACGACGGCGCGGACCACGATGAAGGCGAAGTAGCCGAACACCAGCCCCGACGCGCCGACGATGACGGTCCCGCGGGGGCTGAGCAGCCAGGCCGCGATTCCCCCGCCGAGCATCGCCCCGGCCGTCGCCTCCCAGAACTCCCGGTGGCTGCGCAGAGCGACCAGCCCGCCGAGGACGAGGAAGGGCACGGTGTTACCGAGGATGTGAGCGAGGCCCGCATGGAGGAACGGCGCGGTGAAGGCGCCCCACCACTGGTGGGCGTCCCCGGCGACCAGCCCGAGGCGCGTCCAGTCGAACCCCCGGACGGCCGCCTCGGCGAGGAACACGATCCACATGGCGGCGGCCATCCAGACGACGGGCGCCGGCCCCGCGGCCTCCCGCGCCGCGGCGGCGCGCGACGTCGGCGGAGGTATCCGACCCGAGCGGCTCATGAGGACATTGTCCTGCCCGGAGCCGCCGGCGGGGGCGCGAGGACGCGGGACGGCCCCGGCCCGCTCGGACCGGGGCCGACGCGGAGGCGCACCGCGGGACCGGCGGCGCTCAGGCGAGCGTGCCCATCGGATCCCATGCGGGCAGGACCAGCGGCGCCTCGGTGACGGCGGCGCGCAGGTCCTCGGGCAGCGCGTCGATGCGGACGACGACCTCGAAGACGTCGTCGGCGAACCAGGCGTCGTCCATCGTGAAGTAGCCCTTGTCCCCCGGCTCATCGCCCCAGGAGTTCTCGACGCGCCAGCGGCGGGGGGCGCCGTCCTCGTCGAGGTCGACGCCGGTGAACAGCATCGCGTGGTTCATCGCGGACTCCCCGGACACCACCCGCTGCTCCTTGGTCGTGGACAGGTCCACGCCGAACAGCCCGGAGTAGTCGTGCAGGTCCCCGACCAGCAGGCCCGAGTCGCGGTCCGCCTGCTGGGAGACGTCGGCGCCGAACCACACCGGGTCGCCCGCGACCAGCGCGTCGGCGGCCAGCCTCTTGATGGTCTCCATCGGCGCGTTGATGTAGCGGATCGGGCGTCCGCCGACGACGTTGCCGAGGTGCTCGACAGTGAGCGCGCGCCCCTTGGGGTGGGCCGCGCGCGGGTCGTCGACCAGGCAGACGTACTGCGTGAGGTCCAGGCCGACGTAGCGGTCGTAGAAGGCGCGCGGGGTCATCGCGCCCTCGCGGTGGAAGGCGCCCTCGTCGTCCTGCCACTCCCAGTCGAACTGCTCGGGCGGCACGCCCAGCGAGATGACGAGGACGCGCCAGACCTGGGACAGCACGGTCTGCTTGGCGGCCTGGAGGTCCTGGGCGGAGGCTCCCCCGGCGACGGCCGCGCGCAGCTCCAGGGCCGAGCGGCGCAGCAGCGTCTGCAGCAGGGTGTTCATCCGCCGGGTGTTCGACGACGCCTCGGTCTCCGGCATCGCCTGCTTGGGCACCACGCCGTGCGCGAGGTACACCGACACCGCCATGTCCCACTGCCCGCCGTCCCCCAGCACGTCGGCGAGCAGGAACTGGACCAGGCGCGAGTCGAGGTCCTCGGTGGACGCCGTCGCGAGGATGTCCTCCAGGAACCAGTTGGCGCGCTCGAACTTGTCCCAGAACATCGCGTAGTTCTGCGAGAACTCGAAGTCCTTGACGCCCAGCCTCTTCCGAGCGGTGGCGCGCAGGAGGTTGAGGGAGGAGAACAGCCAGCACCGCCCCGACTTCTTCTGCGAGGTCACCGCCCACGTGTCCAGGCGGTTCGACATCACCGTCGGCGTGCCCACCACCTTCGCGCGGTCCAGCGCGGAGGCGTCGATGCCGGAGCGGGTGACGGCGTTGAGCGCGACGCGCAGGGCGGGATCGGCCTCCGGGCGGGCGAGGCCGGCGACGAAGTCATCGTCGAGGGCCCCAGCGGCAGCCGGGGCGGCAGTGGTGGGGGTGGGCGCAGCGGTCATGGGTGAGGATCTCCTCCGGTCGGGGTCGGGCGCAAACGCCTCCGATCCTACGCCGGGGCCTCCCTCCTCAGATGGGCCAGCGCCCTCCAGGGCGGCGCCGGGCGACGGGGCTCGTCGCCCGCGTGCCCCTCGTCGGTCCCGACGGAGGGGATCCTCATCGACGAGGGCGTCCCCGGTGCCGGGTGAGGGGGATGCGCGCGCTCACGCGGCGACCCGACGCGCCTCCGCCAGGACGCGCCGCGCCGAGCGCGCGTCGTCGGCGGGGCGCGAGCGCTCGAGGAGGCCGAGCAGCGCCGCGAGCGCCCGGGGATCGGACTCCGGGTCCTCGGGATGCCACTGGACGCCCAGGACCGGGGCCGAACGGTGTTCGACCGCCTCGATCGTCCCGTCGCCCGCCAGGGCCGTCACGCGCAGGCAGTCGGGCACGCGGTCGATGGCCTGGTGGTGGGCGGAGTGGACGGTGACCGGCCCCTCCCCCAGCGCCGCGGCCAGGCGCGACCCCGCCGCCACCGTGACGCCGTGGCGCGCGAAGCGATGGTCGTGGAGGAGCTGCGGATTGTGATGCGTGGATCCAGGCAGATGCTGGACGAGCGTGCCGCCCAGCGCGACGCCGATCGCCTGGACGCCGCGGCAGATGCCGAGCAGCGGGATGCGGGCCGCCACCGCGGTGCGCACCATCGCGCAGTGGGCGGCGTCGGCCCGGGCCCAGTGCGCGCTGGCGTCGGGGTAGTCGGCGTCGCCGCCGTAGAGGGAGGGGTCCAGGTCCTCCCCTCCCATGAGGACGATCGCGTCGGCCCGTCCGGCCCGCAGCATGGCCAGGCCCGGGCCGTCCAGCTGCGCGTATTCGCGCTCGACCTGCCAGTCCGCGGAGGCCGCGGCCGTCAGCGAGGCCCACATCCGGTCGACGTGCGCGTTGTAGAGGCCGTCGCCCGGCCGTTCGGGCAGGACGTTCGAGATCAGCAGCACGGGACGGCGGGACATGACCCCAGGATGCCATCGTGGGACCTCGGTCCCACCAGGGGTGTCCGCAGAGTGGTCCTTCGTGATCGCCCGTTCTGGGCGCGGACCCGCCCGGGGACGCCCTCGTGCGCCCCTACACTGGGAGCGGCGCCCCGGGCGGACGCCGCGATCCGCACACGCCCACCGAGAGGACGGCCCCCCATGACCCGCACGGCATCCGGCACGGAGATCCCCCTGGCCTCGGGCGGCTACCGCGCCCGGCTGGTGACGGTGGGCGCGGGCCTGGCGGGGCTCACTCTGGACGGGCACGACCTCACGATCCCCCACGCCGTCGACGAGATGCCCACGGGGTGGGTGGGCAAGTCGCTCATCCCGTGGCCGAACCGCATCGCGGGCGGCGCCTTCACGTGGCGGGGCACGGCGTACCGGGTGCCCGTCAACGAGCCCGAGCGCCATGCGGCCCTCCACGGGCTGATGGGCTGGGTCGAGTGGACGGTCGTCCACGCGGACGGGGACTCCGCGACGCTCGGCGCGTTCGTCGCGCCGCGTGAGGGGTACCCGTGGGCCCTCGAATCGTGGGTGACCTACGCCCTGGAGGCGGACACCGGCCTCACGGTGACGCTCACCTCGAGGAACGTCGGAACGGCGACGGCACCCTACGGCGTCTCCTCCCACCCCTACCTCACGCTGGACCTGGAGCCCAACGCCGGGTGGGAGCTGACCGTGCCCGCGGCCTCCGTCCTGGACACCGACGAGGACCTCACCCCGATCGCGCGGCGCCCCGTGGGCGCGCTCGACCTGGACTTCCGCGAGCCCCGCCTCCTCGGGGACCGCGCGATCGACCATGCCTTCACGGATCTGCCCGAGGGACTGTGGCAGGTGTCGCTCGCCTCGCCCGCGACGGGCCGGTGGGTCCGCATCGAGTCCGACGCGCGGTGGGTCCAGGTCTACAGCGGCGACCAGCTGGGGCGCCGCGGCGTGGCCGTGGAGCCGATGAGTTGCGCGCCCAACGCGTTCAACTCGGGGGACGGAGTGGTGGCGCTGGAACCCGGGCAGAGCCATTCGCTGACGTTCCGGATCAGCGGGGGCGCGCGGGAGTGACCGGAGCCTGACGAGGACGTCCCGGGGCCGCTGAGACGGTGTCCGGCCGCCACGGCGCGCGCACGGCGGGGACCGACGAGGCGGAGCGGAAGGGGCCGCGAGGGGGGCCGCGCCGTGCGGCCCCGGCGGCCAGCACATCGTCTCGAATGGTGACATTGCCAACGCCACACCTCCGCGTTGACGGAATATGACCCGCATCCATACGGGTGCCACCCGTGTGAATGCTCATCCCGTCCACCCGAGGAGCACCCGCATGTCCCATCATCCGTCCCGTGCCGTCCTGGGCACACTCGCGTCGCTGTCCGCGCTGGCCCTGCTGGCCGGCTGCTCCTCCGGCGGGGGGTCCGCCGACCAGTCCAGTGCCTCCTCCGGCGGTTCCGCCGGCGGCAGCGGAGGCGACATCGTCATCGGCACCACCGACAAGGTGACCAGCCTGGACCCGGCCGGGTCCTACGACAACGGCTCCTTCGCCGTCCAGGTCAACGTCTTCCCGTTCCTGCTCGACGCCCCCCAGGGCTCCTCCGACGTCGAGCCCGACATCGCCGAGTCCGCGTCGTTCACATCGGGCACCGACTACACCGTGGTCCTCAAGAAGGGCCTCAAGTGGGCCAACGGCCACGACCTCACGTCCTCCGACGTCAAGTTCACGTTCGACCGGCAGCTGGCGATCAACGACCCGAACGGGCCGGCCTCGCTGTTGTCCAACCTCGACTCCGTGGAGGCCCCCGACGACCAGACGGTCGTCTTCCACCTCAAGAGCGCCAACGACCAGACCTTCCCGCAGGTGCTGAGCTCGCCCGCCGGCCCGATCGTCGACGAGGAGGTGTTCGATCCGGACGCCCTGACGCCCTCCCAGACCATCGTCGACGGCAACGCCTTCGGCGGCCAGTACGTGATCTCCGCCTACCAGGAGAACCAGACGGTCCTCTACGAGCCCAACCCGAACTACGGCGGACACCGCGACCCGGCGGCCAACGACTCGGTGACGGTCTCCTACTTCGCGGACTCCTCGAACCTCAAGCTGGCCGTCCAGCAGGGCGATGTCGACGTCGCCTACCGGTCGCTGTCGGCCACGGACATCGACGATCTTTCCACGGACAGCAACGTCACCGTGCACAAGGGCCCCGGCGGTGAGGCGCGCTTCATCACCTTCAACTTCGACACCCAGCCCTACGGGACGTCCACGCCCGACGCGGATCCGGCCAAGGCCCTGGCCGTGCGCCAGGCGGCCGCCGATCTCATCGACCGCCAGACGATCGCCGATCAGGTCTACAAGGGCACCTACACCCCGCTTTACTCCTACGTTCCGGAGGGCCTGACGGGCGCCACCGAGTCCCTCAAGGGCCTCTACGGCGACGGCAACGGCGGACCCGACGCGGACAAGGCGAAGGCCACCCTGGAGGCGGCCGGCGTCACCGTCCCCGTCGCGCTCGACCTGCAGTACACGCCCGAGCACTACGGGCCCTCCTCCGGCGACGAGTACGCGCTGATCAAGCAGCAGCTCGAGAGCTCCGGCCTGTTCACCGTCAACCTCCAGTCCACGGAGTGGGTGCAGTACTCCAAGGACCGCACCGCCGACGTCTACCCCGCCTACCAGCTCGGCTGGTTCCCGGACTACTCCGACGCGGACAACTACCTCACGCCGTTCTTCCTCGAGGGCGGCTTCCTGGCCAACCACTACGACAACCCCGAGGTGGACCAGCTCATCAAGGACCAGCAGGTCGAGGGCGACGCCGACAAGCGCACGGCGCTGATCGAGCAGATCCAGGACAAGGTGGCGGCCGACCTGTCGACCCTGCCGCTCCTCCAGGGCGCCCAGGTCGCGGTGACGCGCGCGGACGTCCAGGGCGTCAACCTGGATGCCTCGTTCAAGTTCTTCTACGCCCCCCTCACCAAGTGACGCGACGGGAGGCGGGGCCGTCCACCGC
>JAFAAX010000130.1 GCA_023426345.1 Actinomycetes bacterium
GTCGCCGGCTCCGGGGCGGCGCGGCCCCTCGACCCACAGCCCGACCGGTCCGGCGGCCGACGCCGTCCACGCGGCGAGGTCCGTGTCCGCCCCGCACAGCGCGATCCGGAGGTCCGCCGACGCGGGATCCCCCGGCTCCCCGCCCTCGTGAGCGCCCCCGACCTCCGCGGATCCGGCGGGCGTGCCGTCCGGGCCGACCTCGGGCGCCACGCCGATGCCCGCGTCGGCCACGACCCGGCGGCGCAGTGCCGTGAATTCCAGCACGTCGAAGAGATCCTCCACGGCGCGCCGGTCGGTCGGGCCGCGCCGCAGGTCGTCGACGTCCACGCCGACGTCGAGGTCGGTGAGCAGGCGGTTGAGGCGGCGGTTGCGGCGGACCTCGTCCAGCGCGTCGCGCAGCGCCTGTCCCCGCTTGCCGCCGACCTCGTCGGCCCGGGCCAGCAGGCTCTCCAGTCCGCCGAACCTCACCAGCCACTGCGCGGCCGTCTTGGGCCCCACCCCGGGCACGCCCGGCAGATTGTCCGCCGTCTCGCCCACCAGCGCGGCGATCTCGGGATACTGCGAGGGAGGGACGCCGTACTTCTCCTCGATGGCCGCCGGCGTCATCCGCCGCAGGTCGTTGGGGCCCTGCCCGGGGTAGAGGACCGTGACGCGGTCCGTCACGGTCTGGAACGCGTCCCGGTCCCCGGAGGCGACCAGCACGTCCCAGCCGCGGGCGCCGCCCTCGTGGGCCAGCGTCGCCAGGATGTCGTCGGCCTCGTATCCGTCCTTCGTCAGACGGCGGATGCCCATGGCGTCCAGGACCTCGCCGATGAGCTCCACCTGCCCGGCGAACTCCGGCGGGGTCTCCGCGCGCGTCCCCTTGTACTCGGGGTACTCCTCGGTGCGGAACGAGTGCCGCGAGACGTCGAAGGCCACGGCGATCCGGGTGGGCTGCTCCTCCTCTAGGAGGCGCAGCAGCATGGTGACGAATCCGTACACGGCGTTGGTGTGCTGGCCCGTCGTCGTGAGGAAGGTGTCGGCCGGCAGGGCGTAGAAGGCGCGGAAGGCCATCGAGTGGCCGTCGATGACCAGCAGGGTCTCGGTCGGGGGTGTCTCGGTGTGCTCCACATGTGCCACTCTAGGGGCCATGGACACTCCCCACACCACCGACGCCGCTCTCCCCCGCCCGGCCGGCGCGCCGGGCACCCTCATGGAGAGCATGGGGGTGATGCTGGTCGAGCACACCGCCGAGCGCACCGTGCTGACCGCTCCGATCGAGGGCAACCGTCAGACGGCGGGCATCCTCCACGGCGGTGCGTCCGCGGCCCTGGCGGAGACCGCCGCGTCTTTCGCCGCGGGCCTCCACGCCCTCGCCGTCACGGGTGATCCCGCGGCGCGCGTCGTCGGCACCGAGCTGTCGATCTCCCACCTCCACGCGGGCACGCGGGGCACCGTCACGGCGACCGCCCGCGCCGTGCATCTGGGCCGGACCAGCACCGTGCACCTCGTCGACATCACCGACGAGGACGGGCGCCTGCTGTCCACCGCCCGGGTGACCAACCGCGTCCTGTCCTGACGAGGGCGGCCCGCGCGGCCGGGTCCCTCTTCATCCGCGGTCCGTCGCCCCGCCGACGCGACGACGCCCCGGCCCGCTGCGGGGTCGGGGCGTCGCGTGTCGTCCGCGCGGCGGTGCGGCGTCAGTCGTCGACCTGGTCGATGACCGCGTCGGCGACCTCGCGCATCGACAGGCGGCGGTCCATCGACGTCTTCTGGATCCAGCGGAACGCCTCGGGCTCGCTCATCCCCATGTTCTTCATGAGGAGGCCCTTCGCCCGGTCGACGCGCTTGCGGGTCTCGAAGCGGTCCTGGAGGTCGGCGACCTGGTCCTCCAGGGATTCGATCTCCTGGTGGCGCGACGCGGCGATCTCCACGGCCGGGATGAGGTCGGCCGGGCTGAAGGGCTTGACCACGTAGGCCATGGCGCCCGCCCTGCTCGCCCGTTCGACCAGCTCCGTCTGGCTGAACGCCGTGAGCATGACGACGGCGCAGGAGATCTCCTTGAGGATCCTCTCCGCAGCCGTGATGCCATCCATCTTCGGCATCTTGACGTCCATCACGCACAGGTCCGGCTCGAACTCGAGCGCGAGCTTGACGGCCTCCTCGCCGTCCGCCGCCTCGGCGACGACCTCATAGCCCGCGCCCGTCAGGGTCTCGACAATGTCCAGGCGGATGAGGGTCTCGTCCTCAGCCACCAGCACCCGGCGGGGTGCGCTCTCATCAGTGCTCATGTGTGTTCCTCAAGTTGTTCGCTCAACAGTCGGTATCCTATCCTTGACGAGCGCTTCTGTGCGCAGCCCCGGTAGCCCAACTGGCAGAGGCGGTCGGCTCAAACCCGGCTTGTTGTGGGTTCGAATCCCACCCGGGGTACCACAGATGTCGGACAGACTACATGGCCCGCCCGGCGTTCGCCTCTGCGCCGACGGCGGCACATTCGGCCCCGTTCCGGCATAGGGACCACCCCCATCAAGTGGTGCACACCACACACTGGGTGTCCGGCCCCGCAGCAGCCGCTCCTCCCGGGCACTCTCCCTCGCGGCAGGTCAACGCCTGTCGAGCCGAAAGACATCTCACATCATTTCGCGGCATTGGGCGCTGCCGCCCGTGACGCCGCCGCCCTTCGGGAGACGTGTATCTGATCACTGCTGTCGCTCTCACCGATGCGCACGAGCAGGAATCAAGGGCCACCGCACAAACCAACTCGATCTCCGCCGCGCCTACTTGAGGGGCTCTTCCATTCACTCAACGGCATGGAGGTGACTACTTTGACAGCAGCGTTGAGTTCGGGCGTGTAGTCGTCCGACAGTGGAATGACCCATTTCCCCTTCATGCCAGCGAGAACTCTCCCGGCCGCCCCGGACTTGATCTCAGCGACGACCGATTCTGGCGCGCGAAGGACTCCCAGGACCCCCGTGAGGATGCGTTCGTTGTGGGACTGAAAGAAATTGATGCCAGGACCAGCGTCAATGATCCGCTTCGCGCGACTCTCAGTCATCGGCTGACGGATCTTCCTCATTCAGCGCGTCGAAGACGCTGTCGTCATCCGGTACAGCCTCCTCCTCAACCGGTCGGATGTCGGCACGTTCGAGTTCGAGAAGCATGGTCTGTGGGTCCACTCCTCGGAGCGAGGCGACAGCTTCCACCCCAAGGAGGCCCTGCTCGTAAGCACTGATCGCGCGAGCGAGGAGGCGGCGCGGCGCACGCTTGGACATGGATCCCGCTTGGAGCGTGCGGTAGGCGTCGATCCAGCCGAACCTGACGGCAAGCGCTTCAACGTCCAGGCCCATCCACTCTTTCTTCGTCGCCTCGTCGATGAGGCCGACTTCACGAAGTTGGATGGCTGCAATAGCCGGGGAGACGAGGTACCTCTCGACAAGGCTGGATAGGGCCGAGACGTCAACGGGCGTCCTCAATGCTCCGACGTCGCCGAGGGGAATGAGAAAGTGACGGGCGAACGTATCCGCTCTGCTCTCCTCCCGCGTGCGGATGCTGAGGTCAGCCGTGGCAGCGAGATGATCGCGGAAGACATGGTGGGCGAACTCGTGTGCAAGCGTGCTGCGCTGTCGCAGGGGATTGTCCATGGTGGACACCGCGAGAATCTCGCGACCGGTTGCTCGGTCCCGCATGGTGAGGCCATGGTCACCATCCGCGGCCTCAACGATCGCGACGTCATCTCCGGTGAGACACTCAACAGCCGCTACCAGATCCACGATCGCGCCACCGGGGAGTCCGAGCCTACGTCGGGCTCTGGTTGCCGCATCCGACGCCTCCGCCTCAATCTCCTGGCGGTCTGGTCTGTTCATGCGATGGCCTGCAAGTCCAGATAATCCGCGATCTCGAAGTAGTGGGTCAGTGTCCTGCGCAGCGACTCCGCATTCGAGGTCCCCACCGAACGACCGACGCACTCGAGTCGATCCTCCATAGCGTGCGGTTGAGTGATCTCGTCGACAGTGCGGCCCGTGGCCCGGGCAATGAGAATGGCCTCGGGCATCTTGATCGTTCGGTCTCCGGAGATCGTGCGCGCCAATGTTCCGTAGGAGATACCCGTGACCTGAGCCAACTCGCGACGGCTCATACCGGTTGCCTCCAAGGCTTCGCGGATCCCGGCTGCGGCAGACTCCGTCATCATTGCTTCCCCCATCCAAGGTTGGATCAGTTCTTCTGAATGTGATCCAGTCTAGCGTCTGTGCGGCAGGAGTCAACATCTGTCACGTCTGAGGAACCCCGTGCTTCTATCAACGGCACGGTCGATGGCATGGTCGAGTCAATCGGCGAGCGCGAGGCTCTCGGACTGGTCCCCGCTGTTGGTCAGTAGAAAGGTGTGTCCCTCGCTGACGGCTCGCAGGACCCTGCCGGATTCGTTGCGCAGCTCCCGCTGCGAGAAGGTCCCCTCCTCTGAGCGCGTGGTGGTCTCCACAGCCAAACTGCAGCACTCGTGCGACGGTTGTGGTCGACCCGCGAACTCCCCTTCGGCGGCGCAGATCGGCGCCCCGCTCTACAGGCCCGCCTGAGCGAGCAGATCGGAGATCGTGAGACCGAGGGCGGTAGCCAGACCGGCGACCGTGGACAACCGCGGATTGGACGGGCTCGTCGAGTCCTTGCGCCCGGATCCACGGCCGCTCTCCAAGAGCTGCACCTGGTTCTTCGTGATCCCTGCCAGGTGAGCCACTCCCTCCTGCGTCAAGTGCCGATCCTCCCTGAGGCGGCGCAACGCGGCGCCGAAGGCCTCGGCCTGAGCGACACTCCACATGACTTCATCGTGCTCATCAGGCCCACAATGGAACACCCTATGTAGCAGGCCTGCTATAGAATGCTTGTTGGGCAAGAGGCCTGCGCAGACCTCGCGCCCAGACGATCACCCATCATCACACGCACCGCGCGGCCCCCGGGGACCCGCGCACATCCAAGGAGGGGCCACGTGTCCATGAGGACCCATCAGACAACCGCTGCTCTCGGCGCGCTCGCCGCCGGAGCGTTCGGCATCGTCGCATTGACCGGATGCTCGACCACACCCGATGTCAGTCTGCCGTCGCAGAGCGACCAACAGGTCACCCAGAGCGACCAGGCCGTGGCGGAACCCGCGGCCGACACCCAGGAGGAGACGACGCCCGCAGCGACCGAGCAGCGCACCCGCGAGAATCCTTTCCCCATCGGCAGCCAGATCACCGACGGGGACTGGACGGTCGCCGTCAACTCCGTGTCCCTGGACGCCTCCGAGGCAGTCGCCGCGGCCAATGAGTTCAACGATCCGGCGCCCGACGGGTCCGTCTACCTCATGGTGAACCTCACCGCGACCTACAACGGCGACGATCCGCAGGGAGGCCATCCCTTCGTCACAGTCGAGTACGTGACGGCCGGCGGCAACACGATCAACTCCTACGACACATTCGTCGTGGCGCCCGACGAGTTCCAGAACCTCGACACCTTGTACAACGGCGCCTCCCTCTCCGGGAACGTCGTCCTGACCGTGCCCGCCGACGGCGCCGATCAGGGTGTTTTGGCGATCTCCCCGGACATGCTCAGCGACAAGGTGTTCGTCGCCGTCAAATGAGCCCTGGCCAGCAGGCCAGCGGGAACGCCGACAGACAGTGCCGCCCGGCGCCGGATCACTCC
>JAFAAX010000201.1 GCA_023426345.1 Actinomycetes bacterium
GGCGCGGCGGGGGATCCGCGCGCGCCGAGCCGACCGGTCGACGACGTAGCTGACGAGCAGCGCGACCAGGACGAACAGGGCGACCGCCAGCGTGTGGACGGGGTCGCTGATCGAGACGGCGCGGAACGGCGGGATGAGGAAGTAGTCGAGGGCGAGCCCGCTGGCGACGGCCGCCAGAAGCGCCGGCCACACGCCCCCGACCAGGGAGACGACCACCACGAGGAGCTGGTAGGACAGTGCGCTGGTCGTCAGCGTCTCGGTGCTGCGCACCGCCGTGAGCCCCCACGTCAGCAGGGGGCAGGCGATCAGCGCGAGGACCAGTCCGCCCAGTCGCCGCCTCCACGACAGCGCGCCGCGGAGGCGGGGCAACCTCGGGCGCTCCTCCGCCCGGGGACGGTCGACGACATGCACGTCCAGGGGACCGGCGGCGCGGACCACCTGCGAGGCGACGCCGGGTCCGCCGATGAGGCGGGCGATCCGCCCGCGACGGGACGTCCCGACCACCAGCTGGGTCGCCCCGGCGGAACGGGCGAAGGCGAGGATCGCGCCGGCGACGTCCTGGCCGATCACCTGGTGGTCCGTGCCGCCGAACCGCTCGACGAGCTCCCTGCGCCCGGCCGGGAGCCCGGGTTCGGAGTCGCGCGGACCGTCGGGGGAGACGACATGGACGGCCAGGAGGTGTCCGCCCCCGGACCGCTCGAGGACCTCGGCGCCGCGTCGCAGCAGCGGATCGCCCTCCGGTCCGCCGGACCAGGCGACGACCACCCGTTCCCCGCCCGGGCCCCGCCCGCTCCCACGATCCCCGCCCGCGCGATCCCCCGCCGGACGCGCGGGGCGGCCGCCCTGCGACGCGGCGCGTCCTCCAGCGCTCATGGCACCAGTCTGGCAGCCCGTCGGCGCGTCCGCGCCCGTCGAGGCGCCCCCGCGCGGATCCTCACGGAATCCATACGGCGGCGGGCCCGATCCGCACGGAATCCTTGCGGAACGCGCGCGGGCCCCTCCCTACGATCTTCCGGTGCGGGACGCAGAGGGGGCGATGGCACAGGGCGGGGCCCTCCGGGGGCCGATCCCCGGCCCCTCCCGCATGCCCGCATTCCGTCCCCCCTCGTCAAGGTGCCTGCCGTGGACCGTGTCCTCGAATTCGTCAAGATGCTCCTCATCGGGCGGCCCATGCCGTCGGAGTCGATGGGGCGCCAATTGCTGCCCAAGCGGCTCGCGCTGCCCGTCTTCGCCTCCGACGCCCTGTCGTCGGTGGCGTATGCGCCCGACGAGGTGCTGCTCACGCTGGCCCTGGCGGGCGGCGTCGCGACGATCCACTCGATCTGGGTCGGCGTCGCGGTGGTCGGCGTCCTCGCCGTCGTCGTCCTGTCCTACCGTCAAGTGGTCCACGCCTACCCGTCGGGCGGCGGGAGCTACGAAGTCGTCACCCGCAACCTGGGCCCGACGTGGGGACTGGTGGTCTCCTCGGCGCTGCTCGTCGACTACACGCTGACGGTCGCCGTGTCGATCTCCTCGGGCGCGCACTACCTGACGACCGCGGTCCCCTCCCTGGCGGGCCACGAGGTCGTCATCGCTCTGGTCCTCGTCGCCGTCCTCACGCTGATGAACCTGCGGGGGCTGCGGGAGGCCGGCATCGGCTTCGCCGTCCCGACCTACCTGTTCATGGGCTCCATCGCCCTGATGACCGTCGTCGGTCTGGTCCGGCTGACCGCCGGCACGCTCGGCCGGGCGCCGACCGCCGCCTACCAGATCGTCGCCGAGCCCGCCTACGCCGGCGGCCTCACCGGTCTGGCGGGCGCCTTCCTGCTCATGCGCGCCTTCTCCTCGGGGTGCGCGGCGCTCACCGGGGTGGAGGCCATCTCCAACGGCGTCCCCGTGTTCCGCCGCCCGAAGTCGCGGAACGCGGCGATCACCCTGACGATGCTCGGCGGCATCGCCGCGGCGATGATGCTGTCGATCCTGCTGCTCGCGCGGTCGACGGGCGTCGTCATGGTCGACGACCCGGCCACCCAGCTCGCCCTGGACGGCCGGCCCGCCGGCGCGGGCGTCGTCATCGACCCCGTGATCGGACAGCTGGCCTCTGCCGTCTTCGGCGCCGGGACCCCGCTGTTCCTGCTCGTCACCATCACGACGGGGCTCATCCTGGTCCTCGCGGCGAACACGGCGTTCAACGGGTTCCCCTCCCTGGCGTCGGTGCTCTCACGGCACTCCTACCTGCCCCGCCAGCTCGACAAGCGCGGCGACCGCCTGTCCTTCTCGAACGGCATCCTGGTCCTCGCCTCCGCCGCCGCCGTGCTGATCGTCGTCTCCGGCGCCTCCGTCACGCGGCTCATCCAGCTCTACATCGTCGGCGTGTTCGTCTCCTTCACGCTGTCCCAGTTCGGCATGGTCCGGCACTGGAACCATGAGCTGCGCCGCGCCGTCGCCCCCGACGACCGACGCTCGATCCGGCGCTCGCGCGCCCTCAACGTCGTCGGCTTCCTACTGACGGGCCTGGTCCTGGCCGTCGTGCTGGTCACGAAGCTCACGCACGGCGCGTGGATCGCGATCTTCATGATGGCGGTGGCCTTCGCCCTCCAGCGCGGCATCCGCCACCACTACCACACGGTCGCCGGCCAGCTGCACGTGGCGGACTACTCGGCGGGGCGGGCGCTGCCGGCCCGCGTCCACGCCTTCGTCCTGGTCTCGAACATGGCGCGCCCCACGATGCGCGCCATCGCGACGGCGCGCGCCACGGCGCCCTCGTCCCTGGAACTGCTCAGCGTGGTGGCCGACGACGCGGAGGAGCGCCGCATCCTGCGCGAGTGGGAGGACTCCGGCGTCCCCGTCCCCCTCACCCTGGTGTCCTCGCCCTACCGCGACATCACCGACGTGCTGGTCTCCTTCATCCGCAATCAGCGGCGCCGATCGCCCGGCGAAGTCGTCTTCGTGTTCCTCCCCCAGTTCCTGGTGTCGCATTGGTGGGAGAACGCGATGCACAACCAGACCGCCACGTGGCTGCGCCGCGCGCTGCTGCGCATCCCGGGCGTCGTCATCGTCATGGTGCCGTGGGAACTGGGCAGGGACGCCGAGATCGAGGGAGAGCACGCCCTCACCGGCCCGTGACCCCGGACCCCGCCGCGCGGGCCCGGCCGCCTCGCCGGCAGGTCCCGTCCCGTTCCCCGGCCCGCGGCGGATCTCACCGTGGCGGCCCCTGCCTCGGCCGGCCGACTCTGGATAGAGTGGGGAATTGTGTTCTCGACCTATGCCGATGTGCTGCGCACCCACGGAGCCTGGAAATTCTCGCTTCCGGGACTCGTCATGCGCATGCCGATGTCGCTGGTCGGGATCGCGCTGATCCTGTCGATCCGCTCGGTGTACGGCAACTACTCCCTGGCGGGCGCCGTCGCCGCCGTCAACATCCTCGCCACCTGCGTGTGCGCGCCCCTGCTGGCCCGGCTGGTCGACACCCACGGGCAGCGCCGGATCATGGCCCCGTCCCTCCTGGTGTCGGCGATCGCCATCGCGGCGATGGCCGTCGCGGTCCTCCTGCACGCGCCGATCGCCGTCGTGTTCGTCCTGTCCGCCCTCAACGGCGCGACGTGGGGCTCGCCCGGATCCCTGGTGCGCTCCCGCTGGGCGACGGTGACGGGCTCCCAGAAGCAGCTGCAGACGGCCTACGCGCTGGAGGCCGCCTTCGACGAGTTCGCGTTCATCATCGGCCCCGTCCTCTCGACGACCCTGGGCACCACGATCCATCCGGTCAGCGGACTGGTGCTGGCCGCCGTGTGCTTCGTCGTGGGCGGCATCGGCTTCTTCTCCCAGACCGGGTCCGAGCCCGCGCCGGCCCCGCGCGTCCACGGGGAGCGGCGCCCCTCCGTCCTGGCCAACCCCGTCATCCTGGTGCTCATGGCGACCTACGTGGGGGCGGGCACCCTGTTCGGGGCGAACGACGTCTCCGTCGTCGCCTTCACCCAGGAGCACGGCGCCGCCGGCATGGCCGGGGTCCTGCTCGCCTTCTTCTCCCTGGGATCCTTCCTGTCCGCCCTGTTCTACGGGTCCCGGACGTGGCGCCAGCCCCTGTGGAAGCTCTTCGCGGTCGGCGTCCTGGCTCTGGCCCTGGGCGTCTCCACGTTCCTGCTGGCCCGCAGCCTGTCGGTCCTGGCGATCGTCATGCTCATCACGGGCGTGACCTGCGCGCCGACTATGACCAACGTCAACACGATCGTCGCGCGCGTGGTCTCCCCCGTCCAGCTCACGGAGGGTCTGACCTGGACGATCACCGCGATGAACGTCGGCACGTCCATCGGGTCGGCGCTGGGCGG
This sequence comes from Actinomycetes bacterium, assembly GCA_023426345.1. Taxonomy (GTDB): domain Bacteria; phylum Actinomycetota; class Actinomycetes; order Actinomycetales; family Actinomycetaceae; genus Pauljensenia. Next base: position 4,305 of record JAFAAX010000201.1, read on the forward strand.
GCGCTCGATCGACGCGTCGGGCTCCCACGGGGGGTTCGGCGTGGTCGTGGGCGCGGCCTGGGTGATGGTGGTGTGCATGCTCATCGGGCTGCCCCGCCTGCGCCGCGACACCACGCGGGGCGACGCCGCGCTCGAACGCGTCCCCGCCCTCGACGAGGGCCCCGACCCCGACCCCGATCGAGGGCCCGGTCCGGACCAGGGCGGCCCCGCGGCTCCCGTGCTCAGCCCCTCCGCCTCCGCGAACGAGGGCGCCTCCGCGATCCCCGGAACCGGCGACGCGACGCGATGCCCGCGGGACGAGGGCGGCGTCCGGGACGGCGGCCGCGTCACAGACTGCGCCGCCGCCCCCGCCGAGGCGGGAGCGGCGGATGAGTCCGAGGACTGCGCGTGCGGGGCGCCCTCGTCAAGGCGCTGAGAGGCCCGCACCGCTTGTGAGGACGCCGGCCGGGCGCGCGGCGCCGGACTTTCGGGATTCCGAGCCCTGAGTCCCGGCCCCGGACCCGCGAACTCGCACCCGGTTCCCGGCCCCTGGATCCGTGCGGGATGTCAGCGCCTCACGCGCGCTCACTGACGCTCAACGCCAGTGCCCGCCGCGTATATTCGCTGACCGTCATCCGCTCGTCGGCCGCTTGCTTCTCCACCAGGTCCCACAGCTGCGCAGGAATCCGCAGGCTGTGCGTCTCCATCGGTCCAGCGATGCGCATTGCCTGCCGCATTGCGCGGCGTCGCGCTCGCGGACCTCACAGGTCGACGCATGACATCCGCATGCTAGTCTCATGCTATGAGCAACCTTCAGGTGCGGAGCATACCTCCGGAGTTGCACGCGCAGTTGCGTGAACGGGCCAGTCGGACTGACATGTCGATGTCCGAGTACGTCATCCGACTCGTCAGGAACGACCTCGCCCTTCCTCTCTTCGATGACTGGGCCTCCTCGGTCCGCGCACAGCACGGGACGCGGGAGATCGATGTCTCAGGAGCGCTCGACGCCGCACGCGACGAGTACGATCCTGTTGCGCCATGAGGCGCGTCGTCGACGCCAGCGCATTTGTTGACGCCGTCCTCCCGACGCCGCGCCAGGATGCTGCCCTCACCGCGTTCTCGGGGTATGAGTTGTGGGCGCCGTCCATCCTCGACCTCGACGTCACGTCGGCGCTCTGGCGCCTCGAACGTTCATCGACGATCACACACGATGAGGCCGAACAAGGCGTGGAGGCCCTCACGACCGCTCCGATCAGGCGACTCTCCGTCCGGCACCTCACGCACGACGCCTGGAATCTGCGCATGTCCCGACGGATCAGCGATGCGTTCTACGCCGCGTCGGCACGCATGCTCGGCGCTGAGCTCGTCACGTCGGACGGCCGGCTCGCACATGCGCCCTCGCTTGAGGCAGCTGTCGTGCTGCTGCGCTAGTCAGGAGGCACCCGGATCGTGCGGACCCGAGGGTCAGCCGGGTGCGGACCTCACCAGGTCAGGGGCGCGTGCGCTCGATGGCGTCGGCGAGGACGTGGGCGTGGCTGGTGGCGACGTCGCGCATGGCGACGAGCAGGGTGACCGTGCCCGTCCGCGCCTTCTCCGCCAGCTCCGCGAGCGCCGGGTTTCCGTCGAGCTCCACCGCGTAGCGTTCGCGGAACGCGCCGTCGGAGATGTCCCCGTGATGCCAGGCGCGACGCAGATCGGCCGAGGGCGCGACGTCCTTCGCCCACTCGTCCATCTCGAGGTCGGCCTTCTTGATGCCGCGCGGCCACAGTCGGTCGACCAGCGCGCGCCAGCCGTCGTCGGGCGCAGGCGCCTCGTAGACCCGCTTGATCCGGATCGTCATGTCAGTCCTCCTGGAGGATCGGTGGTTCCGCCGGGTTGACGCACACCAGATGGCAGGCGCGCGGCTCAGCGAAGGGGATGAGATCGATGGCCGTGGTCCCCGCCAGCCCCTCGGCCAGCCCCCGGTGGACGGCGCACACGGTCGGAGCGGGCTTCACGCCGCCGACCGCGAAAGGGCACGACCGCAGGCGCAGCCCCCAGGGCCGCGCCTGCGGCGCGAAACCGAGACGGGCGAAGAGGTCGGTGAGTCGCGGCAACCACAGGACCGCATCCTCGGGCGACCACTCCGAGTGCGGCCGCGTCGCGCGAGCCGGGACCGCCGGCGGGGGCTCCGCATCCGTTCGTCCGCCGTGCGGGGCCGACGCTTGCGCCGGCGCGTCGCCCGTCCGCTGGGCCGGCGCTCGCGCTGGTTCCCTCCTCGGAGGCTGCGCCGCCGACGCACCGGCCAGGCCACCCGCCCACTGGCGGCCCGCCCGCCGCGAGCGCTCGATCCCATCCGGCTCATCGGCCAGGGCGCGGGCGAGGGCCCCGACCATCGAGGTCCAGACCGACTCCTCGGACAAACTCGGCGGCGCCGAGCCACGTGACGACGTCGGGCCGCCGAGCATCGCGCCGTCCTCGACCGTCGACCCCACCGCCCGGTAGAGGGTCGCGGGGCGCCCTCGGCGCCCGCCGGCCGAGGAATGCTCGGCGCGGACCAACCCGGCGTCGGCGAGGTGGTCGAGATGGAACCGCACCGTCGTCACATGCAGGCCGAGCCCGTCGGACAGGGCGGAGACCGTCACAGCCCCGCCCTCGCGCCGCACGGCCGCCAGGACCCGCTGGCGGGCCCTCGTCATGGTCGCCGGCTGATCCCAGTCGGTCCCGGGTGATTCGGCTCTCACGAATAAACAGTATCAGATTCCTCTATAATCGGAGGCGCCGAGCCTCGGGCGCCGTCTTCTCCTCGACACGGATCCCGCGGGCATCCACACACGAGGACCGGGGACGCCGATGGGACACGCCGAGCACCGCGACGCCGCCGTCTCACCACCCGGCCCGGACGGCGCCTCTGCGGAACGTCTCGACCCGGCCGTCTCCACCTCCACGGGCCCCCGCCCCGTCGGGCGACCGGCCGCCTCCCCTCCCGTTCCTCCCCGCTTCCCCGGGCATCGCCTGGCGATCCTCGCCCTGGGCGTCGTCTCCGTGCTGGGAGGCCTGGACGCCGGCCTGATCCGCCTGGGCGCCGCGGCCCCCGTCGGCCGCCTGTCGCTGGGGGATGTCCACGGCGCCCTCATGATCTACGGATTCCTGGGAACCGTGATCTGCCTGGAGCGCGCGGTCGCCCTGCAGTCGGGCGCCGCGCCGCGGGCAGGCGCCCAGCCAGGCAATCAGGGCGGCGCTCCAGCGGACGGCAGCCCGAGCGCTCCCGTCGCCGCGCGCCGCGTCCCCACCCTGTGGGCCTACGCCGCCCCGATCGCGGCCGGGATCGGCGGGATCGCCGCCGTCGTGGGCGCCACTGCGCCCCTCCCGCCGATGTGGTCCGCGCACGCGCGCCTGCTCCCCGGACTCGCCTGGATCCTGGCGATGGCCCTGCTCAGCGTCATCTACGCGACGATCTGGCGGACGCGCCAGCAGTCCTATGCCCTGCTCCTCCAGGTCCTGGGCTCCCTGGCCGGCCTGGGCGGGATCGCCCTGTGGACCCAGGGGCGGCCCGTCGCCGTCCTCGTCGTGTGGTGGCTGGCGTTCCCGGTCCTCACGATCATCGGCGAGCGCCTCGAACTAGCCCGCGTGGGCTTCGCCGCGCGCCGCCCATCCGACACGACCGTCAGGCCCCCCGGGACCGCCGCGGGCTCCGGCGCTCCGGACGCGACCGCCCGGTCCGGGAGCCCGGGCCGCCCTCGTCCCCGGTGGGACCCGGAGCCCCGCATCCTCACCTGGGCCTGCCTGCTCGTCCTCGCGCTCCCGCTCACGCTCCTCGTCCCCGCCGCGGGGTACCCGTTGCTGGGCGCGGCCCTGGCGGCGCTCATCGTCGACACCGCGTGGCACGACGTCGCGCGGCGCACCGTCCGGCTCCCCGGGCTGCCCCGGCTGGCCGGCGTCTGCATGCTCAGCGGATACGCCTGGGCGCTGGTGCCCGCCGGGCTGTGGATGGTCGCCGGGCCCGTGCCGTCGGGCCACGGCTACGACATCGCCGTCCACTGCCTGGCGCTGGGCTTCACCGTCTCGATGATCCTCGCGCACGCCCCGATCATCGTGCCCGCGATCCTCCGCCGCCCTCTGCCCTATCACCCCGTCATGTGGGTGGCGTGGGCGCTGCTGGAGGCCGGGCTGCTCCTCCGCGTCGTCGCGGGCGTCCACGCCGACGAGGGCGCCTGGCGCCTCGGCGGAGCCCTCGGCGTCTCCGCGATGCTCGTGTTCCTCCTCGTCACCGCCGGGTCCGTCCTGGTCGCCGCCTCCCGTTCCGGGCGCACCGCCCGGCCGTCGACGCGCGCGACCGCGGCGCCCCTCTCCTCCCCGCACGAGGGCGACCCCGCCCGTCCGGCCGGCGATCCCCGATGAGCCTCGGACTGCCGCCCCTGCCGCCCCGAGATCCGCGCGACCGGGCGGCCTGCCCGGCCACCGGGACGCCCTCGTCACCGGAGAGGACCCCGGGCGCATCGGACTCGGACCCGGTGGAGAACGGAAGCGGGGCTCCTCGCCGCGCGGAACAACCGTTCTCGCGGAGAATTCCGACCGTTCTCGCGGGGGACGAGCGACCGTTCTCGGCGGGGAGAGGGAGGGGCCAGCCCCGGCGGGTGGCGCGCACGGATCGCCTGACGACCGCCTGGATGGCGGCGGCCCTGGCGGTGATGGCGGCCGGCCTGGCAGCGCGCGGCCTCCTCCCCCAGCCGTTGTGGACGATGATCCACGTCGTCACGCTGGGCGTCCTGAGCAACGCGATCCTCCAGTGGTCGTGGTACTTCGCGCGCGCCCTGCTGCATCTGCCGCCCGGGGATCGGCGCGCAGGGCGGGACAACGCGATCCGCATCGTCGTGTTCAACATCGTCCTGGTGGTCCTGGTCGCCTCGATGTGGACGGCGTGGCTGCCCGGCACGATCGTCGGCGCCGCGGGGGTCGGAGCCGTCGTCGCGTGGCACGGGCTCGCGCTGCTGCGCGCGGCGCGCACGCGCCTGGCCAGCCGCTTCGCCGTGGTCATCCGCTTCTATGCGGCGGCGAGCGGGTTCCTGGTCGCCGGCTGCGCGCTGGCGGGCCTCCTCACGGTCGCGATGTTCGACGGCGGCGCCCCCGCCTGGCTGCTGGACGCCCGTGACGGACTGACCCTGGCCCATGCCCTGGTCAACGTGGCCGGGTGGATCGGCCTGACGATGGCCGGCACGCTGGTGACGCTGGGGCCGACGATGCTGCGGACCCGCATGGCCGATGGCGCCGTGCCCGCCGCGGTCACCGCCCTGCCCGTGCTGTGCGCGGGCGTGCTGGGCGCCGCCACTGCCGCCGCGTTCGACTGGATGCCCGGTGTCGCCGGGGGTCTGGGCGCCTACGCCGCGGCCCTGGCGGCGGGCATCGGCGCCCCGCTGGTGCGGGCCGCGCTGGGCAAGGCCCCGCGTTCGGTCGCGACCTGGACGGCGGCGGCCGGGCTCGCCTGGGTGGTCCTCGGGCTTCTCGACCTGGCCGTCGTCGCGCTGCGCGTCCCGGACGCGACGGCGTTCCGCGACGCCCACCTGGCCTGGCTGCCGGTGCTGGGCGCCGGGGGGCTCGTGCAGATCTTCGTCGGCGCCCTGTGCTACCTGATGCCCGTCGTCATCGGAGGCGGGCCGTCCGCGGTCCGCGCGGGCATCGCCGAACTCGAACGGGGGGCGGCGCTGCGGCTGACCGCCCGCAATGCCGCCCTGGCCGTCCTGGCGGTGCTCGCCTCCCTGCCGACCGCCGGGGCCGCGGGGATTGCGGGTGTCGCGGGGACGCCAGCTCCGGGCACGGTGGAGGCCGGCTCCGTGGTCGTGGGCGCCGCATCCGCTCCCTTGGTGCCCTCTCTCCTCGTCCCCGTCCTGTGGGGCGTCGTCCTGGCGACCTTCGCCGCCGAGCTCTTCCTGTTCGCCCGTGCGGGCATCGTCCAGTCCCGCGCGCGACGCGCCGCCCCTCTCACCCCCGGGAGCCTCAGATGACCGATCCCACTGACAGCCCCGACGCGGGCGGCGCCCCGCGTCCCGAGGACAGCGCGCATCCCGGGAGCGGCGCGCGCCCGGGGCG
>JAFAAX010000017.1 GCA_023426345.1 Actinomycetes bacterium
GGTGCGCGGGGGGAGCGGGCGCCGTCCTCGTCAATGGATGAACAGACCGAACTCGGCGGGGAAGAGCACCGAAGTCACGGGAGAAGAGCACCGAAGTCGGCGGAGATGGTCTCGCGCTGTTTCATCCGAGGGCGTCATCCGAGAGAAGCCTTCCCGATCCTCCAGTACCCGGAGAATGTCACGTGCGACTTCGGGACACTCCGCTCGTTGACCAGGTGCCGACGCGCCCCCGAGGCCAGGGCCTGCTCCCCCACGGCGAAGGCGTAGACGCTCCCGGGCAGTGCCAGGTCCCGCAGCGCGGGCAATGCCAGGGCGCCGGGGGCGTCCCGCGGGCTGCGGACCAGCCAGCGCACAGTGACGCCGTCCGGCGCCTCGTCGGCCTGCCGATCGTCCTTGTCGAAGACCTCGATCAGGGCGTCCCCGCGCGCGTCACGCGGCATGTCGCGGAGGATGCCCAGGGCGGCGGCCATGCCGCTCTCGTCGGCGACGATCGTGTACCGGTCCGCGGGAGGCGGCCGCCATCCGCATCCCTGGTCGATGAACGCGACCTCGGCGCCGGGCTCGACGGTGGCTGCCCAGGGCGCGGCGATCCCGGCGTCGCCGTGAACGACGAAGTCGATGTCCATCTCGAGGGGGCCGCGCCGGAACTGGCGGACCGTGTAGTTGCGGATGGCGGGTCGCGTGCCCTTGGGCAGGGTGAAGTAGCGCAGGGCTCCGCCCATCCCGAATCGCTGGGGAAGATTGTCGAGCCTCTCGTCACCGCGCACCGGGATCGCCAGCCGGAACCACTGGTCGAAGCCCTGAAAGAGGAACCGGCCCAGGTCTCCACCGCCCAGCGTCACGCGGATCACGTGCGGAGTGACGCGTTCGGTCCGCACGACGCTGGCGCGGACCAGGCCGGAGTCCGCGTGGGTGACGGCGATGTTGCTCATCGAGGTCCTTCATCGTGGAATGGATTCTGAGGTGAGCCTCACCTTATAAGCATACGGTCCTCCTGGAAACCCTCGCCCGTCCCGGGCGGGATGAGGACCATGACGGTGCTCGAGGACCAGCTCCGGTCGGGTGACATCACGTGATGTAGCCTCGTGGCATGCTGAGGACGCAGATCTCCTTGACTGAGGAGGATCGTCGTCTGCTGGACCGGGAGGCCGAGCGGACAGGGAAGTCGATCGCGTTGTTGGTCCGCGAAGCAGTCGAGGATCGATACGGCGCTGCCGACGACCGCACTGTCGAGCAGGATCTCCGCATTCTGGAGAGAGCTGCCGGCGCCTGGAAGGACCGCGATTTCGACGGCGCCGAGTACGTCGAGAGGATGCGTCCCGGAAACAGACTGGAGGACGCGCTCGGACGATGACGACGGTCATCGACACGTGTGTCCTCATCGACGTCCTGAGACACCATCGAGAGGCGTTCGACCTGGTTCGGACGGAGAGGCTCTCAGGCGGGCGCCTGCACGCGAACGAGGTCACGCGCCTTGAGGTGCTGGCGGGCATGCGACCATCGGAGGAGTGGGAGACCAGGGAGTTGCTTTCCACGGTGATCTGGCACGATCTTGACCGTGAGATCGCGGAACTGGCTGCGGAGCTCGGACGACAGTGGCTTCCCCGGAACCGCGGCATCGTCGCCGCGGACCTGGCGATCGCGGCGACGACGGTGAAGCTCGGCGCGCGACTGCTCACAGTCAACGTGAAGCGCTTCCCGATGTTCGAGGGACTTGAGGCGCCGTACTGACGTGTCGGCGGGCTCACCAGTGGGTGAGGTCGGCCGCCACCCGGTCGGCGCGCTCGGCCTGTCCGGTGGCGCGGAGCAACTCGATGAGATCGCCCGCGGCCTCGGCTCGGGCGTCGCGGCCGCGGACCAGCGTGTAGGCCTCGACCGCGGACTCGACGCACCACAGGGCATCCTCTGTCCGGCCCTGGTCGCGCCGAAGACGTCCCGCCAGGGCGAACGCCTGCCCCGCGCACTCGATCCTGCCCGCGTGAGCCATGTCCTGGGCCGCTGCGATCGCCCGGCCCGCGGCCCGCTCGCGGTCCGCCGCGGCCGCATCGTCGGACCGGTGGGCGACCCGCTCCGCCATGGCCTGTGCCCACCTCCACTGCAGGAAGCCGCTGAGCCGCAGCCGCTTCACCCGAAGCCGTTCCGCGAGGTCCTCGGAGAGGTCCACCCCGTCATCGGCCGGGGCGTCCTTCGCGAGGTCTGCCAGGGCCTGCTCGGCGGCGTCGATGACGGGAGCCGGGTTTTCCAGGCCGGCGGCGACCTGTGCCCAGACGGAGAGGACCTGGGTGCGCGTCAACAGTGAGGCGCCTCCCGCGGCGAGCAGCGCCGCGGCCCGTCGGAACACCTCATGGGCCTCGCGCCGATGCCCGGCGTTCGTCAGGCACAAGGCCGCGTCCGCCTGGGCCAGGCCCGCGCGATCAAGGAACCCCTGGGCCTCCAGCGCTGCGGCGGCACGCCGGTAGATCGGGGCGGCGCGCTCGAAGTCGCGGAACCGGAACACGGTCTCCGCGTCAGCCAGCAGCGACTCAGGTGTCTGGTGGGCGTCATCGCCGGCGCCCGCCTCCGCGCCGCCGGCCTGTGCAGGCGCCATCGTTGACGAGGGCGGGTCCGCGCGCCCCTCGTCGGTGTCCCGCGGTGAGCCCGAGGGGGCGTCCTCGTCACTGACCAGGAGGGACGACTCTCCGGGGAGGGGAAACGGGGCGGGGGTCGCGGCCAGCGCGTCCTGGAGATTCCGCGTCCGGCGATCAGTGCCGTTGCGGGCGTCGAAGCGGGCAGCCAACGGGCGGGCCCGCGCGAGGAGCCAGGCATGGAGCTCCGCCACTGTCGAGGGCTCGGGCGCGGGCAGGCCCGTCGGGGTGTCCGCGGCGTCCGGGAGCACCGCGCTGAGGCCGAACAGGAGGTCGGACCAGAAGCTCAGCTGGGCGAGGGGGTTGTCCGCGTGATGGAGCAGATCGGGGAAGACGTGCCGCAGTTGGCGCAACGCCTCGTCCAGGCGGCCCCCGCGGCACAGCAACTCGAATCCCGCGCCCCGGCTGCCGGCATGGTCGCACGTGGAGGGATCCAGCGTGGCCTGGGCCCGACGATACATCGTCCAGGCGAGGTCCGGCTGACCGGTCAGCAGCGCCGCGAGCGCCGTCTGGTGGAAGGTGGAAGCCGGTTCCGAGAGGCACAAATGGGTCTGGGTGAGGCCGAGATCGATCGCGCGCTGGTACCGGCCGGCCGACATGAGGAACCTGACCTGCCGGCCGATCGTGCAGGCCGCGCAGTCATCCAGGTCGTCCGCCCCGGCGGTGAGCCACTCGGTCATGGCCTGCTCCGCGTGGGGATCCCCGATGCTCGACTCCCAGGTGAATCGCGCGAGGAGCGGAGCCGACCGGCCCAGGCCCTCCGCGGCGAAGCGGCGGTCCATGTCGTCGAGGAACGCCAGGGCCTGCTCCCGGGAGAGCGCCGGGTACTCGTCAAGGGATTGGCCCAGCCATTTGAAGACCCAGAACAGGTGATGGCGCTCGGCTGGCGAGAACAGATCCGGGCTCTCGTCCCACAGGCGCAGCGCCCGGGCGAAGACGGGATAGCGGGAGGCCTCCAGATCGGTCTCCGTGTAGGCGTCGAGGAGGCACAGGAGGGCGCCCGGCAGGTCCGGACGCAGGGACCCGTCGGACTCGACGGTGCGGACCACGTGCTCGGCCGCGGCGGTCCGGGCCGTCCCACGGGGAAGGCGGCGGATCCGGTCGATCTGCTGGGAGACGGGGAGGTCGGTGCTCATGGGTGTGGTCCAGGGGAGTCGGGGGTGTCGGGGCCGGCGGCGTCGCGTCCGCGGGTCGGAGGGTCCAAGGAGGCGTCGAGCAGGGTGGTCAGAGCCTCGGACAGATCGGCGGACTCGCTGGCGCGCAACCCGTCCCCGGCCAGCATGACAGCGGAGAGGTACAGGCTGCGCAGGCCCGCCTCGAAGACTGAGCCGCCGGGCGCGGACAGGAGGAGCCGGACGGCGGGGGCGTCGTCGTTGAGGACCAGGGTGCGGGTGCGGGCCGACGCGTCCTGGGCGAACACGTCGAGCAGGCCGCCCCACAAACCGGCCGATGCCCGGCGTTCGCGGTCCAGGTCCCGGCGGCGCTCGCCCTCCGGGTCGCGCAGCAGGATCGACGGGGCCGTGACCGGTTGGAACGTGCGGACGATGACGTCGCAGTCGTCCGCCTCGAGGATCTCCCGGGCGCGCGTGACCGCCGGGGCCACGGCCATCTCGCGGGCGACGTCCAGGACCCCCAGGACCTGGACGAGGTCCTGGGCGGTGAGTTCCTCCAGGGACCAGGAGGAGGAGTCGGCCGTCGGACCGACGGCCGCCCGATCCGAACCCGACGCCCGGTCGGCGCGGTCCTCAGGGGCCGCGCGGTCGATGTCGGTGGTCGGGACGCGGCCGGGGCGGGCCAGGCGCGCCATGATGTCGGCGTCGTAGACGTAGCCGGCATTGACGACGACCAGCCCCTGGGCGCGCGCCACGGCCGCCACCCGCTGATAGGCCTCCGTCGTCGTCGCGTATCGGATGTGCCCGTCCCCGGCGGCCGCCACCTGGGCCAGGGTCATCGGGCCGTCCGTGGTCTGATAGGGGAGGACGTGGGCGACCAGATCCAGCACGTCGTCGTCGGTGAGCGCCAGGGCGCGCAGCGCCAGATGGTGGGTCTCGATGACGTCGCGGGCCAGCGGGGTGGATCGGCGCAGCGTGCGCTCCGCCCACGCGAGGATCTGGGCGCCCAGCGCCTCGCGCACACCGTCCAGGACGCCGTCCTGGTGGAGCTGCTCGCGTGAGGCGGTGGGCGACAGGGTGTCGGAGTCGATGACCGCGCGCACGAAGAACGCCCAGTCCGGCAGCACGCCGTCGACGCGCGGACCCAGCAGCATGCGCTTGAGCAGGACCCGGTGCCGACCCGGACTGGGCGATGCGGCCCGGGGCAGGACGAAGGCCACGCCGGTGACGCCCGCCAAGGGGACGGACAGGTCGATCTGGTCCAGTGGCGTGAAGCCGAACGTCTCCTCGCAGTACCGGGCCAACGCCTCGCGGCGGGCCTGCGGCGTCGGATGCTCCTCCTGCCACGGCAGGTCCGGGCGGCTGATCCGGCGCCACACCGGGATCGGCGAACCCGGGACCGGGACCTCGACGGCCAGGTCCTCGGGCAGCAGCGCGCCGTACTCCGTCGCCAGGCGGATGACGGTGTCCCGCTCCAGCCAGTGGGCCATGTCGGGGCGGGCCGTCAGGGTGATCGTCGTCCCGACGGGCACCGGGCCGTCCTCCGCGTCCTCCGCGGGCGCGATGCCCACCGCCGCCGCGAGCATCTGAGCGTCCATCGCAGGTGCGGTCGCCGTCCCACCCGACCCGCCCGCGGGTGCGCCGGCGGCGCCGGCGCCGTCCTCGTCAATGGAGGAGGGCGGAAGGGAGGTGACGGTGAACGTGCCGTCGGCGAACCCTCTCCAGTGGACCGGCCGGGCGCCGGGGCGGGCAGAGCGCGAGCGGACGTTAAGGCGGTCGGCGACCATGAACGCCGCGAGCATGCCGATGCCGAACTGGCCGAGGAACTCCGCGCGAGCGGTCCCGAAATCGGGGTCGCGCTTGGAGGAGCGGCCGATCGTGGCCAGGAGGTCGGTCGCCTCCTGCTCGGTGAGGCCGATTCCCGTGTCCGTGACCGCCAGAGTCGGGCGGCCGCCGGCGTCCGTGCCGGTGCGCAGGCGGAGCCGGGCGGGGGCGGCGGGGTCCGTCGCGCGGCGCGCCGTGATCGCGTCGACCCCGTTCTGGAGGAGTTCGCGCAGGTAGACCTGGGGGCCGGAGTAGAGGTGGCGGGACAGCAGATCGACCATTCCCGCCAGGTCGACCTGGAACCGCTGGGACCCGTCTGTCATGCGCCGGTGGCCTCAGAGGTGTCCGGGGTGTCTGAGGGGTCTGAGGCCGCGGGCGTGTCCGCGGTCGTGGCGGCGTCCTGCGGGGGCTCGACGGTCGCCCAAGTCTCGGGGAACTGGTCGCGCAGGGTCTCGAAGAACCGCATGGAAGAGGAGAACGCGCAAGCCAAATGGTTCGAGAGCTGCTCGTCTGTGAGCCCGTTGCGGAAGTCGGCGCTGTGCTCGGCGTAGATCCGGATCACGCCGTCCCCGGCTGGGCGAACGCAGAGTTTCGGCCACAGGTACTCCTGGGACCAGTTGTTGCAGCACACCAGGAGTTCTGCGAGTCGATCGGCCGGAACCTCGGGGCGCCATGTGCCCTGGACCTGGAGGATCTGTTCCGTGTCGCCCAGTTGGTACAGGAAGAAATAGCCCAGATCCCATGCCGTGTACATATTGTCAGCGTCGTCGAACCCGTATCCTCAGTTGGCGCGGTCCATGGCCTCGCAGAGGCGCTCGCGGGTCAGGGGAGCCAGGTCGGCGGACTGCCACGGCGCGGCCGCCGGGGTGTCGGTGAAGAAGCCCATGGGCGCGTCACCGACCTTCCGGGGACGACGCGGCGGTGCGGGCGTGGAGCGGGGCCGAGTGGGGCCGGACAGGGCGGACGGCGTGGTCGGACATGGGGGGCCTCCGGTTCCTCGACGAGCGGTCTTCCTCTCGACCACAGTACTCGCGGCCGCTCCGGGCGGACCGCCGGGTTTGGTCATGGAGGATCCCGCCGTGTGGGCGGCTGGGGCGGCTGGGGCGTGCGGTGTCGGATGGACGTGATCGGACTGGAGTCTCCGACCGGTATCCGGTGTCCGGCGGCGCCGGCCCGAGCCAGACCAGAGCGCGACCTGCTCTGGGCCTGAGTGTCGGCGGGGCCCCGCGCATGAGTTCGCCCGGAATGGGCACTGAGACTCAGGTCCAGAGTCCGTCCACCCACGCCTGGTGGGCAGAACACGGTGGTCGCGCGGCCTCGCCGATGTGGGCGGACTTCGCGGTCCCGGATGGGCGGACCTCGCGGAGCTCTTCGAGGTCGGCGTCACGATCGAGCGGACCCGCCAGCTGTGGAGGAAGAGCCGGTGATGACGGGCGCGACGGAGCTCCCGCAGACTCGCGAGGGCGCGGGCCTGTGCGCGGACGCGGGCGGGCACGTCCACGACATCCGCTTCGACGGCGTCGGGTTCGGTGACGACCCGGAGCGCCCGGTCCTGCGCGACGTGTCCTTCACGGCGGAACAGGGGCAGGTCGGCGGGAACATCGATCCGGAGCCGGGCCTCGAACGCCGTCATGTCTCCCATCCTGCCCGGTCGGGACCGGGGTATCCAGGAGGACTCGCGACTTGTGAGGCGAGGCTCGCCTACATGGGCGCGCCTTCTCCGAAGGGACTCGATGAGCGACATCGCGGTCACCCACGCCGACTCCGGTGAGGTCAACCTGATCCCCCCGAAGAAGCAGGGGCGATCGTCGTTGACGTCTCTGCCGCGTCATGAGCTGCAGACAGCGTCCACGATCGATGAACTGCTCGAGGACATGCGGGGCGACTGGTGAAGTGGTACCTGCTGGACTCCTCGGTGGCCGTGCGTGTGATCCGCGGTCATTCGCCAGAGGCAGCAGCATGGATCGATGACGTGACTGGGGATCCGGCACGCGCGATAGTCGCCTCACGGCTGCTCAAGACCGAGCTCACCCGAGTGCTCCGTCGCGAGCAGATGCCATTGTCGGTGCGTGACGACATGCTGGACTACGTGTCGTTCATCCCCATCTCGGATGCGATCCTCGCCGAGGCGGAGGCGATCGTTCCCCACATCACGTCGCTGGACGCGATCCACCTGGCGTCCCTGGTCCACTCGGGACTGGACGCCACTGTCGTCACCCATGACGCGACCATGACTGACGTCGCCGGGATTCTGGGCTATCCGGTTCTCGATCCGTGTCGGTGAGGCGCCGTTGCCACGCGCTCTTGGTGGGACAGGCGGTGCGCGCCGGCGCCGTCCTCGTCAATGAGCGCGGGAGCCGGTCTCAGCGGGAGCGGGATCGGCGGGTCAGGCGGGACGCAGGCGCAGGCGGACCCTGGCGACCAGCGGATGGTCGGGATCGGGCAGGTACTCGGAGGCGACGGCGTCGCCCGCGGTGCGTTCGAGGACGCCCTGGACCATCCCTCGGCGCAGCTCCAGAGCCAGGGGGTCGGGGTGCTCCGCCGAGGTGAACGGGCAGGCGCGCAGGACCAGGCCCGTGTCGACCTCCGGGTCCGCCGTCGCGGCCAGCCCGTGGGCCGTGAGGAACAGGCGGATCTTGTCCATATGGTCGGCCAGGCTGAACCCGGGCGCCGACACCGAGTACCCCGTGTGGTCGGGGATGTGGGCGGAGTTCAGGGCGGCAACACCCCAGCGGCGTCCGATCTCTCGGGCGGCGGACTCCGGATCGGGGACGGACTCGCGCAGCCAGTCGAAGGTCGCGCGGGTGATCTGGGAGGCCATGCGCGCGGGGAAGGCCGGATCGGCCGGCATGTAGGTGAGGTAGCCCTGGGCGGGGCGGCCTCGTCCATGGGAGGGGAGCTGCTCACGCGAGACCAGGCCCAGGTCCAGGAGGGAGTCCATCGTCTCCCGGACGGAGCTGACATGGAGGCCGGCCTCCTGCGCGAGCTCGGCGACCGTCACTGGCGTCGAATGGGCCGAGACCCGGCGCAGCAGCGCGTGCTGGGCCGTCGTCAGCCGCGCGACCGCCGAGAGGATCGCCCCCAGACCCGGGGCGGTCGACGTCGCGGGGACGACGGGCGTCGGCTCGGACATGGCGTGCTCCTTTTGGTGGCGTGGCATCGAGGGCCGGAGTGAGGGTGGTGACGGCCTTCCGAGCCTACGTCCGGGTCCGTGCGGCGGGTCCGTGGAGCTCGTCACGCCGGTCCGGCCGATCGACGAGGGCGGCCCCCGTTGGGCGAACCTCGAGGTCACCAGGCGCCAGGGTTGTCGCCTCGGCCCCAGGGGTTCGGCAGGCGCGTCGGCCTCTCGGCCCCCGAGCCCGAGCCCGCGCCGGTCCCCGAGCCCGAGCGCGCGCCCGTCGAACGCTCGGACCCCGCCCGACGCCCCGCCTCCGTGCGATCGGCGCGGACCCCATCGCGGGACCGGTACACGATGTGCGGGCGCGCCACGTAGCCGACCGGGGCGGACACGACATGGACGAGGCGCGTGAACGGCCACACGCAGAACAGCAGCATCCCAGCCGCGATGTGGAGCCGGAACGCCAGCGGCGCCCCGGCCATCAGGGCGACCTCCGGGCGCAACAGCCATATGGAGCGGAACCACACGGAGATCGTCTCGCGGTAGTCGTAGCCGCCGGCGGGCCCCAGCAGCTGCGTGGACACGGTGGCGAAGGCCCCCAGCAGGATGACGGCGGTCAGCCCGACGTAGGTGACGATGTCGGAGCGCGACGTCGCCAGCCGCACCGACTTCACGACGATCCGCCGGTACAGCAACCCGCCCAGCCCGACCAGCGTCATGACGGCCGCGACGGACCCGAGCCCGGTGGCCATCAGGTGGTAGACGTGCTCGGAGATCCCGACCGCGCCGGTCCACGACTTCGGGATCGCCAGGCCGACCACATGCCCGGCCGCGACCAGCAGGATCCCGATGTGGAACAGCGGCGAGGACCACCGCAGGATCGCGCGTTCGTTCCATTCGGAGGACCGGCTGGTCCATCCGAACTGATCGGTGCGGTACCGCCAGATCAGGCCGCCGAAGAAGACGACCAGGGCGACGTAGGGCAGGGCCGCCCAGAGCAGGGTGTCAGCGACGGACATGGTCGTGGCCTCTCGGGGTGGGTGACGGGAAGGAATCGACGAGGGCGCCCGCGCGGCTGGGTTCCGGCATACCCGCAGGTCCTGCGGCCGTCTCGGGTCCATCGACGAGGGCGCCCGCGGGGGAGGTCGGCCCCTCGGGCGCGGGTCCGGGAGCGGCGGGACCCGGGCGGCCGTCCGGAGGGCGCAGCGCCGGCGGTGGGCCGCCCTGGTCGAGGGGGAGCGCGTCGGCCAGCGGCAGCGCGTTGATGCCGACCATCTCCGAGGGCGGCCCCTGGCTGACCAGGCGGCGATAGGCCTCCAGCGTGCGCGCGTCGGGGGCGGGCAGGGTCTCGACCAGCGCGTCGAGGAGCCGGGCGTAGGGCGAGTCGGCGGAGCGCAGCGCCGTGCGGATGACCTCCACGCCCTCGCGGTTCGCGCGCAGGAGGTCCTCGGCGGCCCCGGTGGTGTCGAGGGCGCAGAACTCGAGGACGACCGGGAGGTGGTCGGGCAGCTCCACGCGGGCGACCTCGAAGCCCGCTCGGCGCAGGACCTCGCGGATCGCCAGGATCGCCTGGCCGCGCAGCCGCGTGTCCCCGTGCGAGTAGTAGGTGAGCGACAGGGCGCAGCGGCGGCGCTGGTCGAAGGTCTCGACGTAGTGCTCCTGGAGGCGCCGCAGACCCCACTCCTCCGCGGCGTCGCAGAAGCGCGCGATCTCGCGGGCGGCGCCCTCGGGCATCTCCACCAGCGCCGCCCGGGCGCCGGCGACCGGCCCGTCGGGCTCCAGGAGCGGCGCCTCCGGGTACTCCAGCAGCACCGAGCACGCCATCCGGACGACGCGCACCTGCGTGGGCGTGCCGACGGCGCCTGCGGGCGCGGCCGCCGGGATCCGGGGCGTGCCCACGAAGACGCTCATCGGAGGACCTCGAGAGGCAGCAGGGGGCGCCCCGCCGGCGGGCGGATCCCGGCGCCCGCCGACCCGACTGCTCCAGGAGCCCCGGCGGCCCCGTACCCGGCTCCGGTCGCCCCCATTCCGTGGAACGCCTCGGCGTCGTAGGCCACCGGGCACCCCTCCAGCTCGGTGATGCCGCGCGGCATCTCCGGGTGGGACGTCGGGATGACGTAGCGGTCGTCGTACTTGGCGAGGGCGAGCAGGCGATACATGCGCCGCACCGTGTCCTCGTCCATGCCGACGGCCGCGGGGATCGACGGGTCCCCGGGCCGGTCCATGAACACGTCGCGCATGTAGGAGCGCATCGCGGCCAGCCGGCGCAGCGCGAGTTCCACGGGAGCGGTGTCCCCGGCTGTGAACAGCCCGGCCAGGTACTCCAGCGGGATGCGCATCTGGGAGATGGCGGACAGGAGGACCCTGTGGTTCTCCCCGTCGTTGCCCGACGCGCTCACCTGGTCGACGACCGGGGACAACGGCGGCACGTACCAGACCATCGGGAGCGTCCGGTACTCAGGATGCAGGGGCAGGGCCACCTGGTAGGTGGCGATGAGGTCCCACACCGGGGACTGCTGGGCGGCCGTGATCCACGAGTGCGGGACCCCGTTGGCGGCCGCCCCGGCGACGACCGCCGGGTCGTTCGGGTCCAGGAGGATCTCGCGCTGGGCGCGGTACAGATCCTGCTCATCCTTCTGCGAGGCCGCCCAGGTCACGCGGTCCGCGTCATACAGCAGCACGCCCAGGTAGCGCAGGCGCCCCACGCAGGTCTCCGAGCACACGGTGGGCTCCCCGGCCTCCAGGCGCGGGTAGCACAGCGTGCACTTCTCGGCCTTGCCGGTGGTGTGGTTGAAGTAGACCTTCTTGTAGGGGCACGCGGACACGCACATCCGCCAGCCGCGGCAGCGGTCCTGGTCGACCAGGACGATGCCGTCCTCGGTGCGCTTGTACATCGCGCCCGAGGGGCATGCGGACACGCACGTGGGGTTGAGGCAGTGCTCGCAGATGCGCGGCAGGTAGAACATGAACGAGTCCTCAATGGTCGTCGCGACCCGGAGGTTCATCGCATGCAGGACGGGGTCCTGATCCATCGTCTCCAAGGACCCGCCCAGGTCGTCGTCCCAGTTCGGACCCCATGCCACGGTGTCCATGCGCTCGCCCGTCACGCGCGAGCGGGCCCGCGCCACCGGCAGCGTCTTCTGTCCGGCGGGCGCCGCGAGCATCTGGTCGTATTCGTAGGTCCAGGGCTCGTAGTAGTCGTGGACATCGGGCATCGTCGGATTCGCGAAGATCTTCGCCAGGGTGCGCCCTCGTCCCCCCTGGCGCGGGACCAGGCGCCCGGAGCGGGTGCGCCGCCACCCGCCCTGCCAGCGGTCCTGGTCCTCCCACCCGCGGGGGTAGCCGACGCCGGGTCGGGTCTCGACGTTGTTGAACCACATGTACTCCGTGCCCTCGCGGTTCGTCCACGCCTGCTTGCAGGTGACGGAGCAGGTGTGGCAGCCGATGCACTTGTCCAGGTTCATCACCATGGCGATCTGGGCCATGACCTTCATCAGAACTGCACCTCCTGGGAGCGCCGCCGCACCAGCGTGACCTCGTCGCGCTGGGAGCCGGTCGGGCCGTAGTAGTTGAACGCGTAGGAGAACTGCGCGTAGCCGCCCGCCAGGTGGCTGGGCTTGAGCAGGATGCGCGTCAGGGAGTTGTGCGTGCCGCCCCGGCGTCCCGAGGACTCGTTGAGCGGCGTGTTCATGGTGCGCTCCTGCGCGTGGTACATGTACACGGTGCCCGCGGGGATGCGGTGGGACACGACCGCGCGGGCCGTCACGATGCCGTTGCGGTTGCGCGCCTCCACCCACTCGTTGTCGCGCACGCCAATCCTCTCGGCGTCCTGGGGGCTCATCCAGATCGTCTGCCCGCCGCGCCCGAGCGTCAGCATGTGCGGGTTGTCGTAGTACTGGGTGTGGATCGCCCACTTGTTGTGCGGGGTGAGGTAGCGCACTGCCACCTCCGCCGCGGGTTCCTCGGTCCCGGACCCGAGGACCTGCTCGCCGCGCGGGTGCAGGCGGGGGAGGTCCAGAGGCGGGCGGAAGATCGGCAGGGACTCGCCCATGTCGCGGATCCAGTCGTGGTCCAGGTAGAACTGCGGGCGCCCGGTCAGCGTGTGCCAGGGCTTGTCCCGCTCGAGGTTCTGGACGAACGCCGAGTAGCGGCGTCCCCCGTGCTCCGATCCCGACCACTCCGGGGAGGTGATGACGGGCTGCGGGGAGGCGGAGGTGTCGCGGAAGGTCACGCGGCGCTCCTCGTCGCCCTCCGCCAGGTCCGCCATCGGGCGGCCGACCCGCTGCTCCAGGGTGTGGAAGCCCTGGGTGGCCAGGCGGCCGTTCGTCGTGCCCGACAGGCGCAGGACGGCGTCGGCGGCCTTGACGTCCGTGTCGACCAGGGGACGCCCGGCGCCCGGACCGTGGGAGGTGGGGGCCAGGCCGCCGGAAGCGCCGAGCTCCTCGATCTCGCGCTCGACGTGGAACGTCACGCCCTTCGTCGTCAGGCCCGCTGTCGCAGCCAGCGGCCCCAGCGTGTCGAACTTGTGGCCGATCTGCGTGTAGTCGCGCTCGATGCCGACGATCTTCGGCATGGTGACGCCCGGGACCCAGGCCCCGCGCTCGGTGACCGTGCCGCCGGGCAGCGTCATCTCGTCGGGGGTGTCGTGGGACAGCGGCGCCGCGAGGACGTCCAGCTGGGTGTCCAGATGGCCCGGCGCCATCCGGGACACCAGGCGCGCCAGGGTCTGGAACGTCTCGAAGTCGGTGCGGGCCTCCCACGGCGGGTCCACCGCCGCATTGAAGGCGTGGACGAAGGGGTGCATGTCCGTCGACGAGAGGTCGTCCTTCTCGTACCACGTGGCCGCGGGAAGGACGATATCGGAGTGCAGGGTCGTCGACGTCGTCCGGAAGTCCGCCGTCCACATGAGGTCGAGCTTGCCGACGGGCGCGTCGGGGCGCCACGCCATCGTGCTCGGGCGGCGATCCTCGGGGAGCTCCTCCGTGGTGGCGTCGGACTCGGCGCCGATCATGTGCCGGAGGAAGAACTCCGTGCCCTTGGCGGAGGACCCCAGCAGGTTCGTCCGCCAGTTCGCGAGGATGCGCGGGACGTTCTCCGGGGCGTCGGGGTCCTCGGCCGCGAAGCGGAGGCGGCCCGCGGCGAGTTCCTGGGCGACGTAGTCGCCGGGCGCCATGCCGGCGGCGCGGGCTTGGCGCCCGAGCTCCAGGGGCGACCGGTCGAACGTCGGATAGGACGGCATCCATCCGCGACGGGCGGACTCGACCAGGCAGTCGGCCGTGGTCTTGCCCGCCAGGGTCCCGGCGCCCAGCGGGCTGGCCAGGTCCTCGGCCCGGGTGCCGTCGTAGCGCCACTGGTCGGTGGTGAGGTAGTACCAGCCGGTCGCGATCATCTGGCGGGCGGGGCGCTGCCAGTCCAGGGCGAAGGCGTAGGTCGACCACCCGGTGATCGGGCGGACCTTCTCCTGGCCGACGTAGTGGGCCCAGCCGCCGCCGTTGACGCCCTGGGTCGCGCACATCGTGGTGAGCGCCAGGAACGTCCGGTAGATCTGGTCGGAGTGGAAGTAGTGGTTCGTGCCCGCGCCCATGACGATCATCGAGCGTCCGCCCGACTCCAGGGCGTTGAGCGCGAACTCCCGGCCGACCTTGATGGCGGCGCCCGCGGGCACCCCGGTGAGCTCGGCCTGCCAGGCGGGGGTGCCGGGCGTCGAGGCGTCGTCGTAGCCGGTCGGCCACTCGCCCGGCAGGCCCTCGCGCGCGACGGCGTACTGGGCCAGCAGCAGGTCGTAGACGGTGGTCACCAGGTGCCCGTCGACGAGGCGGGCGGGGACGCCGCGCACGACCACGCCGCCGCCGATGCTCACCTGGCCGTCCGCGGGCGGCAGGTCGAAGCGCGGGAGCGCGACCTCCACGGGGATCCAGTCGTCGGTGTCCATCAGCGACATCACGGGGTCCGCGCCGTCCAGGGACAGGTTCCAGTGGCCGGCGCCCTGCTGGCCGAAGTGATCGGCCAGGGTGCCGCCGGGGTCGACCGCCCGGCCGGTCGCCACGTCCAGGACGAGGGGCCGGAAGGCCGCGTTGTCGGTGCGCTCGGTCGTGCCGGCGGGCATGCGGTCCGCGGTGAGGAACTTGCCCGGCACGCGGACCGCGGGGGCGGCCGCGCCGGCAGCCTGTCTGTCGGGGGCAGCCTGTCCGGCGGGAGCGCCGGTGCCTGCGCCCGCGGATCCCGCCGCCCCGGCGGCGCGCGCCCCGGCGGAGCCGGGGCCGTCCTCGTCGATGGGCGTGGAGGGCGCGGGGAGCGGGTCGAGTTCGATGAGGAACGGGGCGTCGGAGTAGCGGCGCATGTAGTCGAGGAACATCGGCTCGCGGCGTTTCACGTGGAACTCCGTGAGGATGACGTGGCCCATGGCCTGGGCCAGCGCCCCGTCGGTGCCGGGCTGGACGCGCAGCCAGTCGTCGGCGAACTTGGTGTTGTCCGCGAAGTCGGGGGAGACGACGACCACCTTCTGGCCGTGGTAGCGGGCCTCGGTCATGAAGTGCGCGTCCGGGGTGCGCGTCAGCGGGATGTTCGAGCCCCACATGATGAGGTACTGGGCGTTGAACCAGTCGCCGGACTCCGGGACGTCCGTCTGGTCGCCGAACACCTGGGGGCTGGCCGGCGGCAGGTCCGCATACCAGTCGTAGAAGCTCAGCATGGTGGCGCCGATGAGCTCGTGGAAGCGGGAGCCCGCCCCGTAGGAGATCATCGACATGGCCGGGATGACCGAGAACCCGGCGATGCGGTCGGGGCCGTACTGCTCGAGCGTGGACACGTAGGCGGCGGCGATGATCTCGGCGGCCTCCTCCCAGCTGACGCGGACCATGCCGCCGCGCCCCCGCTGGCTCTTGTAGGCGCGCGCCCGCTCGGGATCGGCGGTGACGTCCGTCCACGCGGCGACCGGATCGCCGAGGCGCGCGCGGGCCTCGCGGTACAGGTCGAGCAGGACGCCGCGGACGTAGGGATGCTTGATGCGCGTCGGGGAGTACTCGTACCAGCTGAACGCCGCGCCGCGGGGACAGCCGCGCGGCTCGTACTCGGGCATGTCCGGGCCGGTGGTGGGGTAGTCGGTCTGCTGGGACTCCCAGGTGATGATCCCGTCCTTGACGTAGACCTTCCACGAGCACGAGCCGGTGCAGTTCACGCCGTGGGTCGAGCGCACGACCTTGTCGTAGCTCCAGCGCTGGCGGTAGAACGCGTCCGCCTGGCGCCCGCCGTCCAGGAAGAGCTGGCGGGCGTCCTCGCTGGGCGTGCCGCGGCGCAGCCACGACCCCAGGCGGAACAGGGCGGCGGCGGCCGGGGGGACGGCGGCCGGGGGGACGGCGTCCGCGGCCTCGTGCGGAGTGTCGGCGGGAGTGGGTCGGGTGGTCATGGAACCCTCCTGGGGAGGATGGGGAAGGGGACGAGGGCGGCGCGGGCGGGCGGTCAGCCGGGGCGGGCGGGCGGGTCGGCCGGGGCGGGCGGTCAGCCGGGGAACGGGGCGTGGGGGCGGGCGTAGCGGATCCAGCAGACAACCGCGCACAGCGCGGAATAGCCGGCGCAGATCCAGAACCAGGTCGAGGGCGCCATCGCGGACAGCGCCATGCCGACGAAGAACGGGCCCAGGCTGGCGACGGCCGCGGTGAAGCCGATGGCGCCGCCGGCCTGGCGCTTCGGCATGATCATCGGCATCTGCTTGAACGTCCCGGCATTGCCGATCCCGGCGAAGAAGAACATCGCGAGCATGATCCACAAGAAGACCGGGAACTGGTCGGGACTGGTCGGATCGAGGAACAGGGCCGCTCCCCCCAGCGTGACGGCCAGGCCGATGCCGGAGACGAGGGTCCACACCGCGCCCCCGAAGCGGTCGCACAGGGGTCCCCAGGCGACGCGGACCAGGGACGCGATGAGCGGGCCGAGGAAGGCGTAGCTGGCGCCCGCGGGCAGCGTCGAGGGGTCGAAGGAGTCCGCCAGGGGGCTGGCGCTTCCATAGACGTTGTTGATCAGCAGGCCGAACTGGGCGCTGATGCCGCTGAACAGGCCGAACGTCATCACGTACATCAGCGTCATGATCCACGTGTCGGGGTTGGTGAAGATGTCGATCTGCTGGCGGATGTTAGCGGTGACGGGCACGTCCTTGAGCAGGGTGAAGGCCAGGATCGCCGCGATGATGGTCCACGGCACGAAGAAGATCGCGGCGTTGTGGACCCACAGGTGGCCGGTGGTCGTGACCTCCGGGGCGATCCATGTGATGCCGAACAGCCCGAACCCCATGAGGAACGGGCCGATCATCTGGATGATCGACATGCCCAGATTGCCGATGCCCGCCTGGATTCCCAGCGCGGTGCCCTGGAGGCGCCTCGGGAAGAAGTAGCCGGTGGAGGGCATGTACCCGGAGAACGATCCGCCGCCGATCCCGCAAAGGAAGGCCAGGCCCAGCAAGACGCCGTAGTCGGTGGACGTGTCCTGGACGGCGAAGAACCACCCGACCATCGGGATGAGGTAGAGCAGGGAGCTCCATCCCACGAGCCGCCGCGTTCCGACGACGGGAGGCAGGAACATGTAGACCAGCCGGACCAGTCCGCACGACAGGCCCGGCATCGCGGTCAACCAATACAGCTGCGACTTCGTGAGGTCGAAGCCGATGTCGTTGAGCTTCGGGGCGATCGCGCTGGCCAGGAACCACACGCAGAACGCGATGATCATCGAGAAGGTCGAGATCGCCAGCGTGCGCCAGGCGAGGCCGCGGTCCCAAGTGCGTTCGTCCTCGGGATTCCAGGCGGTGAGGACGCGGGATGTCATGGCCATTCGGGACCTCCGGTGAGGGTTGTGGTGAACGAGCGCGGAAGGGGAGGCGTCGGGCGCGGGCGCGCTTCGTCGTTCGATCGGATGCGTGCGATTGAATTATGTGGGCTTGACTCAGCATAAATCATTTCAGAGCGACAAGTGTCCCATTGGCCCCTTCCCTGTGAGGTCGGACCTGCGACGAGGGCCTGGCCTGCAACCGCGACGCTCGCCGGCGCGTTCTCACCCACATTTCGTATGGCGTGCCCACGGCCGGGCTACCGTGTGGAGCATGTCCGACACCCGAGGCATCGACCCGCGCGCGGTGCATGCGATCGTCCTGGCGGGCGGCACGGGGGAACGGCTCGGCCGTCGGTCCAAGGCCGACATCGAGCTCGCCGGTCGGCGGCTGCTCGACCTGGTCCTGGAGTGCCTCGCGCCCGTCGTTGACGGAACCGTCGTCGTGGTCGCGCCCAGCTCCGTCCGCGTGCCGGAGAGGGTGGTCCGCACGCTGGAGGATCCACCTCTGGGGGGACCGTTGGCCGGCATCGGCGCCGGACTGGCCGTGATCGCGGCTGCGCGCCGCGCTCGCGTCCGGGATGCCCGCCCATCAACGGGCGACGAGGGCGCCCGCGGCACTTCCACCATGCCGGACGGCGACCTCGTCGTCGTGTGCAGCGTCGACACCCCGGGGATCGGCGTACTCGCCCCGCGTCTGGTCGCGGCGCTCGCCGCGGCTGCGCCCTGGGACGGCGCCGCCATCGTCGGCGGCGCCCCCGAGCCTTTCCGGCAGTACCTCCAGGCCGTCTACCGGCTGGAGGCCCTGTCCGAGGCGTTGGAGCGTGCGGGACGGTTGCGCCACCGAGGGGTGACCCGCGCCCTGTCCGTCCTGGACCTGCTCGACGTCCCGGCCTCCGCCGACGAGTGCCGCGACGTCGACACGCCTGCCGACATCGCGTGGTGGACCGCCCGGCTGGGCGGGAGCGCCCTGGCCGACGGTTGACCGCGTGGCGGACCGCCCGGTCCCGGGGCCCTCAGGCCTCGCCCAGCTGGGCGAAGATCTGGCCGAGCAGAGGGGTCAGGATGTCCAGTGTGTCGTCGATGCCGCCGACGGAACCGGGCGACGCCACGACCAGGGCGGCCCGGTGGTCGCGTCCCGTGAGCCCGACGACCTGGCGCGACAGCGGAGCCGACGGCGTGGAGGACAGCCCGTGGGCGCGGATGGCCTCGGCGATGCCGGGCAGTTCGACGGCGATGACGTCGCGGACCGCTTCGGGCGCCTCATTCCCCCTGCCGAATCCCGTGCATCCTGCGACGATGACCAACCGGTCGCCCCGATCCAGGGCGCCCCGGAGGGCCTGGGCGATGTCGGCGCGACTCTCCGGCACGACCGATGCGCTCATCGCGGAGAGCCCGGCCTCCTCCAGGCGCTCGCGGCACCGGGGGGACACCCGGTCCGGTTTCTCCGCGGACAGCACGCGGTCGGAGGCGACGATCAGCGCAGCGGAGACCGCTGACAGGTCCGCGGTGCGGGCGTGGGGCATGGGAACTCCTGGAATCGACGGTCTCCGGAGGCGGGCCGCCCTCGTGAATTATGAGGGGTGATTCCCACTCTATCAAGGAGCGTCCGTTCCCGCGTCGAAGCGGTGACCCGGCTTCGAGGCCGGAGTCGGACCGGACTCGAGGGGGGAGGCGGGCCGGTCGCGGCGGAGAGGGCGGTCACTCGCTCACCTCAAGGACCCCGTGCGCTCCCTTCTCCGCCAGGCTCATCGCGTGGTTGACGAACGCGTAGTGCCCGGGCTCGCGGGTGGTGAGCTCGACATAGCCGCCCTGGGCGGGCAGCAGCGGCAGGACCTGCGCGCCGGTCGCGCCGCGGGTGGCGCCGTCCGTCGAGGCGTCTCCCGCCACCGACAGGTGCCCCTCGGTCCACACGGTGTCGAATTGGGCGCCCACCACGTGGAACGACAGCGCGACGTTCGGCCCCGCGTCGAGCACCCACATGCGCACGCGCTGCCCGACCCGGGCCGTCAGCGGGTGCGCGTCGTACTGGAACGCGCGTCCGTTGAACATCACGATGTCGGGGACGAGCCCCGCGATCCGGTCCGCGTCGGCGGGGCCGGTGCTGACCGTCCCGTCGCGGGTGGCGTCGCCGTCGTCGGCGGCGGCGCCCGATCCCAGGTAGACCTCGGACTCGATGAGGACGTATTGGCGGTCGACGGCCGGCAGGCCGTCCGGCTCGATGACGACCGCCCCGAACATGCCGTTCGCGATGTGCATCGACATCGGCATCGTCGAGCAGTGGTACATCCAGATCCCCGCCCGCTCCGCCGTGAACGTGTAGTCGAGGGACTCGCCGGGCTGGATCGTGCGCATGGGTCCATCGGGGGCGATGTCGCCCGCGTGGAAGTCGATCGAGTGGCCCATCGACCCGTCGTTGACCAGATGGATGTGGAACGTGTCCCCGATGCGGCCGTGCAGGACGGGCCCCGGCGTCGTGCCGTTGTACGTCCACACGGTGCGCGTGAGGCCGGGGGCGACGGGGTCCTCCTGCTCCGTGACGGTGAAGGTGTACGAGTGCTCGGTCGCGTCCTCCAGCGGTGCCAGCTCGGCGTCGTAGGGGGCGCTCGTGGCCGCCTGCTCGGCCAGCTCCGCGGCGCTGGGCGCCGTCCGCGCCGTGTCCGCGCCCGCCCCGGTCCCCATCCCCGCATGGTCGTGCCCCGACGAGGGCGCCCCCGCCTGCTCGGGCATGGCGGCGGCCCCCGAACCGGATCCGGCCGCCACGGCGTGGATCGTGAGCGTCATGCCCATCTGGCGGTGGCCGGGCAGCGAGCACCAGCCGTCCATGTCGCCGCCGATGAGACCCGCGTCGAGCGTCGCGGAGGCGCCGGGCGCCACGGATCCCGTCTGCGCGCCGTTGTCGAGCACCAGGTCGTGGTACTGGTCGCCCGTGTTCTCGAACGTGATGACCAGCCGATCGCCG
Source organism: Actinomycetes bacterium (assembly GCA_023426345.1). Taxonomy (GTDB): domain Bacteria; phylum Actinomycetota; class Actinomycetes; order Actinomycetales; family Actinomycetaceae; genus Pauljensenia. The sequence continues at coordinate 20,455 of JAFAAX010000017.1, forward strand.
GCGGGCACGTCCAGGACAGAGGGCGTGAACGCCATGCCGTCGACGCCCACCGTGGCCTCGGTCGTGTGCCCCGTGGCGGCGACGCTGGCCGTCCCCGACATCGACGAGGCCGCCCCCGTCTCCCCGGCGCTTCCGGACGAAGCGGTACCGGAGGGCTGGGCGAGGACGACGGCCAGCACGACGCCGATGACGGCGACGAGGCCGGTGACGGCGGCGCCCGCGCGGGACGCGACGCCGGCCGGGGGC